>DAINRO010000027.1:0-28613 GCA_036741795.1 Chloroflexota bacterium
AACGGCCCGACACTTGTGTCCGAGGGCTCCCCGGGGGCGCGCCGCGACCCATGGAAGGAGTGCTGCTCCCCGTCCCTGACGACGCTAAAGCCACAGTCCAGTACGTTGCGATTGGGGTAGAGGCCCATCGCGACGCCGAAGTAGAAGGAGCCGTCTTCCGGGTACCCGTTGAACCAGTAGCGGTCGTAGACGTTGCGGTCGCTGGAGGCGGGGTGTGCTACGGGTTCCGGTGTCTGGTGCACAGGGAAGTCATCGAACCGAGTCAGCATCAACCGCGCCCGTAGGGATCATCGATTGCGAAGAGCCAGGAGCCGTCGGGCTGCTTGCGCACTATCTCGATCGCTTTACCGGCAAGGACCATGTCGGTCCCATCACGGGTCCTGGCCGTTCCTGACCAATCGTTGTAGAGCACGGCGGTATCGCCCGCGATATGCGTGCGAACCACCTCTAGCTTCAGGGAAGTCCCCATGTCGATGACGTTCTTGAGAGACTCGCGAATAGCGTTTTTCCCCTGCACTACCTGGCCGGGCAGGGGAACAAACACTGCATCCTCCTCGTAGAGCAAGGCAAGAGCGTCCACATCACCCAGGTTGAGTGCTCGTTCGAAAAGGACATCGACTTCCTCAGGCGTTGTTGCGGACATGCTTCCCCCTCCTCGCGCTTGCGGTTTTATGCGATCTTACAGCGACATCATCGGAAGGCGCACGGCGCCGGCTTATGCGTTCTTCGCGATGGAGTAACGCCCGGTCTCGTCCTGCGAGAGGATGTACCCGTGGTCGCTCAGCCGCGCGGCAAAGCCCTCGATCCCGAGCCACGGTTTATCGGCGTAATTCTGGATGTAGTAGCCCAGGTTGGCGACGTACTCATCGACGTGACAACCCCAGTTAACCACGGTGTACACGTCGTTCCAGGCGACCATGAATCCCGCGGCCTTCACATCCACTGAGTAGTTGCCGTCGTCCGGGAAGCGGAACGTGCTCGATTCGATGTTGCGCCAGCGCACGCCGCTTTCCCACACCTCCCGACGGACTATGCAGTTCGTGGTGACGTTGCCCTCGGCGACCATCACCGTTGCACCATTCCGCTCCAGGCGTTCCGCTGGCTTCTCAATCCACACCTCACCTTCGTCGGCGCGGGGCACAGGTGAGAACGGAGAAAGCTGGCCCAGGTTCGGGAACGCCTCGAACTTGCTCAGGAGTTCGGTGTCCCAACCGGGAAGGAACTCGACGTCGTTTTCGCTGACGTGGATGAAAGGGCCGCGGGCGCGAGCCATGACCGGGTTCAGCGCTTCGCCGCCCAGGTTCTCGTTGAGCAGCACCGGATGGCGGTTGGAGTGACCCGCGCAGACGTCACTGATGAAGGAATGGGACCCATCCGAGGAACCATTGTCAATGATGAATAGCTCGTAAGGGACGGAAACGGTTGCCAGGTACGAATTGACGGTCGTTTCGAGGAGCGCGCGACGGTTCCAGTTGAGGATGATGGATGACAGCAAAGGGGATTCACCGTGCAACAAGCGCGACGCGACACGCCTCAGGGGGAGGGGTAACAGGCGCCGTGCCCGGGTCAGCATGCGGAAGCCAAAGGACTAATCCACGGGATCAAGGATAACCAGGGGAATTTCCCGCCTGGTGCGCTCCTGGTAGCGGCCGTAGTCGCGATATCGCTTAACTACCTGGGGCCACAGCTTCGTGCGCTCTGTTTTAGAAGCGACGCGTGCGCGCATTGCGAGGTCTTTCCCCATGCTCACCACGCGCACGTCGGGGTTGTCGCGAAGGTTAAGGAACCACGTGGGGTGCCGGTCGTCACCTCCGTACGAGGCTACGATGATGATTTTGTCTCCATCCTGGACCGGCGAGGTCAGCATCGTTGTTCGTTTCTTGCCCGTCTTGCGTCCGGTCGTCGTCAGCATGACGACGGGCATGCCGAAGATGTCGCCGAGAACGCGCCCGTTGCTCGCACGGAAGATGGACTGGTGCACGCCCGTCCAGAAGCGGACTGTGGAGTCCTTCAGCCAGGCGCCGGTGGAGTGTCCGTTCGCCATATCTACATCGTGTAGCGCTTGGCCATGTTACTCGCCCACGACATCAGGTCCAGAGCGAACGCAAGGGCCAGCCAGATGTAGTCCGAATCGGTGGGGTTGCCATTGGGCGCCACTGCCACGAAAGCCAGGATTGTCCAGGGGAAGAAAACGAACCCCACGAGTGGCCAGAGTATTTCGTCGAACGCACGCTCCCAGCGGTCCATATCTATCAGCCACCAGAGAATAATTCCGAAGCGGGGTCCGGCGAATGCGGAAATTAGTAGCAGACAACCCACGGTGCGGCCTCCTTAGTTGTCACCTTTCCGGCGATGATAGCACGCAAAGGGAGGGATTAGCCCAGCGCCGGCTTGACAAGGATCTTGGCGTGAGCCTCCGGGTCACTGAGCGACTCGAAGGCTGCTGGAACCTCTGAGATGCCGACTTCGCCCGTGATGAGCGGTTCGACATCAATGCTCCCGTCCGCGATATAGCCCAGGGTCTGGTTGAACTCCATCGGGTCGTAGCCAAGGACGAAATGCAGAGAGAGTTCCTTCGAGACTCCGATAAGCGGGCGGATTGGATCCGGTTCCATGCAGACACCGGCGACGACAATCCGCGCGTTCCGCGGAGCCCAGAGCATGGCGTCATCCAGGATGCCACGCACGCCAATCGCTTCGAATATGACCGGCGTCCGCACACCGGCGGCCGCGGTCCAGGCATCGATGGCGGCCCTTTCCCGGGGATCGATCGATTCGTGTGCGCCCATGAGCGACGCCAGAGAGCGCCTCTTCGGCGAGAAGTCAGCGGCGATGATTGGCTCCGCACCCTTGAGCCGCAGTGCGGCGATGATCGCCAAACCGATCGGGCCGCACCCCAGGACGATCGCCCCTTCCCCTTGTTCGATCCGCGACTTAGCCACGGCGTGCACTCCCACGGCCATCGGTTCCGTGAGGGCAGCACGGCGCGGGTCGAGTCCATTTGGCACCTTCACGCAAAAGGCCGGGCTCAACACCATGCGCTCGCCGTATCCGCCGGGGTACTGCGTGGAGTATCCCACCTGGGCCAACCCCGCGGATCCAAAAACAAGGGGGATAGAGACGACGACGTCGCCAGGCTCAACCCCGGAACTGCCGGGGCCAAGTTCCAGTACTCGCGCCGAGAACTCGTGGCCCATCACCACGTCGCCGTCCAGGTCCGCCGGATACCCCGCCGCCGCGGCGACTTCCTTCATCTGGTCCGTGTGCTTGAGCGCGTGAAGATCGGAGCCACAGATCCCACAGGCTATCGTTTCCGCAAGCACCGTCCCGATCCCGGGCACAGGCTCCGGCACATCCTCGACCAGCAGTCGGCCTTCACGCATCACGGCCGCGCGCATCAACTAACCCTTCTCACTGGCATACTCCGGTGATACTACCAGCCGACAAAGGTAAGGGTCATATTCTGACCTACTCGGCGGGCGCCGGAACACCGGTGCCAAGCTCGCGTCGATCCGAGACAACTTCTCCCCCAAAATCGCCTCTCTGACGAGTGTTTAGGAACCTTATCAGGTTCGTTTAGGGAACTTGAGGATTCGCGTAGGAGCCATTTAGGAACGCGGCCCTTGCCGGGGTGCGAATCTGCGTTCAACAAGCAACTGCGAGAGGAGAAAAACCAAATGACCATCACGGCAACCGGCAAGACCACTTCAACCCAGACCAACAGCAATGAAGGAGTCGCCATGACAATCGCAGCCGTCGCACCATCACCAGCCGCCCTGAACTTCGAGGCCCTCGCCGCTCGCGTCTCCGGCGAAGTCATCACCGCCGGACACGACCAGTACGACGAAGCCCGCAAGGTCCACGACGTCACCGTCGACCGGCGTCCCCTCGTCATCCTCCGGGCGCGGACCCGGGACGATGTGGCGAAGGGGGTCCGCTTCGCCGTCCAGAACGACCTCCCGCTGGCCGTCCGCAGCGGCGGCCACAGCGTCCCCAAGATGAGCATGATCGACCAGGCTATGGTCATCGACCTCTCGGCCATGCGCGACGTCGTCATCGACTCCTACCGCCGCGTCGCCCACATCCAGCCCGGCGCCACTTCCGCGGACATCTCCGGTCCCGCCCACGCCTATGGTCTTGCGCTCACCACAGGCGACACCTCGTCCGTCGGCATCGGCGGGCTGGCCACGGGCGGCGGCATCGGTTACATGGTCCGGAAGTACGGCCTCACGATCGACAACCTGCTTTCGGCGACCGTGGTCACTGCGTCGGGTGAGATCGTCACTGCGAGCCCGATGGAACACCCGGACCTCTTCTGGGCGATCCGCGGCGGTGGTGGCAACTTCGGCATTGTCACCGAGTTCGAGTTCCAGCTCGCCCCCGTCGGCCAGATCCTCGGTGGCGCCCTGATCCTGCCTGCCAACCACGACACTGTTCGCAAGTACCTGGACTACATCGTGACAGCCCCCGACGACCTCACCACCATCACGAACCTTATGCTCGCGCCGCCCGCGCCGTTCATCCCCGAGGACCGCGTCGGCGAGCCGATCCTCATGGTGCTCGTCACCTGGACGGGCAGCCAGGAAGAGGGCGAGCGCGCCATCGCGCCGCTGCGGGCAATTGCGGAGCCCGTGACTGACCTCGTGGGCCCGATCCCCTACCCGGCGATCTACGTGTTCATGGAGCCAGCCGCTGCACCTCACGCCGCAGTCGTGCGGTCCCAGTTCTCGAAGGCGTTCAGCGACGAGTCGATCGACGCGATCCTCAAGGCAATGGGCCACGTCAGCTCTCCGATGAACATCGTCCAGCTGCGCGGGTTGGGCGGCGCCATGGCCCGCGTCGACGCCGACGAGACGGCCTTCGCCCACCGCGACGCCAACTACCTGACGACGGTGCTCTCGCTCTGGCTCGACCCCGAGGACGACGCGGTCAAGCACAACGAGTGGGCAGACGCGCTCTTCTCAAAGATCCGCCAGGACGCGGACGGCGTCTACGTGAACTTCCTGGAGAACGAGGGCGAGGAGCGCCTCCGCGAGGCCTACCCCGAGGAGACGTACAACCGGTTGGCGGAGGTCAAGGCGAAGTACGACCCCACCAACGTCTTCCGCTTCAACCAGAACGTGGCACCCCGGTCATAGACGGCAGGTCGCCCAAGGTGAACAGCCCGGCGGGGTTTCCGCCGGGCTGTGGTGTCTTCTCGTGACAGCCTCATCGAGGCTACGGCGGGCTGGCAGCGGAGGTAGCGTCCTCACCTCTCGTGTGCTCTGCGATGAAATCGCTAAGGACGCGCTGCACGTCGACGTCTGCGCTACGACTCGCCTGGTAGACGAACCAGGCACCGAGTGACGAGACGGTGGCCGTGGCGATGATGATGGCGTAGCGCAGGCTGTCACCCTCGTTTACATCGAACTGCTGCTGGAATAGCTCCGACATCCCGCCGATGACGACGGGCGCGGCGGCGGCGCCAAACACCGCGAGCGAGAGGCCAAACGCGGCGAACGATTGGCTGCGGATGCGCGGCGGCGAGCAGGCCGCCACCACGGGAATAAAGCCTCCGGACCCAATCGACGCCAGGAACGCGCCGCCGAAGATCAGCAACAACGATATCGCCGGGATTGGGATGGCGAAGCCGATCACCCACGTCACGGTCAGCAAAACGACAGCAGCCGCGCCCATCCGGGTCAGGTAACCGAACCCGCGAGGCCGCCGCGCGTCGACGAATGGCCCTGCCAGCAGCTGTCCGACGAACGCCGACAACGCCAGGCCGCCGAATGCGCCTGCCGCTTGCTCTGTCGAGAAATCGTATTTGCGCTCGAATAGCGCGGGAAACCAGTAGACGATGCCGATCAAGACGAACCCAATTGCCGCGTTGGAGAAGATGAGGTAGCGAAGGGTACGAATGCGAAAGATCGTCGAGAGACTCTCGAAGAATCCCCACTTCTTCTCCGGCTCGCGCAAGAACTCCGCGAGCAACGGGTTGGCGTCGACGGCGGTCGCCAGTTCCGCCTCGCCTCGCTTCGGTTCTCGCAGCGTCAATGCAAAAAGGCCGACCAGCAGTCCAGGGATGGATACCGCGACGAATGCCCACCGCCATCCCGCCGTGGCAATTATGGCCCCACCGACGATGGCACCGATGATCTGGCCGAACGGGTTCGCCGAGCGCCAGATGTTCATCACGCGGCCGCGAACACCCACCGGGTAGTAGTCCGAGAGCAGGCTCAGGTGCGTCGGGCCGATAGTGCCCTGGCCGAAGCCGAGCAGAGCACGGGTGAGAAAGAGTTGCATGAACGAACGCGAGGCTGAGGCGAAAAGGCCGGCACTACCCCAGATCACGGCGGCGATTACCAGGATGTTGCGGCGGCTCCACCGGTCCGCAAGGTTGCCCAACGGCAGCGCAAGGAGACCGGTGATCGAAATAACCGCTAACGGGAGCAGGCCGACTACCGCATCGGAGACGCCGAAGTCGGCGCGGATATCGTCGAGCGCGACGGCGAGCACGGCGCGGTCGAATTCGTCGATGGCGTTGAGGACGAAGAGGATAGCCAGGGGGCGAAGGCCATACTGGCGCAGCGACGGCGTAATCGTGCCCTGCTCTGGCAATGGTGGCGCGCCGGCGGGCACCAATGATTCAGTCGACTCGGCGCCAGGCATCGTCCGTAGCTTATTCCGACAGGATCAGGGTTGCCTGGCTTCCATCAGCGCCAGCAGTTTGATCGTCGTGTTCCAGTTGCGAATCGTCATCTCCTGGTAGATCGGCAACGCTACTAGCCGGCTCAGGTAGCTCTGTGTCGCCCTGCTGATCAACCTCGAAAAATAAAGGGCGTTGCTGCCGACGAATGCCTGGTCTACGCCTTCCCTCGTTTTCACGTCTTTGATCGCTTTGCTCGCCGAAAGCGACTCTCTCAGGAAAAGGACGTCGTATCGGTAGGCCGCGGGATCGTCGCCGAAACCTTTTGGAGCCCGCTTGACGATGTCCTTCAATTGGTCGTAACTACGAAGCACAACCCGCGAGTCGTAGCTGAATGTCTTCGATAGCGCACCCTCAATCTGGCTAGTGAGTTTCGCTTCGTCACGGCCGTCAGACTGGAAGAGGACATTGCCGCTCTGGATGTACGTGGTCACGTCCTCCAGTCCCGCCACTTCGAGGCATGACCGCAGGTCCGCCATCTTGATCACGTTCTTCCCGCCGACGTTGATCCCTCGCAGCAGGGCTACATATTGGCGCGAACGCTCAGCGGCCGTTGGCATTGACGGTCCGGGGTGGGCTACGGACTAGCCGAACTCACCACTGCACGAACATCGGCATCACGACGTGCACGTAGCGTTCGTCGCCGACGGCGCGGATCACTCCCGGACTGGAAGGACTGGTCGTCTCAAGTTGCACCTTCGTGGCGCCGTCAAGCACTTCCAGGACGTCCTGCAGGTACTTGCTGTTGAACGCGATCTTCGAATCCTCCCCCTCAACCTCAACGTCCATCTCGCCCCGGTGCTCGCCGATCTCCTCGGCGCGCGCGGAAATCGTCATCTTGCCGTTGCCGCCCTCACCCGGTTCCACCTGCAGGCGGACGATGCCGGCGCCATCGCGGGCAAAGATTGAGGCAATTCGAGTCTCCTGCCGGAAGTCCTTGATCCCGATTTCGGTCTTCGTGTTGTAGGACTGAGGGATTAGCTGGCTGTAGTTGGGGAACGTCCCCTGGATCAGGGTCGCCACAATCTCCGCATTCGGCACCTTGAACAGCACCTGCGACCGCTGAGCGTTGATCGAGAACTGGACCGGGTCGCTGTCGTCACCGATTAGCCGCTCCACCTCGCGCAGAGCACGGGCGGGGATGATCACCTCGACCTTCTCCGGTACGTCGGCTTCCAAAGGTAGATGGTACACAGCCAGGCGGAAACCGTCGGCCGCCGCAAGCGTCAGGACGTTGCCCTCGGCCAGCGTGTGGATCCCCGTGAGGACTGGGCGGGTGTCGTCCGCCGCGGCCGCGAATTGCACTTGCTCGATGGCGCGCTTGAGGGCCGCCGGGTCGAGCGTAAGGGTGAGGCCGTCTGCCACAGCAGGCACCGGCGGGAAGTCCTGCGCGTCCATTCCGGCCATGTTGGCGTCGTTGCGCGCGCACTCGATGTGCAGCTGCTTGCCACGTTCGCCCAGGTTGAGATCGATCTTCTCGTTCGGGAGCTGAGCCACCAGGTCCGTCAGCAGCCGCGCCGGCACCGTGACCGAACCCTCGGCCTCAATCGTCGCGCCGATCCAGCACGTAATAGCGATTGTGAGGTCGGTGGCGACGAGCTTGAGGCGCCCCTCATCGCTTTCTATCAGCACATGCGACGCCTGTGGGAGCGTGCTGCGAACGGGAACGGCGCGGCCAACTACCTGGAGGCCACGGTTAAGGTTCTCCTGGAGACACGAGACTTTCATAACTGCTTACCTGCTTTAGCAATTGGGGCTGCGGGACGCCACGAGTATAGCGAAGGGCGGAGCCCCGCGAAAGAGGTCTCCGCCCTGTGTTGACAACTTGTTTGCGGTGTGCGGTCAGTCAGCCGGTGGCGGTTCCTTCATCATGAGCATCCTCACCGAAGAGATCAGGACGAAGAGCAGCAACAGCGGATATCCGATGAACCCAAACATCGCGATCGCGCCCTCGTCGTCGCCATCAATTGGCCACGCTGATCCGATCAGCAGCAGGATGGCGGCGATCAGCGCGAGCCCTCCGAGCCATCGCCAGAGCACGCCGGTCCGGGCGACGACAAATCCAGCCGACCCGATGAACAGCGCGAGAGCGAAGCTAGAGATCACGAAACCCTGCGCATCCAGATCCATCAGGAGGACGACCGTCGAGTCGCTCAGGTCCGGGTTGTCTTTCAAGCCCAATGCCAGCGTGGCCCAGGCCAGGCCGGCGACACCCGCAAAAGCTACTCCCAGCAATGCGCCGGTGTAAGCCATGTGCGACCAGATGGGTGGATCGCCTTCCGCCCTTCGCAGCAGCGCCACCAGCCCAATCGCGTACGGCAGGAAGAATATGACGAAGGCGATCCCAAGGATGTAATCGCCGATCAGGTACGTGTCCCCGTCCTCCACCCAGTACTTTCGAATCTCCTCGATATCGTCGCCACGAGTTGGGGAGTCTCCCTGGATAATGATCGCCCCGATTACGAAGAGAATCGCCCAGATGATCCCGTCCACCCCCGCGAATCGCCACCAATTTGGCCAGATTCGGTTTCCTGATTGCGTCGCAACGGCCATATTGCTGCCTCCTTGAGAGCAAGTGCTTACTGGTCTCAAGAACGCAGCCGGAGCTATAGAGGTTATACGGACCGTCTATCAGCCGTGTAGCGCCCGCATGCTCGCCTCTGCCGCCTCTGCCGCCCTTTCAATCTCCGCATCGCCGTGAACCATGGAGACGAACATCGCCTCGAACTGCGAGGGCGCCAGGAATACACCGCGCTCTAGCATCCCACGACAATACGCCGCGTACCGCTCAGTGTCCGAGCGCCTGGCACCCGCAAAATCCGTGACCTCATCACCGGTGAAAAACATGGTCAGCAGCGAGCCAATACGGTTGATCCGCACCGGCAACTCGGCACCTTCCGCCGCCCGCCTGAGCCCGTCTTCCAGGTAGATCGACTGCACTTCGAGTTTCTTGTAAGCGGCGTCCCCTCCCGCCTTCAGCTCCTCCAGCGTCACCAATCCCGCAGCCATCGCCAATGGATTCCCCGATAGCGTTCCCGCCTGGTAGACCGGCCCCACCGGTGCCACCATCTCCATGATCTCCTTCCGTGCCCCGTACGCGCCGACCGGCAGCCCCCCTCCGATGATCTTGCCCAAACAGGTGATATCCGGTCGCACGTCAAACAAGTCTTGCGCTCCGCCGTAGTGCAGCCGGAACCCGGTGATCACTTCGTCGAACACGAGCAAAGCACCGTTAGCCGTGCAAATGTCGCGCAGCGACTCGAGGAATCCCGGATTCGGTGGGACGACCCCCATGTTCGCCGCGATCGGCTCCACGATAATCGCCGCAATCTCGCCCGCATGCGCCGCGAAAAGCGCCTCGACTGCCGCCGCGTCGTTGTACGGTGCGACGAGAGTCGCCGCCGCCGCTCCCGCCGTGACGCCTGGACTGTCCGGCAGCGAAAGGGTCGCCTGCCCGGAGCCTGCCTGCACTAGCAACCCGTCGGCGTGACCGTGGTACCCGCCCTCGAACTTGATGACCTTGTCCCGGCCTGTGAAGGAGCGTGCCAACCGCAGCGCCGACATCGTCGCCTCGGTGCCGGAATTGACGAACCGCACCATCTCGATCGACGGAATCGCTCCCACGATCAGCTCCGCCAGGCCGATTTCCAGTTCGCTCGTCGCGCCGTAGGCCGTACCCCGCTCTGCCGCGGCGGCCAGCACCTGGCTGAGGCGCGGGTGAGCGTGGCCCAGTATGAGCGGCCCGTATGCACCCACGAAGTCCACGTATTCCTTGCCGTCCACGTCGTAGATGAACGGCCCTTCTCCGTACGCGATGACCGGAGGGTTGCCGCCGATCGCCTTGAATGCACGCACCGGGCTGGAAACGCCGCCCGGCATCACCTCCCGTGCTCGCTCGAACAATTCCCGCGAGCGCGGCCCCGGAACCTCACTCAACGCCGGGCACCAGCAACGGAACCATTTCCGACAGCGAGCGCACTCGGAAGTCCGGGTACGGTATCTTGCGCGGCTTCCGCAACCACGATCGGTTCACCCACACGGTGGGCATCCCGGCGCGCTTCGGGCCCAGTACGTCGGGTATCGGGTTGTCTCCCGCGTAGAGAATTTCGCCCGGCGCCAGCTTCAGCCTCTCCGCGAGGTAATGGAAGATCGCCGGATTCGGCTTGATCGCATGCGCTTGCTCGGAGCTAACGACTATCTCGAAGTCCAGCCCGTTGCGCTCCAGGCACTCGTTCAGGAAATCGTCGTCCGCGTTCGACATCAGGGCCACCTCGTAGCTTCCGCGCAACAGGTCGACGACCGCGCGGGCATCTGGAAACGCTGGGGCGGTGCTAAGGCGGCGCTTCAGGTGCATGGCAGCGGCCCATGCGTCGCCCTGAAGACCAAGGTGCTCGAACACATGCACGAACTGGTCCGCCCACGCCTGGTCGTAGCGCTTGTACACGGGGTCTTCGTGGTGCTCCGAGCGCATCAAGTAAGAAGCCTTCAGAAAGCGCTGCCAGAGGTCAGCGGCGTCGGCTTCCAGGTCTTGCTGGGCGCAAATCTCCGCCATCGTCGCGATGAAGTCCGGCTCCGTGAAGTCGAACAACGTACCGTAGCCATCGAAGGCGATAGCCTTGATATTGCGGAGGACTTCACGCGACTGAGCACGCGTCATGGAAGCATCTTACCGGGCGGGCAATCGGCGTGGATGTTGGTCTAGTAGCCGATCAGTTCCATCTCGGACGCCGGGATGAACTTCCGCCAGCCGTCGTTACCCTCGAGGTAGTGGTAGAACGTCCGGAAGTAGCTGTACGTCGGCATGTACGGCTCGTGACGCAGGTTCATCCGCGCCTCTTCCGGTGTGCGGCCCGCCTTGTGGTGGTTGCAGCCCTTGCACGCCGCAACGACGTTCTCCCAGCTGTGCCCACCCCCGCGGTGCCGGGGCATCACGTGATCCAGGGTCAGGTCCTTCGTCTGCTTCCCGCAGTACTGGCAAGTGTATTTGTCACGCAGGAAGATGTCCCGTCGCGTAAGCCGTCCCTGCGGACGAGGCCTCCGGATCAGGTAGATCAGGCGGATGACCGAGGGGAGTTCGAACTTCATGGTCGGCGTGTGGATGTAACCACGGCCGTTTTCGATGAGTTCTGCCTTGCCGCGGTCGAGCAGCACCAGTGCCCGCCTCGCGTTGCACACGTTGAGAGGCTCGAAATTCTGGTTCAGTACTAGTACCGGTAATCGTGGCCCCATTGGAACATTACCAATCGCAATCATCCTAGCAGACTTATTCAAACCCTAGCAATTTGGACTTAACGCCGGTTATGACGGCGGAGGAGGCGGGGGCGGGGGCGGCGGCACCAGGAAATCGTCGATCCTATCCTCGATTTCTGCGGGTAAAACGGCCAGCAAGAACGACCAATCGTCGACGAAATTCCAGGCGAGACTCGAATCGGCCACAGCCTGCTCGAAGCCGAGGCTCGGGTACGCTGCGAAGGCGATGAGCAACACCTGCACCACGATGACTCCCTTGAGGAACCCGAATATGGCGCCGCCGGGCTTGTCCCACCATCCGATCATCAGCAGGGTGAGGCTGGTCCTTAGCATGATCGTGACGATCTGACCCAACAGGTAAACGCACCCGAAAAGCACGAGGAACGCCACCGCATCAGCGGCCTCAGGGTTGCTTATGAAGATCTCCACTGTGTGCGAGAACCGTTCGTAGAGCGCCCCCGCGACAATCACGCCTGCGATGGTCGCGGCAAGCGTCACCACCCCACGCACGAGGCCCGCCGAGTACCCCGAGAGGACGAACCCGGCGATGAGGATGATGATCGTGAAATCGAGCCAGTTCATGGGCGCTGAAGAATAGAACGCCCCAATGCTGAGGTGGTTGCCACTATCGGATTAGTCTGCGGAACCGATGGGATGGTGCTTGACCAGCCAGTATTCCAGGCTGTCCGCCAGCGCTAGCCAGGACGCCTCGATGACGTCTGTTGACGACCCCACGGTGGTCCATGTCTCGTCGCCGTCCGTGCTCTCGATCAGGACGCGAGTGTTGGCGCCTGTTCCCGCGGCTGGATCAATGATGCGGACCTTGTAGTCCACGAGGTGCAAGCTGCGGATGTCCGGGTAGAACTGGACGAGCGCCTTACGCACGGCGCCGTCAAGCGCGTTCACCGGCCCGTTGCCTTCGTCCGCGGTGATGAAAGTCTCCTCTCCCACTCGCACCTTGACCATAGCCTCGGACACCATCTCCCGGCGGTCGTCGCCCGGCTTTGCGCCGCGGGCCAAATGGTGCCGTCGTTCCACCACCATAAAGTCCACCAGTTCGAACGGAGCCTGATACCCGGGCCGGCTGCGGCGCACGAGCAACGCAAACGACGCTTCCGCGCCTTCGTAAGCGTACCCTTTTGCCTCCATGCGCTTGATCAGGTCCAGCAGTCCGCGAATATCCTCCTTGCTCAGGTCGAGGTCAGCACCTTGCTCCTCCAGCTTCGCGGTGATGCTGTGCCGCCCCGCCAGTTCCGACACGATTATCCGCGTGTCGTTACCGACGAGCGCCGGGTCGATGTGCTGGTATGACCAGCCCTGCTTGATGACGGCTGCCACGTGCAGGCCCGCCTTGTGCGTGAACGCCGCGGAGCCGACGTACGGTTGGCGCCCACTGGGCGGGATGTTTGCGATCTCGCTGACGTAGTGTGATACCTCGGCGAGGTGCTGGAGCTGTTCATCGGTCACACAGTCGATCCCCAGCTTCAGCTTGAGGTTGGCGACGATGCTGAACATGTTGGCGTTGCCGCTCATGTCGCCATAGCCGTTAGCCGCCCCCTGCACGTGCGTGGCACCGGCTTCGACACCCGCGAGGCTGTTCGCGACGGCGACGTCCGCGCCGTTGTGAGCGTGAACGCCCACCTGGCACTGCATCTGATCCACGACTGTCCGCGTGATCTCGGCAAACTTTGAAGTCACCATTCCACCGTTCGTGTCGCAGAGGACGACGCAGTCCACACCGGCGCCTACAGCCGTCTTCAGGCACTGGAGCGAATAGTCCTTGTCACTGACGAATCCATCGAAGAAGTGCTCGGCGTCGAAGAACACTGTCAGCCCCTTGCCCTTGAGGAAGCGTATCGAGTCCGCCAGCATCGCCAGGTTCTCCTCCACCGTTGTCTCCAACACCTCCGTGACCTGGCGGTCGCTGGCTTTGCCGACGATAGTCACAACCTTCGTCTTCGCATCGACGAGCGCCTTCAGGTTGGGATCGGCGTCTGCTGTCGCACCCGCGCGACGAGTTGACCCGAACGCGGCGATCGTGGCGTTTCGCAGGTTCAACTCACTGATGCGTGCGAAGAATTCCGCGTCCTTGGGGTTCGATCCGGGCCACCCGCCCTCGATGTAATGGACGCCGATATCGTCCAGCCTGCGGGCGATCTTCAGCTTGTCCTCGACGGACAAACTGATCCCCTCCATCTGGGTGCCGTCACGCAGCGTCGTATCGTAAAGCTCAACCTTCGCAGGCACAGTAAGACCAGTGTATAGAAGGCCATTCGCTGGGTGTAGGGGCGTAGCAACCGACACCCCATGCGTCGCGATCCTACGATACGTCGGCGGTTGCTACGCCCCTACGAGCCCTCTTCCTCGCCACTCCAGCGCTCCCACTGCACGTAGTCGTCGTAAGGCTTGCGCCCACGCCCCAGCGACATAGGGACGTTTGGATCCGGGTGACCCAGGGCAATCACCATCGAGATGCGCCAGCCGTCCGGCAACCCCAGCGACTCCCGCCCGCAGTCCTCGTGGTGTATCCGCACCGGGCACGATGCCAACCCCTCGTTCCAGGCTGCCACCATGATGTTCTGCGCCGCCCGGCCGGCGTCGAAATCCATCCCTTCCGGGTTCAGGCATACGGCAATGGCCGCGGTCGCCGGCCCCAGCGGTTCCGCAAAGTCCCCGCACTTCGCCAGGTCCGCCATGTTCTCCTTGTCCACAATGACGACGAAGCGCACCGGCTGGCGGTTCTTGCTGCTGCCCGCCATCCGCCCTGCCTGCGCCAGCCGCCGCAGGACCTCCTCGGAGACCGGCTCGGCCGTGTATGACCGCGTGTCGCGTTTCGTGACGATGGCCTTGTAGGCGTCCATGGCTCACTCCATCTGCTAGAATCTCGCGGAGGCTCGCAAATTGCGGCAGTTCACATACTACACGTACGTACAGCACACAGAACCTCCGTGGGATTACGATGTCCCGCTATGGATTAGGCTTCTCGTCCGTTGGGGGATCACGGTGGTCGGATTTCTCGCCGCCGAGTGGTTCGTCAACGACGTCTGGTACGACGGCGATCCGTGGTTCGTGGACTCCTTGCGTGACCTTGCCCTCGCGTCCCTCTTTTACGTGATTATGAGGGCCTTCTTCCGACCGATCCTCATCCTTCTGACTTGCCCCCTGCAGATCCTAACGCTGGGCCTCTTCCTCTTTGTCGTCAACGCGATGATCGTGATGCTGACCGAGGTCGTTTGCGACTGGCTGAACATCGGGTTCGCCGTGGACGGGTTCTGGCCGGCATTCATCGGAGCGCTGGTCATCTCCCTCGTCTCGTTCGTGATTTCGCGAATCGTGCGGCGCAACCCGTTCCGGAAACCGACGACGCTCTATTAAGCGGCTTCCTCCTCGATGTTCGCCTTGATCATCGCGATCAACTCGGGGCGTGACTTCCGTGAAGCCGTGCTCTTTGGCGTGCGCCTCAGCGTTCTTGAGCAACTCTTCCTCGGTTTCGCCGCGGACGATGTGACCGCACCCGCTCTCGGGATTCACTTTGCCGCAATCGATGATCTTTCCCATGTCCTGCCTCCTTCTAATCGCAAGTACAGGTTAGCACCGGGGCTTACAACGCACGGAGCGGGGTGCTTAGAATAGACTCGATGCTCGCCGAGCAGGTCGCCCCGCAAGTCTCCCTCCAAGAAGCCTATGCGCATTGCCGCCACATTGCTCTGGGTCGCCGGGAGAACTTCCCCGTCGCATCCTGGTTCCTGCCCAAACCCCTCCGCCCCCATCTCTATGCCATCTACGCCTACTGCCGCGGCGTCGACGACATCGGCGATGAGGCCTCAGGAGATCGCCTCGCTCTCCTGGAGGAGTGGGAGGCGGAGCTAAAGCGTGCCTACCTCGGCGGC
Organism: Chloroflexota bacterium; assembly: GCA_036741795.1. Taxonomy (GTDB): domain Bacteria; phylum Chloroflexota; class Dehalococcoidia; order SM23-28-2; family RBG-16-64-32; genus DATKKM01. The sequence goes on from DAINRO010000027.1 coordinate 15,829, forward strand.
GCGACCGACCCCCGGTTCATCGCCCTCGCGCACACGATCAAACGGTTCGAAATCCCGCCGCAACCTTTCGACGCCCTGATCGATGCGAATCGCCGGGATCAGCGCACCACGCGGTACGAGACATTCGACGAGCTCCTCGACTACTGCTCCCACTCCGCTAATCCTGTCGGACATCTTATTCTCTACGTATTCGGATGCCGCGACACGGAACTGCAGGCGCTAGCAGACTTCACATGCACCGCCCTGCAACTCGCCAATATGTGGCAAGACGTCTCCGTTGATGCTGCCAAGGGCCGGATCTACATCCCCCGTGAGGACATGAGCGCCTTCGGTGTCGACGGAGCCGACATCTTTGAACGCCGTTTCACCCCGGAATTCCAGCGCCTGATGCAGTTCCAGGTCGAGCGCACGCGCGACCACTTCCGTCGCGGCCTGCCTCTCATAGGTCGCGCCTCCGGGCACCTCCGCGTTGATCTCCGTGCCTTCACTCTCGGTGGCCTCGCCGCCCTGCGCTCAGTCGAGGATCGTGGATACGACGTGCTCTCCGGTCGCGCCTCGATCTCGCGTCTGGACCGCGCACTCATACTCCCCAACGCCCTGTCCCCACTCCCGATAAAGATCCCGAAATGAGTGAGATGGCGGCCGCTTACGAATACTGCCGCGACCTGACGCGTCGCGAGGCCAAGAATTTCTACTACGGCTTCGCCCTGCTTCCGAAGCCGCAACGCCGCGCCATCTATTCCGCCTACGCTTTCGCCCGGCAAGCCGACGATATCGTCGACGCTGGCCTTCCGGAGGACGAGGCGCGCCGCCAACTCGGCGAGTACCGTGCGGCGCTCGATGCCGCCCTGGACCACCGGCCCAGGGGACCCATGTTGACCGCTCTTCAGCGCACGGTCGCGCACTACGTGGTCAGCCCGAACCTGCTCTACGACATCCTCGACGGCTGCGAGACCGACCTGACGAGGACAAGGTACGAGACGTTCGCGCCCCTGAAGGAATACTGTAACCAGGTTGCCGCCTCCGTGGGACTCATCTCGATCGAGATTTTCGGCTACCGCGGCGGCGACCGAGCCCGACGGCACGCACAGGACCTCGGCGTCGCCCTCCAGCTCACCAACATTCTCCGCGACGTCCAGGAGGACGCGGAACGCGGCCGCATATACCTGCCACAGGACGAAATGAACTGGTTCGGATGGACCGAGGACGACCTGCTCTCAGGCCGGATCACTCCCGAGTTCCGCCGTTTCATGGCCCTCCAGACCGACCGCGCCCGCGACTACTTCCGTGAAGGCCGCAAGCTCCTGCCGCTGCTCCCGGGCCGTGCCCGGGCCTGCGTGGGCGTCATGGCCGGAATCTACATGTCGATCCTCGACGAGATCGAGCGCGACCCCGCTGTCATATTCCGCCGGCGCGCCGGGCCTTCCACCGGCCAGAAGCTAGCCCTCGCCGGCCGCGAGCTGGTGCGCGTCGCAGTCGGTTGATGCCCACTGCCGTCGTCGCCGGCGGCGGTCTCGCCGGAATCACCGCCGCCTGTGAACTCGCCGACCGTGGCTTCGGGGTGACCCTGCTCGAAAAGCGCCCCTTCCTCGGAGGCCGATCCTACTCGTACACCGACAAGGAAACCGGCGCCACGGTGGACAACGGCCAGCATGTTTTCCTGGGCTGCTGTACCGCATACATCCAGTTACTGGAGCGGCTCGGGGTGCGTGACCGCGCCTACCTACAGAAGCGCCTCCGCGTGCCCGTCATCGACAAGGTGTGGGGGACAAGTGTCCTCGAGGCGACTAACCTACCCGCCCCACTTCACCTGCTCCCATCGCTCGTCCGGTTCAAGTCCCTATCGTCGGCTGAGAAGGGTTCGGCGGGTTGGGCGCTGGCCCACATCCAGGCGCTGGATCGAGCGAAATCTCCTGACCTGGACGGCATAACCTTCGGCGAGTGGCTGCGAGAGAAACGCCAGTCGGAGAATGCGATCCGCTCCCTCTGGAACCTGATCACGCTGCCGACACTCAACGGAGATATCGATGAGGTCAGTGCCGACCTCGGCATCATGGTGTTCCAGGAGGGCTTCCTGCGGTCCCGTACGGGCGCCAACGTCGGCTGGTCCCGCGTCGGGCTCAGCGAACTTATCGGCGAAGCGGCTCGAACCTACATCGAAGGACGTGGCGGCACGGTAAGACTGGGCGAGGGAGTTCGCGACGTATCCATCGGCTCGGACGGAGCGACAGGGGTGGTCACAGATTCCGGCGAAATTAACGGCGATGTCGTAGTGATGGCGCTCGATCCGCAGTCACTGCCGGGGGTCCTGCCTCCGTCACTGGCAGGAGATCCGTTCTTCGCCCGGATCTGGCGGCTGGAGCCGTCACCCATCGTCAATGTGCACCTCTGGTATTCCCCGGGCACGTCATGGGGCCGCGCGTTCGCCACATTCCTGAATTCACCCGTACAGTGGCTATTCAACAAGACCAGGCTCGCCGGCGACAGATCTCCCAACTCGGGATTACACCTTGACGTGTCGCTAAGCGGGGCGGATCGCTGGCTATCTATGTCGAACGCAAAATTGGTGGAGTTATTCACTGATGAATTGAGCGACCTGGTACCGGGCCTGCAGAACGAGAAGCCGCAGCGCGCCCTCGTAGTAAAGCAGCGGAACGCCACCTTCGCGCCGAAACCGGGCGTGGCTGCGCTCCGCCCGCCCCAGGAGACTCCGGTGCGTGGCCTGTATCTCGCCGGCGACTACACGGACACCGGCTGGCCGGCAACGATGGAAAGCGCCGTGCGGAGCGGGATGCTCGCAGCGAACGCCGTTGTGTCTGCAAGGGGAGGATCAGCGCAACCCGAACCACTATCGCGCCTAAGACGTTGAGCATGTTAACTTATCCGCTTGTAAACGCGTCCCTTGAGGACGCCTGATTTTCAGAAGGAGCGCGCGTGTGCTGAAGAGTACCAGCGAGGCGACGGGACTTAAGGTCCGTTCTCATATCGTCAACTACCAGACGGACCGGGGCCCGCAGTTTATCGATATCACCGATAACGTCGAGCTCCTGGTCCAGCAGTCGGGTATCGACCACGGCAACGTCACTGTCTTCTCCCGCCACACGACCGCCGCAATCGCGATCAACGAGAACGAACCGCATCTTATCCAGGACATGGAGGAGATGCTCGAGCGCATCCTTCCCACACTTCACGACTACGCCCACAACCGCCACGGCCACACTCTCACCGGGGAGGAGCCGAACGGCCACTCCCACTGCCAGCACTTGTTCCTCGGCGCCAGCGAGACGATTCCCGTGATCGATGGCCACCCTATGCTCGGTCAATGGCAGCGCGTCTTCCTCGTCGAACTCGACCACGGGCGCGAGCGCGAAGTCGTAGTCCAGATAATCGGCGAGTAACGAAGCGGGGTTGGCCATGGCCGACAGCAGACCGCTCCGCCTCTCCCTCACGCTCGGCTGGTACCTCCTCCGCCAGAAGCTGGCCGGCCGCACGCACTTCCCTCTAACGATGATCCTCGAGCCGCTCGAGGAATGTAACCTCACATGCACCGGCTGCGGCCGTATCCGCGAATATGAGCCCGTCATCGACCGCAAGCTCACCGTTAAGCAATGCCTGGCCGCCGCCCGCGAGTGCGGCGCCCCCGTCGTCTCGATCGCAGGCGGTGAGCCACTCATGCACAAGGACATCGGCCGGATCGTCCGCGGTCTTATCAATCAGGGGCGCTTCGTTTACCTCTGCACCAACGCCCTCCTCTACAAGCGTGCGCTCAAGGAGATCAAGCCCGATCCTAAGTTCGCCTTCGTCGTCCACCTCGACGGTCTGCGCGAGACCCACGACATCGCCGTCGAGCGAGAGGGTGTTTACGACGTGGCGATCAAGGCGATCAAGGAGTTTCGCGCCGCAGGCTTTCGCGTCTGCACTAATACAACGCTGTTCAGCGGCAACCAGCCCGAGGAGTACCATCGCCTCTTCGCCATGCTCAACGACATGGGCGTCGAGGGGATGATGGTGTCGCCCGGCTTCCAGTACAAGGAAGTCGCCCAGCACGACATCTTTCTCCAACGGCAAGAGGCCAACTCCTTCTTCCGTCGCATCTTCGAAGGCTGCCGCGAAGGCATCCGTTTCTACAACAACCCTCTCTACCTCGACTTCCTCACTGGCGATCGCGACTACGAGTGCACACAGTGGGCCACCCCGACTTACACCCCGAGTGGCTGGCGGAAGCCCTGCTACCTTATCGCCGACGAGCACGTCCAGACCTTCGACGACCTGATGGAGACCGACTGGAAGGCCTACGGCTTCGGCCGCGACCCCCGCTGCGACACCTGCATGATGCACTGCGGCTACGAAGGCTCGGCAATCCAGGAGGCCATGTCCAGCCCGAAAGCTTTCGCTGAACTGGCCCGGCGGTCCCTCGGCGGCTTCCGCCCGCCTGCCGCACCAGACCCAGCGCACGAGCCCGAACCAGTAATCAGCGTATGATCGCTGTCTTCGCCGCCCTCCAGGGAGAAGTCTCCGCCTGTCTCGCCTCGCTCGAGGTGACAGGCAACCGGGAGGTCGGCGGGTTCCCGGTTACTGAAGCCGAAGGCGCCGTCGTCTGCCAGACGGGCCTCGGCCGCCGCGCGAAAGACGCTGCCGAGACCGTTCTCGCAGAGTATCATCCGGCCACCGTGCTCTCCGTCGGGATCGCCGGCGGGCTCCACGAGAATACATCCGTGGGCGACGTCGTCGTCTGCGAGCACGTCGACCACGAATCTCGGCGCGGTTCCGGCCAGGAGGACACTGTCGCGTGTCATCCCGGGCTCGTCACCGCCGCCGAGGCCGCGGCCGGCGGTCTCGGCCTTAACGTCATTACCGGCAGTTCCATCACTGTCGACGAGGTCGCCTGGGGGGCGGACGAGAAGGCAACGCACCACGCGTGGAAGTCTCACACGATCGTCGAGATGGAGAGCTACTGGATCGGCGAAGCCGCCGCCGCCAAACGCATCCCGTTCCTCGCCGTCCGCACGATCTCCGACGGGCCTGCCGACCCCATCGTGAAGACCGGCGCCGTCCGCGACGACGGCACCTTCGACCAGGACGCCTTGCTGGCCTACCTGCGCGAACATCCGGATGACGGACCGCGGCTGACACAAATGGCCGAACACTCTCGGCTGGCGTTCGGCAACCTCGCGATCGTCATGGCCGGCCTCTTGCCGCCCTTGATCCAGCACCTCCACCGCGACGTCTGCTGATGGGCGTCGCCACCTCTTCGGCCACCAACGTCCAGGCGCTCGACGAGACGATCCGGCGCACCCAGGACTACTTCCTCCGAACTCAGCACCCCGATGGCTACTGGGTCGGTGAGCTGGAGACCAACGTCTGCATGGCCGCGGAGTACCTCCTTCTCACCCACTTCCTCGGCTCCCCCGAGCCCGTGCGGTGGACGAAGGTCGCCAACCACCTCCGCGATCAACAGCACAACGACGGCACCTGGCCGATATACTTCGGCGGCCCTCCCGACCTGAACGCGACCGTCGAGTCCTATTTCGCACTTAAGCTCGCCGGAGTACCAGCGGACGATCCGCGCATGCGCAAGGCCCGGGACTGGGTGCTGAGCCAGGGCGGTGTCCCGAGGGTCCGCGTCTTCACAAAGATCTGGCTCGCCCTTTTTGGCCAGTGGGACTGGCGCGGCGTCCCGGTGCTTCCGCCTGAGCTCATGTTCCTGCCGCACTGGTTCCCACTTAACATCTACGACTTCGCCTCCTGGGCCCGCGCCACCATCGTCCCAATGCTGATCATCCTCAACGAGCGCCCCATCGTCCCCGTACCGGACCACGCCCGGATCGACGAACTCTACCCCCGGCCCCGCAGCGAAACCCGCTACGAGCCGCCAACACCCGCCGGCGCCAACTGGAAGCGCTTTTTCCACGAAGCCGAGTCGCTGGTGCGCCGCGGGGAACGCGTGGCTCCTGCCACCCTCCATGAACGCGCTTACCTCGCCGCCGAGGACTGGATCATCGTCCACCAGGAGGCCGACGGCACCTGGGGCGGCATCCAGCCTCCCTGGATCTACTCCCTCATCGCCCTTAAAGTCCGCGGCTATGCCCTCGATCACCCGGTCATGAAGCGAGGCCTCGAGGCCTTCGAGAACGGCTGGGCCATCGAGGACGATCGCACCTTCAACCCCCAGGCCTGCCTCTCCCCTGTCTGGGACACCGCCCTCGCCATGATTGCCCTCCTCGATTCGGGGCTCGCGCCCGATCATCCCGCCCTACAGTCCGCCGCGCGCTGGCTCCTGCGCGAGCAAGTTCTCACCGGCGGCGACTGGCAGGTCCGCGCCCCCGGCGTGGAACCAGGAGGCTGGTCGTTCGAATTCGAGAACGACCTCTACCCCGACACCGACGACACTGCCGAGGTGCTGATCGCCCTCCATCGCACCCGTCTCGACCAACGGGGCGAGAAACGCAAACGCGCCGCCATCGAGCGCGGAAAGCGATGGCTCATCGGCATGCAGTCCGACAACGGCGGCTGGGGCGCCTTCGACCGTAACAACACCCGCCGCATCGTCAACGAAATCCCCTTCTGCGACTTCGGCGAGGTCATTGACCCGCCGTCCGCGGACGTCACGGCCCACGTCGTCGAAGCACTGAGCCTCCTCGGCGAGGGCGATTCACCGGCGGTACGGCGCGGACTCAACTACCTGCGCCGCGAACAGATGCCCGACGGCAGCTGGTTCGGACGATGGGGAGTGAACTACGTCTACGGCACCGGAGGCGTTCTCCCCGCCTTCGACGCCGCCGCCATCGACATGTCGAAGCGCCGCTTCCAGCGCGCCGCAAGTTGGCTCCGCGACCACCAGAACCCGGACGGTGGCTGGGGCGAAACCTGCGCCTCCTACGACGACCCGTCACTTGCCGGCATCGGCGAATCGACCGCATCGCAGACCGCATGGGGCATGCTCGGCTGCCTCGCCACGCAAGGCACGGATGACGAAGCCCTGGCCAACGCCGCCAGTTGGCTGATCGAGAACCAGGAGGAGGACGGCCAGTGGCTCGAACCGCAATTCACCGGCACAGGCTTTCCCGGCGACTTCTACATCAAGTACCACCTCTACCGAAACTACTGGCCCCTGATGGCACTGGGGCGGTATCGGAGTCTGGGCGCGTAGCGCCACACGCCTTTCACTCTTCACTCTTCACTATTCACTCTTCGCCGGGTGCTCCCACGGCGGCGCCCGCCCTTCCTTGCGCGCCTTCTTCCGCTGAATGCCCGACAGGATCTTGAACGTCCGCTCGATGTACGCCTCGTCCTGGGGCGCCTCGATCTCCTCGTCCAACCGTACCGCCTCGCCGTCCGCCACTGAGACGCTCGTCCAGCCACCGGGGTACTGCTTCACTTCGGCCTCGCGGAAGTCGTAGGACGCGCCGACTTCCAGCGTGGCCTCGCCCGTCTCCACCCGCGTCAGCCCCGAAGCATCACCTACCAGCACCATCCGCAGACCACCGCTCTCCCACGCACGGAGTACCTTCGCCCGGAACGACACGCGATCGCCCGGCTCACACCCCTTCGTCGCCTTCACGCCCGGTAGAGCGCGGGCCATCACTTCCCCTCCAACCATCGGATCACCCCATCGATGTTGTCGCGCAAACTCTGGCGCGCCTCCTTCACCAGCCACCGGTAGCAGTACATCGTGTCCGACCCCTGGGGGGCATAGTCTTCGTACGAGAGCACGTAGGCTCGCCCTTGCGCCCGCAGCGGCCACCCTGGGCGCGGCAGGAGGTGGACGTACACAGTCTCGCCGTCGTCCGTTAGCGTGATATCGCCGGCTTCCAGGAGGTCGTCGCGGCCGCGTTGTGTGAGGAGCGAACGCAATTCGCGCTCCAGGAATCGCAGGGCCATGCGCCCATGGTATCGCTACCCGTAGAACGTGCTTGCGATCCCCCCCGCGTACGCCATCAGCTTGTCCGCCCCCAGCGCGTACGCCGGAGGCACCAGCGTCAGCGAGTCCACGACGCTCCATGCCGGTTCGATCTTCCTGCGCACCTCGTCGGCCGTTCCGCAGTGGACGAAAGTCTCCACCATCTCGTCAGGGATGTCCGCGGCGACGCCTGTGTAATCGCCCCGTTGTATGCCCGTCTGGAGTCGCTTCGCCTCGTCGCGGAAGCCGTGCGCCGCGAAGAACTCCTCGTACTGCGCGACCCCCGCGTAGAACGCAATCGTCGGCTTGGCGTCCTCGATCGCCTGCTTCTTGTCGTTGTTGATCGCGACCCAGATCCAGGCGTTGAACTCGACGTCCGACCGCTGTTTGCCCCCGCGCTTCAGTCCGCGCTCCAGGTACGCCGGCATCTCCTCCGTCAGCCAGCCGATGGACCACATCGGGTGGCCGATCACGCCGTCGCCGATCTCGGCCGCGAGGCTGATCAGCGGCCCCCGCAGCGCCGCGATCCAGATCGGGATGTCCGGCCGCACCGGCGGCGCCGGAGGCTGCAGCTCCGACCAGTCGTGCCGGTGGTACTTCCCCTCGTACTTCGCCAGCTCGCCGGTGTGCGCCTTGGCGTTCACCAGCCGCACGATCTCCACCACCTCTCGCATGTGCTCAAGCGGCTTCCCGTACTCCGACGCGAAGAACCCCTCGCTCCACGACTGCACGCTCGTGCCCAGCCCCAATGTGAAGCGCCCGCCGCTCACCCGGTCCATGTCCATCGCCGCCATCGCCGTCTCGAACGGGCTGCGCACGAAGGCCAGCGCGATCCCGGACGCCAGCCGCACCCGCTGCGTGGTCGCCGCCGCCGTCGCCAGCGGGATAAACGGCGGCCCGTACACCTGCGGCGCGAACAACCCCTCCAAGCCGGCGTCCTCCGCCATCTTCGCCTGCATCGCGATCACCGGCGCCGGCAACGGCGAAACAACCCCCCAGTACTTGCGGTCAGGCATGGGGGCAGTATCGGCGTGGCCGGGAAGCAGCGTCAACGTGGGGGCTTGACGTGCGGGAGTAGACTGAGGGCGGGTGATGACGACGGACACGGTAATCAGAGCAATCACGATTGGCGCTGGCGCGCTGTCGATCGGCTTGTTCGCTGTGGCAGCGATCCTGCTCAGCAGCGAAGAATCTTCGCAACCTACGCTTGCCACGGATCACGGGGACTCCGCCACACATACGCCTGGTGTTATCGCGTTTCCGACAACCCTTCCCATTGACTTCTTTCAACACGAAAGCTCCAGAACTGCGAGCTCCGGCGGAGTCGGGCTCGAAGGCTTAGGCAGCAGTGATACTGCAATCATCAACGGCGAAGAAGTGCCGCTTCCCGACGGATTCGAGTACGTGACCTACTACACGCTGTACGCGGGTGGCGGCGCCGGGCCCACGAGAACGCCACGCAACCCGGAGTTGCATTACGACGGAGACCCTTCCACGCCGGGTCACACGTCGTCCGTCGAATTGGACCAGGACGGCCATGTCGTAAGCGAGAACGTCCGGCCCGAGGACCGCGCCATCGTGGATGCGCTACTCCGTGGCGAAATCCGGGGTTTGACCCCCGCTCCGACTCCCGCCGTAGCTCAAATTGACGGCCTGACGATTCCACTTCCCGAGGGGATGCGGTTCAGCGAGATGCTTAGTTTCGGCCCGCCGGAAGGCCCGCGTACCCGCAATTGGGGTTTCTTCTTCGAAAACGCCGCCGGTCGGTCACGTCTCAGTGTCGGCCAGAACGGACAAATCTTTCTCTCGGAGATTTTGCCCCAACACGAGAGCCTTTATGTGCCCATCCTTACCGCGCTCAACGATCTCGCTGAATGACTGACAACCTTGACGCGCACGTAAGAGTCCCTCGATAATCAGGCGGGCAGCAAAGCTGCCAAACAAACTCCCGCCCTGCCCCTGCACGGGCGAACAACACACTGGAGGTTCCCAACCATGTCTGACGTAAGATTCGATGACCGCGTGGCCATCGTCACCGGCGCCGGCGGCGGACTCGGCCGCTCCCACGCCCTGCTCCTCGCATCCCGCGGCGCGAAGGTCGTCGTCAACGACCTCGGCGGCGGGCGCGACGGCGAGGGCAAACCGAGCAGCGAGATGGCCAATAAGGTCGTCGAGGAGATCACCGCGGCGGGCGGCGAGGCCATCGCCGACGCCCACGGCGTAGACACCGTCGAAGGCGGCGAGGCGATCGTCAAGGCGGCCCTGGACAAGTGGGGTAAGGTCGACATCGTCATCGCCAACGCCGGCATCCTCCGCGACCGCGCCTTCCACAACATCGAGGAAGAGGACTGGGACAAGATCTACGCCGTCCACGTCAAGGGCTCCTACAACGTGATCAAGCCCGCCTTCATCGTCATGCGCCAGAACAACTACGGCCGGATCATCGTCACCACGTCCAACGCCGGCCTCTACGGCAACTTCGGCCAGGCCAACTACTCCTCCGCCAAGACCGCCGTCCTAGGCCTCGCCAGCACCCTGGAGCTGGAGGGTGCCAAGTACAACATCAAGGCCAACGTCATCGCACCGGTCGCGGCCTCCCGCCTCACTGAGGACGTGATGCCCCCGGCCGTCCTCGAGAAGCTGAAGCCCGAATTCGTCTCGCCGATGGTCGCCTACCTCGTCTCCGAGGAGTGCCAGGCTTCCGGCCAGATCTTCACGGCCGGCGGCGGCTACTACGGCCGCGCCGCCATCGTCGAGGGCAAGGGCGCGATCGTCCCGGGCGCCAGCCTCGAGGACATCCGCGACAACTTCGCCAAGATCAGCGACCTGACCAACGCCGAGGAGTTCGCCAACGCGTTCGCCGAGGTCTCATCCCGGCTCCAGCCGGCGACGGCTCAGGCGTAGAGGGAAGGTGTAAGGAGATGGCAATGGCACGAGCAGCACTCGGTCCCGATGTCGTCGGCCTCGAGCTGGCGGCGACAGAATTCAGCTACGAAGAGCGCGACGTCATGCTCTACGCCCTGGGCATCGGCGCAAAGGAACTCCCGTTCATCTTCGAGCGCGGCCTCAAGGTGATCCCGACGTTCGCGGTCATCCCGGCGTTCCCGGCGCTCATGGGCCTTTCCGCGGGTGTAGACATCAACCCCGTGATGATCCTCCACGGCGAGCAGGGCTTCCGACTCAACAAGGAGATCCCCACCAAAGGCACGCTGTCCACATCCGGCAAAGTCACCGGCGTCTACGACAAGGGCAAAGGCGCCCTCGTCGCCATAGAGAGCACCACGAAGGACGCCAGCGGTGACGTCGTCTTCACCAACACCAGCGGCGTCTTCGTCCGCGGCGCCGGCGGTTTCGGCGGCGACCGCGGCCCCGAGGCGGGCAACGCCGCCCCGGACCGCGCCCCCGACAAGAGTGTGGAGATGACCACACTGGACATCCAGGCCGCCATCTACCGCCTGTCCGGCGACCGCAACCCGCTTCACATCGACCCCGACTTCGCGAAGATGGCCGGCTACGACCGCCCGATCCTCCACGGCCTTTGCAGCTTCGGCCACGTCGGCCGCGCCGTCCTCCAGGCCTACTGCGACAACGACACGAGCAAGTTCGTTGGATTCGCCTGCCGCTTCTCCGGCGTCGTCTACCCGGGCGACACGATCACCACGGACATGTGGGACGAAGGCAACGGCAAAATCCTGGTGCAGGCAAAGACGCAGGATGGCCGCGTGGTCATCGGCAACGCCGCCGCAGAGGTGAAGTAGCTCAGCTGCCGAAGTCGACGTCTTTGGTCGCGACGGTGCCCGCCGTCCGGCCCGGAGCTTCCTGGTAGGTCCAGTACAAGTTCGTGTGCGCGATCACCTTGTCAGGCGGCGGCGCCCCGTACTGAGTGTTGTCTTCCGTTGTGTGGGCATCGCTGACAAGCGTCGCGTCGTAGCCGCGGGCGAACGCGCCGTGGATCGTCGACCGCACGCATTGGTCCGTCTGGGCGCCGGCGACGATGAGCCGACCGACGCCGAGGCTGGATAGCACCGTCTCAAGGTTCGTCGCCTCGAAGGAGTCGCCATAGCTCTTCTCAACGATTGGCTCGGCGGCGTCCGGGATCAACTCCGGGACGATCTCCCATTCGTGGGTCTCCCGGAGCAGGTCGTCGTCGGAGTGCTGAACCCAGACCACTGGGACTTGCTCCCCACGCGCTTTTTCGACGAGGCGTCCGATGTTTGCGACGACGGCGTCGCGCTCGTGGGCGTTGGCAACGACGCTGTTCTGGACATCGATGACGAGGAGGGCGGTATTGGGGCGGTTGTCGAGGGTGGTCACGGTTCCAAGCTAACACACGCAAATTTTCCAGAGAAAGTGCCACTTAGACGTAGCTGCAGACCTTCAGGTCTGCAAGGGTGGTCGCGTGACACAGTTAAGGCAATCCCCAAGATTGCGCACCTTCGACTATCTGGGTCTTCACGCTTACTTCGTAACCTCCGTAACACGAGAACGCCGCCCCGTACTCGCTCGCGCGGACATCCGCGACCGCGCTGTCCGTTGCCTCCGCGAGGCGGCGGCAGATTTCAGCTTCGGGCTGACGGCCTACTGCTTCATGCCCGACCACCTGCACGTCCTGGCCGGAGGCGTGACGGAGTCGTCAGACCTCAAGGAATTCATGCGCCAGTTCAAGCAGCGAAGCAGATTCCACGCCAAACGGATCACGGGTGCGGAACTGTGGCAGATCAGCTACCACGATCGGGTACTGAGGAACTCCGAGGCCATCGAGGATGTCGCGCGCTATATCTGGTTCAACCCCGTCAGGGCTGGACTCGTGAGCGACTATTGGGATTGGCCTGGATCGGGACCGGCGCCCTTGCCAGAGCTGCGGTGACACGCGCAGACCTAAAGG
>DAINRO010000028.1:0-28551 GCA_036741795.1 Chloroflexota bacterium
ACCCCTCGCTCCAGGAAGTGCTCCAACGACCGGAAGTTCCCCACGAACGACTCATTTAGAGCCGCGAACTCCGTCACGGTCTCCGCCGTCACGCGCTCCACCGCGAACCCCTGCGGTAGCCCTGCCACCACTTGCCACAGCCGCGCCAAATCCCACTCCTGCGGTGCACGAAACGCGAACCGCTCGCTCACCTGTATCGGCCGTTCGCTATCCCAGACCAGCCCCACCCACGGATCCGGGACCGCAAGGAACTCTCTTTGCGGCACGGCCGCCAACGCAGCCTCCGCGCCGGGCGCCGCCGGGTCGCCTGCCACCATGTGAAAGTCGCTCAACACCAGTCGCACCACCCGCGGATCTGCTGGGTCGTCGGCGAAAGCCTCGCCGTTCACCCCCTCCAGCACCGCATCGATAGCGCCGTGCAGGCCGGGGAAGTCAGAGAATAGGGCGCGCAGTGCGGCGAGGCGCTCTCCTTCTATTCGGATCATGTTGTCTGCGGCGCCCGGGCGACGGCCTGCAACCACAGCGACGCAGAGAACGCGCCAGGGTCATCGCCCCAGTCCCGCCATGCCTGCGCCATCTCGGCCATATCCGCTCGTGATGCCCAGCCGCTCTCCTCTGCGTACCTGATTAACGGCTCGGCGCTAAAGTAGCGGAAGTAGAACTCCCCCTCCAGTTTTACTGGTGGACCACTCCCGATGCTTCGAGCCACAGCCGATCCCACGACGCCGCTGAGCCCCGCCGCATTCAACAGAGATCGGAGGTCGCGCCCAATTGTTGGGTGGCGCCGAGTTCGCCGGACGATCTCGATGGAGTTTCGCAAGACGTCGTTCATTGGAGAGGTGACCGAAGCGTCGAAGTCGGCGTCAGCAACACCAATCGTGCCGCCCGGCTTCAAGACTCTTTTCAGCTCCCGCAGAACGTTCAGCGGTGAGTCCACATGCTGCAACAAGGCATGACAAAAGACGCCATCAAAAGTGGCATCACCAAAGTCCAATTTCGCTGCGTCCGCCACCCTGAACTCCACATTCGACACGCTATCCTCAGTTGCTCGAAACCTCGCCGTCTCCACTGCTTCGTCGCTAATGTCGACGCCGACGACCTTTCCTGACCCGACCGTTTTCGCCAGCCCAACAGTTATGCTGCCACCTCCGCAGCCGGCATCCAGCAGGCTGAATTCCGGCCGCAGGTGGGGGAGGAAGAACGCCGCGTTGCGTTCAGCCGTTCGCCGGCCCTGCGCTGGCGCGTGGAATTCTCGCAGCCACTCTCGATAGTCAGATTCAACCGTGCCTGTAATCACGGGGTCAAAGTCTACTCGACCACCGGGCAGCTATTACGGTAAATTGCAGGTACCCCCACGCCGCCCAGAGACGAGGAGCCATCCATGAGCGATCTCCAAACCCAGGACCCTACCGTCGCCGATATCATTCGTCGCGAGCAGGACCGCCAGCGCCTAGGCCTTGAGCTGATTGCGTCCGAGAACTACACGAGTTCAGCGGTCCTCGAAGCGATGGGCTCTGTCCTCACCAATAAATACGCGGAGGGCTACCCCGGCAAGCGCTACTACGGCGGCTGCCACGTCGTGGACGAGGCCGAGACACTGGCCCAGGAACGCGCAAAGGAACTTTTTAGCGCTGAGCACGCCAACGTTCAGCCCAACTCGGGTGCGGAAGCCAACCTCGCGACGTACTTTGCGCTGATCAACTACGGGGATACCGCCATGGGCATGAACCTGGCCCAGGGCGGCCACCTCACCCATGGCCGCGAGGTGAACTTCTCAGGCAAGTTCTACAACTTCATCCCCTACAACGTGGAGCGTGAGTCCGAGCGCATCGACTACGACGAGATGGCCCGCCTCGCCCGCGAGCACAAGCCGAAGATCATCGTCGCCGGCGCCACCGCCTATCCGCGCATCATCGATTTCGCCCGGTTCCGCGAGATCGCGGACGATGTCGGGGCCATTCTCATGACGGATATGGCGCACATCGCTGGCCTCATCGCCGGCGGTGTCCACCCCTCGCCCGTCCCGTACTCACACGTGGTCACGTCCACCGCCCATAAGACGCTCCGTGGCCCTCGCAGCGGGTTCATTCTTACAGAAGGTGGAGACATTGCGACGAAGATCGATAAGACCGTTTTCCCTGGCGTGCAGGGCGGTCCGCACATGCACACCATCGCCGCCAAGGCCGTCTGCTTCGGCGAGGCCCTCGCACCCGACTTCAAGCACTATGCCCAGCAGATCGTGGACAACGCGAAGGCGTTGGCCGAGGCCCTGCAGTCGCACGGCTTTCGGCTGGTCTCAGGCGGCACCGACAACCACCTGATGCTCGTAGACGTCGGCCAGAAGGGGTTGTCCGGCCGTGACACTGAGCGCCTCTGCGACAAGGTAGGGATCACCGTCAACCGCAACACCATTCCCTATGACGAGCGCCCCCCCTTGCAGGGCAGCGGGGTCCGCATCGGGACGCCCGCACTCACCACGCGAGGCATGGGACCCGACGAAATGCGCACCGTCGCCCGCTTCATCGCTTCCGCCATCGAGAACCGCGACGACGAAGCTGCTCTCGCCGGCATCCTCGCCGAGGTGGAGGAGTTCGCCGGCGCTTACCCGGTGCCCGGCATAACCGACCGGGCGGCCGTCACCGCCTGATTCTCGCAACCGATCGCCTCATTGTTGCAGCGAAATCAGCGTGCTATAATCCGAGATTGTCCCGCGGGGTCGCCCTCGCCGGTCTGGCGAAATGCCGGACAAGTGCATTTATATGGGGGTTGTCCGCGGGTGTAATTCTGTTAAGAGAGGTCACGTGCGCGATTACGAACTAGTTGTGGTGGTCAGTCCCGAGAACGGTGACGATGGCTTCCCTGTCACCGTTGAGCGGATAACGAATGCCATCAGGGAGCGTGGTTGCGAAATCGCGAACGTAGAGGAGTGGGGCCGGCGCCGCATGGCCTACCCGATCCGGCGCTACCTGGACGGCTACTACGTCATTTTTCATTTTTCGGGCGAGCCGAGTGCCATTCGCCCCTTGGAATCCAGCCTTGACCTCGCCGATGATGTCCTGCGCCACCTGGTAGTCCGGCTTGACGAACCCGCCCCCGCCCCGTCGCCGCCGGAAGAAGAATCGGTTGAAGAACCGGTCGAGGAACCAGTGATGGCAGCCACTGCGGCATCAGCAGAAGAAGAGTAGGGGGCAGGGAGACACGTAATGGCCGGTCTTAACAAGGTCATGTGCATAGGCAACCTCGGTGCTGACCCCGAGATGAAGTACATGTCGGATGGCACCGCAATGACGAGGTTCAACGTCGCGGTGAGCCGCCAGTACACCACTCAATCCGGCGAAAGACGTGAAGAGACCGAATGGTTCAAGATCGTCGCCTGGCGCAAGACAGCTGAGATCTGCAGCCAGTACCTCCAGAAGGGCAGCAAGGTCTACGTCGAGGGACGTCTCCAGACCCGATCTTGGGACACCCCCGAAGGCGAAAAGAGATACATGACAGAGGTCGTGGCAGATACCGTGCAATTCCTCGACCGTGCGGGTCAAGGTGCGGGTGGTGAGCGCGAGCAGTCATACTCGGGCTCCGACGCTCCTTCCTACGAGCGAGAACCCGCCCCCGCTTACAGTGGCGCACCGGCCGGCGGAAACAGCCAGGACTCGCCGCCACCAGTGAACGCGGAAGACATCCCATTCGAGTAAGGACAACATGGAAACAGAGCCCGAGACAGTAGAACGAACCGAACCAGCGACCGAAGGGTCGACCGAGTTCCGCCGCCCGCGACCAGCTGCTGCGGCTGGTTCCGAGGGTGACGATCGACCCAGGCCCCGTCGTGGCGGCCGTCGCCGCCGGGTCTGCGTCATGTGCGCGGAGCACATGAAGTCAGTGGACTACAAGAACGTCGCCTTCCTGCGCCGTTTCGTCTCGGACCGCGCCCGCATCGAGACTCGTCGCCGGACGAGCGCCTGCGCCAAGCACCAACGGGCGATTGCGCGGGCCATCAAGCGCGCCCGGCACCTCGCGCTCCTCCCTTACACCGCGGAACACATCAGGCTCAGCCAGGGCCGCTAACTCCTGGCGCGTAACCAGTCCGCTCCTTACCTTGTTTACGTACTAGAGACTGTAACCAACGCTCCGACCAGTAAGAGAGATCATCACCATGTCCAGGCAGCGCAAGATTCCAACTCCCGCATGGGAGCAGCACACCGGCCTTCCGGGCGGCATGAGCGCCAGCCGCGCCCGGCAATTCGCAATGGTCGGCATCATTGGCGTCGTGGTCGTAGCTATCGGCATCATTGCCGCCGGCTTCCTCATGGACTGGCTGGACGAGCGCGCACTGCCGGGTTCCACCGCCATCTCCGTGGAGGACCGCAAGTATTCAGTGGAAGAAATGACCGAGCGCGCCAGGCTCTTCTCTGCCGAGACCGGAAATACGCAAGCAACCCTCGTCCTGCCGACAGCAAGTGATGCGGCGATCAACGAAGCCCTGCTTCTGAAGTTTGCCTCCGAGAAGGGTGTAGAGGCGACTGACGAAGAGATTAAGGCGGAGTACGCAAAGCTCCTGGGCATCACCGTAGACGATCCCGGCTTCGATAACCTTCTGCAGCAAGAAATCGCATCGCTCGACATGTCAGAAGATCAGTACCGCGACTACGCAAAGGGCCGCGTTTTGGACAGCAAGATGACGACGAAGTTCACTGAAGAACTCCCGGCCGCCGTTGAATCGGTCCACTACCGCCAGATACAGGTGGCCGATCAGGCAACGGCCGACGAGATCATGCGGCAGCTCGCCGAGGGAGCAGATTTCGCCGCTCTGGCTGCTGAGCACTCCACCGATACCACGTCAAAGGATGCCGGCGGCGACAAGGGCTGGGTGCCGCGCGGAGTGTTGAGTGAAGCCCAGGAGGACATACTTTTCGGCCTGGATCCTAACGAGAACGCACTCTACCCAAGTGCCGGCGGCCAGGTGTTCGTATACCAGGCGGTCGAACGATCGGACAGCCAACCCATTGACGAGTCGTTCAAGCCAACTCTTGCCTCTTCCGCCTACTCGGACTGGAAGACAGAAAAGCGGGAGTCAGTCACGGTAGTTAACAATCTGGACTCTGCTGAGGGCGACACCGAAAAGATCAGATTCGTCATTGAGAACGCTGGTCTGATGCTGAGCCAGTAACCAGTGAACCGCTAATATACTGCTATGGCTGGCCAGGCAAGCGTTGGTATAGTCCTGCTCGGTCTAGGTGTTGTAGGCAGTGGCGTAGCGAGGGCCCTCACGGAACGCCGGGATACCTACTCGAATCGTATTGGCGTCCCCCTTGAACTTCGCAAGGTACTGGTCCGTGACCCGCGCAAAGAGCGAGACGTTCGCCTTCCTTCCGATCTCGTAACTTCCGACCCTGAAGAAGCCCTCTCGACCTCCTGCGACATCGTCGTCGAAGTTATGGGCGGCGAAAACCCGGCCCGCGCTTACATCCAACGCGCCGTCGAGGACGGCCGCTACGTTGTCACCGCCAACAAGGAAGTGATGGCGAAGTATGGCCCCGAGCTCCTGTCTGCCGCTACGGCGGCAGGTGTCGACATCCTCTACGAGGCCAGCGTCGGTGGGGGAATCCCCATAATCTCGCCGTTGAAGCGTGATCTGTCCGGCAACGAAATCACGAGCATTCGCGCCATCATCAACGGCACTACCAACTACATCCTCACCCAGATGAGTCACGAGGAGATCAGCTTCGACGTGGCGCTGAAGGACGCCCAGAAGCTCGGGTACGCTGAGGCAGACCCGACGAACGATATAGACGCCCACGACGCGGCATACAAATTGGCAATCGTTGCGGGCCTCGCCTTCCACACGACAATCGATCCCCAGGAGATCTACCGGGAGGGAATTAGGCGATTAAGCCGGCGCGACTTCCGCTACGCCGCCGAGCTGGGGTACTCGATCAAACTGCTTGCTATCGCGCGTCGCGTCGGAGAATCCATCGAGGCCCGTGTCCAACCAACGCTCATACCCACCCACGAACTGCTCACTCGCGTCGAAGGCGCGCTTAACGCTGTACAGGTGGACGGCGACCTCACCGGCCGCGTCCTGTTCCAGGGCGCCGGGGCGGGTTCGTTGCCCACCACGTCGGCCATAATGGCCGATGTTTTAGACGCGGCCCGGTCGATCTCGTCTGACAGCAAGCCGTTCCCCTGGCGGTATACTTCCGGCATGACCGTGATCGCCACGTCTGACCTTGTTAGCCGCTACTACGTGAGGCTGGAAGTCGCGGACCAGCCAGGAGTTCTGGCTGTCATCGCCCGCTCTTTTGGCGACCACGGTGTTTCCATCGCTTCCGTCATCCAGAAGGAGACTGACGACGCCTCCCAGTCGGCAGAACTCGTGATCATGACGCACGCCGCGAAAGAGTCTGCGATGCAAGCCAGCCTCCAGGAGATCAGCGCCTTCTCCGAGGTTCCGCAGATCGGTAACGTGCTGCGGGTGGAGGACTGATGCCCACCCGATCCGGAGGCCGCGTCACCGCAGATCAGCCGGGCACTGAATGGTTTGAGCAGGAACTGCGAGAAACAAAGGCTCGCTTGCACAAGGTTGAAGGCGAGCTGGCGCAAGCGTTGAAGCAGTCCCACGCCCTGGAGACGGAGGTGAGGAAGGCGCTCGTGTCACTCAATGTCGCCGGCACCGTCGACGTCTCTATCCAGGGATTCCGAGAGGACCTGCGCCAGGTCCGTGACCTTCTTGGGCGCATGCAAGATCGACAGTCGGCGATAACTACGCGCATGGAGCAAATCCAGAACCAGCGGCAAACGGAACTCGGCCGCGATCGGCAAGATCTCGCGGCGGCCTTGAA
This sequence comes from Chloroflexota bacterium, assembly GCA_036741795.1. Taxonomy (GTDB): domain Bacteria; phylum Chloroflexota; class Dehalococcoidia; order SM23-28-2; family RBG-16-64-32; genus DATKKM01. Next base: position 6,837 of record DAINRO010000028.1, read on the forward strand.
GCAGGCCGAGGGGATGGCCAAAATTCTCGAGGGGTACGACACCCGCGTCAAAAATCTGGAAGAGACCACACGGCACGTCGAGGAGGAGATTTCCGGCACTCGCGCCGCCCGCCAGGCGGGCGAGCGCACGTTGGGCGAGATAAACATGCGCTCTACGGCAATGCACGAGGCAACCCTTCGGCTGGAACAGCAGACCAGCAACTTCGCCACGCAGATCGAAACCCTGGGGCAGAGCGATGAGAACCTCGTTGATCGTATGACCCTGTTCCTTGAACAACTGAGGCGTGTCCTGGAGCGCCTCGACAAACTCGAGTCGTACGAGCAGTTCCAGGCCGATACACGGGAGGCCCTGCAGAAGATCGCGCAGGAACGTGAACTGGACATTCAACGGATCGGGGTTGCCGAACGCCTTTCAAACGACATCGCCGACCAGATGACGGAGTTATCGCTGACGGTTGCCCGAATCGATCAGAAGTCCCAGCAGAACGGCAATGAGATCGCGTCTCTGACCGCACAGATGCAGGATCAGGCTGAGCAGATTACGGCCGGGATTAAGAAGCTGTACCAGACCCTGCTTCGCCAGCGCCGGCGAGCCTCCGAGGCCCTTAACCAGGAGATTAAGGAACTAACCCACGGTGAACTCCACGCCGGTGACTGACAACAGCGCACGCGGCGTCCTCCACAAATATCGCGATCGTCTTCCCATTAACGAGAGCACCCCGCTGATTTCCCTCGGCGAAGGTGACACCCCCCTGGTTAAATCTCGCCGCCTGATCGAGCGTGTCGGGTGTAAAGAACTCTATTTCAAGCTGGAGATGTGCAATCCGACCGGCTCCTTCAAGGACCGCGGGATGGTTGTTGCCGTCGCCAAAGCCGCCGAGTCAGGCGCCACCAAAGTGCTCTGCGCCTCCACCGGGAACACCAGCGCGTCAGCCGCCGCTTACGCGGCGCACCTTGGTCTCGAGGCGTATGTTCTCGTGCCCCACGGGAACATCGCCCAGGGGAAACTCGCCCAGGCAGTTGCACACGGCGCGAAGATCCTCGCCGTCCGTGGGAACTTCGACCAGGCGCTGGACGTCGCCCGCCAGGTCAGCGAGAACCACCCGGTCGCGCTCGTCAATTCGATTAACCCGCACCGCATCGAGGGTCAGAAGACCGCCGCATTCGAGATCACCGACGCGCTCGGCGACGCACCGGACATGCTTTTCTTGCCTGTCGGCAATGCTGGAAACATTACCGCCTACTGGCGAGGTTTCGTGGAGTATTACCGGTCGGAAGACGCAACTCGCAAGCCCCGGATGATGGGTTGGCAGGCTGCCGGCGCCGCACCCATCGTCCTCGGCGCACCAGTCGAGAACCCCCAAACGGTCGCCTCCGCCATCCGCATCGGCAACCCGGCATCCTGGCGCTTTGCCGAGGCGGCACGCGACGAGTCCGGCGGTGCCATCGACTCCGTCACCGATGATGAAATTCTGGACGCCTACCGCCTGCTCGCTCAGGAAGAGGGCATCTTCTGCGAACCCGCCTCCGCAGCCAGCCTCGCCGGCCTCCTCAAGCACCTCTCTACGGAGGAGGTTGCGGACGAGATCATCGTCTGCGTTATCACCGGCCACGGTCTGAAGGACCCGGACACCGCCCTTTCCATCAAGGCAGAGACCATTGAGGTGGATGCCGAGCTTGGCGCAGTCGAGGCGTCGATGGGGTTGTAGCCAGCGCCGCGTTGTTAAACACCGTGCCATTCGTCACTCAGAACCGGGTGTCCTGTAGACGACAGCCCTTCGTTGTAAGATAGGCGCGCGCTAAGGAGCACTTAAGGAGACCACGATGGACTATAGATTCACAGACGAGCAGGAAGCATTCAGGACGGAGATCCGCACCTTCCTCAAGCAGGAGCTGACGGCGGACCTGGAGCAAGGTGAGGAGGCTGGAAGCGACGACGAATTCGAGTTCCAGCGGAAGTTCCAGAAAAAGTTGGCTGCGAATGGGTGGCTGGTCCCGCACTGGCCGAGCCAGTACGGCGGCCGCGACATGGTAATCATGGACCAGGTGATCCTGAAGGAGGAGTTGGCCTACTCCCGGGCGCCACTCACGGAATTCTTCGGAATCAACATGATTGGCCCGGTGCTGATGATGTACGGCACCGAGGAGCAGAAGAAGCAGCACCTGCCGGGAATCGCCTCGGCGGAAGTTATGTGGTCCCAGGGATATTCGGAGCCGGGCTCCGGTTCGGACCTCGCGTCGTTGCAGACCCGGGCCGTCCGCGACGGCGATGACTACGTGATTAACGGGCAGAAGATCTGGAACACGAACGCCCACCGCGCGGACTGGATGTTCTTCCTGGCGCGCACGGATCCTGAGGCGCCGAAGCACAAGGGGATCACGTTCTTCCTGACCCCGACAAGCGCCCCCGGATATAGCACTCGCCCGCTCATCAACCTGGCGGGCACACACATCTTCAACGAGACCTTCTTCGAGGATATGCGCGTTCCCGCCAGCAATATCGTCGGCGAGGAGAACCGCGGCTGGTACGTCGGCGCCGCTCTGCTCGACTTCGAGCGCAGCGGGATCGGTAACTCCGCGCTGGCCCGGCGCAGCGTCGACGACCTCGTCACCTACGTCCGCCAGGCGGGCAACGGCCACTCCAACGGCGCTGAGCGGGATGCGCTGCGCCACCATCTTGCCGACCTGGTGATCGAGACGGAGGTGGGCCGGTACCTGAGCTACCGTGTTGCTTCGATGCAGGCCCGTGGTGAAGTGCCGAACGCCGAGGCTTCGATGACGAAGGTGTTCACGTCGGAGGTGGCACACCGGGTGTACAACGCGGGCGTGAAGGCGCTGGGAATGTACGGGCCGCTGCGGCCGGAAACCGGGGTGGCGAAGATGAAGGGGACGTTCGGGATGAATTACATGATCTCGCTGGGCGGAATGATCGCTGGTGGGACCAGCGAGATCCAGCGGAACATCATCGCGCAGCGGGGACTGGGGCTGCAGAGAGGCTGAGGCGGAAGTGAGAAGTCAGGCCGCGATCTAACCGAGCGGTTACAAGAACGCCGTACACTGGAGGAACTATGCGGAGAGTCGCGGCGTTCCTCGTGGTTGTCGTCTTGGCGTTGGCCGTAACGCCGTCCTCCAGCCCGAAGAGTGCCGACGCCGCGCACGACTTCTCGTCAATCGGGGCTATGGTCCAGGCGGAGGTCGATGGTGGAAACTTCCCCGGAGCCTCGATGCTCGTCGTGAAGGACGGTCAGCCTGTTTACGAGCAACACTTCGGGACATTCGGGCCGACGACGCAGATCCCAATCGCCTCGGCGAGCAAGTGGGTAAGCGGGGCGGTGATCATGAGCCTGGTGGACGACGGGTTGATCTCGCTGGATGACACCGTGGCGGAGTGGTTGCCGGGATGGACCGGGCAGAAAGGGTCGATCACAGTCCGGCAGTTGTTCTCGCACACCTCCGGACTGCCGGCGGACCATTCTTGCCTTGGGCAGTCGGGCATCACGCTGGCGCAGTGCGTGGACCAGATTGCGACGTTGAACCTGTTGGCGCCGCCGGGGACGATGTTCTGGTACGGAGGAACATCGATGCAGGTGCCAGGCCGGATCGCGGAGGTGGCCTCGGGGAAGACGTGGGCACAGTTGTTTGCGGACCAGATTGGAACTCCCCTGGGGATGAGCTCGACGTTCTACTGGCCGATCCTGAACCCGCAGATCGGCGGAGGCGTACTTTCCACGGTCAGCGATTACGGGAAGTTGCTGCAGGCGATGCAACAAGACGGCATCTTTGGCTCGCAGCAGGTCTTGAGTGCAACGTCCGTGGAGGCAATGGAAGAGGATCAGACCGGCGGCGTGCCGATCTGGTACTCGCCCCACTTCGACGATACGCGCTACGGAGTGGGGGTGTGGCGGGATATCGTGGGGCCCGGAGGCGAGGCGGTGCAGGTGAGCAGCCAGGGCAAGTTCGCGATGTCGCCATGGCTGGACCGCGAACGGCGATACTATGCGATTTTCTTCGTCCAGGATGACTTCCTGGAGTTGTACTCGTTCGTCGAGGGGTTGCAGGCTGAAGTGCGGGGGATCATCGACGGGCATGACACAGACGGCGATGGGCAGGCGGACGGGATCGACCTGGATGACGACGGCGATGCTCAGGCCGATGGCGTGGACGGGTGCGCCTCGACGCCGACGTCTTGGACGACGCCGAGCGGGGACCTGGATTGCGACGGATTCCCGAGCACAGTAACGGCTTCCGGAAGAGGCGCTGAGACGGTCGTGGGGAGTGACGCGGTGGAGGCGTGCCCGGCGACGGTCACTCCCAACGACGAGGTGGTGGACGCTTGGCCGCCAGACCTGAACGATACCCAGGGAGCGAACCTGTCGGATGTCTCGCTAATGGGTTCGGCGTATAACAAATCCGCCGGACGGCCCGGATACGACGTTCGAAAGGATTTGAACGCGAACAACGTTGTGAATCTGAGCGATATCTCGTCGATGAGTCCCTTCTACAACAAAGCGTGTTCGCCTCCAGGTTGATCAGTGCCCTGGGGGGAAATCCCACATTGACACGCGTGCGCGCGTAAATATAATGGTGGCGAGCCTGGGCCGTTCACCCAGTTGAGGGGGTAATGCGTGCGCACAATTCTGGGCCTTTCCGCATTGATTGGCGCCGTTTTCGTCGTTATCAGCGCAGGCTCGGCTGACGCCACCGGAGGTACCACGGAGAGGATCAGCATGATCTCCGAATTCCAGGGAGGTGCCTCGAGCTCTGCCGGGACCGGACTCAGCGCGGATGGAAGGTACGTCGTGTTCTCTTCAGGGGCGAACTTCTACGTTCCCGGTGACACGAACGGCGCAACAGACATCTTCTTGCGCGACCGGCAAACCGGGGCGACTGAAATACTAAGCCTCAATACCGCGGGCCAACAGGGCAATAGCAACAGCTGGCTCTCAAGCTCGGTAGCCATGAGCGCCGACGGTAGGTTCGTCGCGTTTCATTCGAACTCCACGAACCTCGTCCCTAACGATACCAACGGGGAGGAGGACATCTTCGTCAGAGACCGCCTTCTGGGATACACGGAACGCGTCAATGTCTACAACAACGGCGCCCAGGTTGGGATGTTTACCGAGAGTCACGTGTCCAGCATGAGCGCGGATGGCAGGTTCGTGGCGTTCTCGACGACAGCAAACCTGGATCCGACTGACCAGAACGGTTACCAGGACGCATACGTGCGCGATCGGCTGCTCGGAATCAGCAAACGAGTTAGCGGCAGCCCCGGGGGAAGTCCCCAGAGCCAGACCAGTGGCCACGACCCAAAGATCAGCGCCGATGGCCGGTTCGTTAGTTTCTTCTCATACAACGTTCTGCTGCCAAACGACTTGAATTATGCCCCTGATGTCTACGTCTACGATCTGCAAACGGGCGCCCTGGCACTCGTGAGCGCGAAAGCAGATGGCAGTTCCGGCAATGGTGGAGCAGATGGACATGGCGGTTCGCTCAGTACAGACGGGCGCTACATCGCGTTCCGGTCTGCGGCTTCGGACCTCGTCGCCGGTGACACGAATGGCTTCCCCGACATCTTCGTCCGGGACCGTGACACTGATGCCGACTTAGTGTTCGACGAACCGGGCGAGGTTTCTGTCGAACTCGTCACCGTCGATTCCAGTCAAAATCAAGCAACCGATTTTAATGCCCACCATGCGATCAGCGACGATGGAATGTACGTCACGTTTGCCTCATCCGCTTCTAATTTGGTTGCGGGGGACACAAACGGTAAATCAGACATCTTCCTGCGTGACCGGCTGACAGGGGAAACGTTGCGCGTGAGCGTGTCAAGCTCGGGGGACCAGGCAAATGACGGAAGCCAGTTCCCGGAGATAAGCGGAGACGGGAGCGTAGTAGGGTTCTTCTCGTATGCCTCGAACCTCGTACCCGGTATAGCCCAGGGTGACATCTACGTACATAGCTTTGCCGGTGCCGGCGCGACTCCGGCCCCTACCACCCCATACACGCCGACACCTGGGGTGACACCGGTTCCGACGCCTTCCCCGATCTTGACGCCGACGCCGATCCCGCCCGGACCGCCCGTGTATGCATCAGTGGATACCGACTCAAGCGGAAACACCGCCGCAGCGCTCGGCGCCATCGACTTGTGCCGAACGGTCACACTCGGCTCGACGTTCACGGTGGACGTCGTCGTCGAGGATGCCCCGCCGCTCAAAGACGTCATTCTGAACCTTCTTTACAGCCCATCTGTCCTTAGAGTGACGGGGCTGGACTACGCGCTGAAGCTGGCGTCCGGGGGCTCGAATCTGCTGCCTGTATACGACGGAATGCCCGACAGTGACGGAAATTTCCTTGTCGGTGTGTTCGACATGGGGAACGTGCCCGAGAGCGGCGATGGCGTGGTGCTGAGGTTCACGATGCAGGCCGTGGGGAACGGTCTGAGCGCGATAGACCTGAACGACACAACCGGGGCGGACGCCGATGGTGTAATCGACGTGACGGGCTGGGAAGGCGTGGCCATACCCTACCCGAACGTCATCCAGGCGGACGGCCAGGTCGCGGTCGGGCAGGCATGCGCGGGCGCGACGACAACCCCCGGTCCGCCGACTCCGACGCCTACACCCACGCCGACGCCGCCATCTGAGTTGGAAGTCGCAATCGACGCAGACCCATCAGGGAATGAGGCCACCACTCTCGGCCCCCTGGACTCTTGCAGATCCGTTCAGTTGGGCGAGTCTTTCGAGGTTGACGTCGTCGTGCGTGACCTCGCGGAGCCGGGCCTGGGGGGGTTCGGGTTCGACGTCGTCTACGATCCGGCGCTCCTGAAGGTCACTGCTTACAACCCAACCTTTATTGTCGCTACGAATACACCCTTCGTCCCATTCGACATCACCGATGACGTTCCTGACACTGATGGCGACTTTAGGGTCGATTATCTGGATCTAAGCGGCGGTGCTGGCGAAGAAGGCGCCGGGGTACTGATTCGGATAACGTTCGAAGCGATTGGGGCGGGTATTTCGGTTCTGGACCTCACCGACATCGCCGCGAACGGTGGGATACTCGTCATGACGCCGACTGGCGATGCGTACGAGCTTGCCTATGTCCGCGACGGCCAGGTCGCGGTTGGGCAGTCCTGCGGCGGAGCGACCACAACCCCTGGTCCGACGACGCCCACACCCACTCCAACGCCGACGCCGACACCCACTCCAACGCCAACACCTACGCCCACACCCACTCCCACGCCGACGCCGATGCCCACGCCCACACCTACGCCGATGCCCACGCCCACACCTACGCCGACGCCGGTTCCAACTGCTCCGTCGGAAATAGAGGTGGCGATCGACGCTGATGCATCAGGGAATGGGGCTACCAGTCTTGGAACGCTGGACTCTTGCCGGTCCGTCGAGTTGGGTCAGTCCTTTACCGTTGACGTCGTCGTGCCCAACCTCGGAGAGCCTGGCCTGTTTGGGTTTGGCTTTAATATCGTTTACAGTCCAGCTCACCTCAGGGTGACCGCTTTCGACACGGCTTTTATGATCGCGGCTAACCCGCCCTATATTCCGGCGCACTTCGGTGACACGGTTCCGGACGTTGATGGCGATTTCAGAGTGGATCACGTTGACCTGGGAGGTATTGACGGTGAGGCAGGATCGGGGGTCTTGATCCGGGTGACGCTCGAGGCTATCGGCGAGGGCGGTTCGGTGCTGGACCTGGGCGACACGACGGCGAATGGCCAGGTGCTCATCGTAGGCTCGGATGGCGAGTTGTTCCCCCTGTCCCTTATTCGTGACGGCGAGGTCGTCGTTGGCGGTCCGTGTCCGGGCCTTCTCGTCGACAGCGACGGGGATGGGTTCAAGGACACTCGGGAAGACTGGGTTGAGACCTCGGTGACGCGCAGCTGCCCAGTAACTACGGCGCCAAACGATGAGGTCGTTGACGCGTGGCCGCCGGACTACAACGACAGCCAAACGGTGAACCTGTCCGATCTTTCCGCGATGAGTGTGCCCTACAACAAATCGGCCGGCCAGGCGGGATACGAAGCGCGCAAGGACTTGAACGCAAGTGGTAGCGTCAACCTCGCAGACATCTCATTGATGAGTTCTGCGTACAATCGATCGTGCGCGCCGTAAGCCGCTAGGCTGGCACCCAGGGTGGGACTGGTTCCGCGTAGAATGGGCGGCGGGGCCAGCGTGCGGATTTTCAGGCCGACTTCACTTGCGGTGGCGGCGCTTATCGCGCTCGCCCTGATCATGCTGCCCGCGGATTCGCGGGCTGATCCGCCCGCGCCGCCTGCCGAGTACCAGCCGCTCTACGACGAACTTTCACAGAAACTGACGTCCTTTGAGGCCGATGTGGACGCCGAGTGGGATGGGACGGTTGGCGACGGGAGGTTCTCGGCCGCGCTCTCCTCGGCAAACGGACAGAAGTCAATCGCCCTGCTGTCTCAGCAATCGTGGTTAGGAAGCCTGGCGATGCTCGATGCCTACGAAGACCTGGGCATCGAGGTCATCAAGCTTGAGATGGAGTACCCGGTCCAGACGCCGGCTTTCCAATCTTGGCTGGCCGCACATCCGCCGGCCGGTTACAACCCATACACAGCCACTGTGGCGAGCTTCATTGGGACGCCGACATCGTTCTACAACCGGCTGGTGGATGAGATCCGGTCGCGAGGGCTGGAGCTGTGGATCGAACACGGGACGCTGTTCGCCGACTATTCGCCGACGCCCGCTGGCGCTTATTTCGCTGATATGCGCACCTCGGGCATAGCGGCGACGCGAGCGCGGTATACGTCAGAACGATCGGCTGAGGCGGCCCTGGTGGTGTCCGAGCTAGAGCCGGACTACTACACGATCCTGGAGGAGCCGGATACTCAGAACGACAACTTTGGGTACTTTGCGGGCCAAACTCCGCTATTCGACACCGCGGGCTGGATCGGGTACGTCGAGGCGACTACATCGGCAATCGAGGTTGCTGTGCCCGGATCGCCGACGCTGCTGGGGGCGGGGACGGGCACGTGGGACAGCTTTGCCTACACGCAGGCGTTCGCGGCGATGCCGGACCTTGATTACGTGGACCTGCACATCTATCCGCTGCAGACGATCGGGCAGGACTACTTGCAGGTGGCGCTGGACTGGGCGGACTACATCCGCTCAGTCGACCCGGTGAAGATTGTGACGGTTGGCGAGACGTGGTTGTACAAAGCTGCGATCTCCGACCTCACGGGCGGTACGCCGTACAACGACATCCTGGGACGGGACGTGTATAGCTTCTGGGAGCCGCTAGACCAGCAATATATGCGGCTCATCTTCAAGATGATGCAGGTAGCTGACTTCAAGTTAATGATGCCGTTCTGGACACAGTATTTCTGGGGGTACCTGGAGTACGGTGACCCGGACCTCGAGGGTCTGACGGGGCCACAGAAGATCGCGCTGGCAGGCCAGGAAGCGGGGCCGAACGTCCTGGCAGGGATCCTGACAGGAACCGGGGAAGAGTTCGAACGACTGATGCCGCTGACGGACGGGACGCCCACCTTTTACTGCACATGGTCACCGTCCTGCCCGGAAATTACGATCACGGGGGACCCGCCTTCGGCCTTTCCGTTCCGGGGGTACGGCGATCCGAGCATTGAGTACGACCCGGACACCGGTGAGCTGTGGATGTCGTACTCGTGGCTGGATGTGAACGTGACTTCGCCGGGACCGCCGCCGGTGATCGATTTCGGCGTGCGGACGCACCTGGCGAAGAGCACGGACGGCGGGGCGACGTGGGCGTTCGTACGTGAGGTCAACGACACCCAACTCATTTCCCACCCGGACACATCGGAACAGGGATGGCTGATCCACGAGGTTTCGACGCTTGCTCGTCGGGCTTCCGGCGACTGGGAGTTGCTGTGGCTGGCGTACTTCGATCCGCAAGGGGGCGCGCACGGCGCTGGAAACTCGGACTTCCACTACCGCCGGAGCACGGCCAGCACTCCCGACGACCTGGGCGACAGCGAGGCGGCGTGGATCGGTGGGAACATCACTTCGCCGTCGTTCGGGGCAGTGCACAACTTCAATGCGACCCCGCAACTCTCGGACTGCACGGCGTTCACGGAGCCGGCGCTGCTGGCTCACGGAGGCGAGACCTATCTCGCGACGAACTGCGTGGTGTTCAGTGGGTCCGTGCGGCAACCGCAGTTAGAGAGGTTGGTGTTGCTCCGCGAGGATGGCGACAGTTACGACTACATGGGCGAGCTGCTGGACTATGACGACGCAGTGGACAACGGGGGCGAGCGGATAGAGCAAGTTGACCTGTCGATCGCGCAGAACGGTGCCGTGTTGTTGATCGGCACGGCGATCCAGGCAGCGCAGCCGAATCACCTGGGTTGCGTGGTATTCGAGGTCCTGGACCTGGACGCTGCGTCCGTGCGGCGGTACGGCTCCGGGGAGGCGGTGAAGTTGATGCAGATCACAGGCGACGACCCTGGGCTTGGCTCGGGGCTTTGTACGTACGACGCCGAAAGCAGCACCGGCGTGATGATCGTGCTGCACGACCAGGACCCGCCGCCACAGGCCGTGTTCTCGATGCGGGCCACAGGCCAGCACCCCCAGGGGAACGACGTCGACGCCGACGGCCGGGCGGACACGGCGGACAACTGCCCGGAGTGGCCAAACCCCGGGCAGAACCTGCCGGTGTGGAGTGTGCCCGCCGGGGACCGGGACTGCGACGGATTCCCGGACCTCGTGACAGCGGCAGGTAGGGGGAACGAGGCCTCTATCGGGACCGATGAGATGGATCAGTGCCCCGAGAATTCGGCGGACGATGCCTGGCCGCCGGACGTGAACAACAGCGGAGTGGTGAACCTTTCGGATGTTTCGCTGCTGAGTTCGGCATACAACAAAATGATCGGTCAGCAGGGATACGAGGTGCGCAAGGACCTCAACGCCAACAACTCCGTCAACCTTAGTGATGTGTCGTTGATGGGTTCGTTCTACAACAAGAGCTGCTCATAGCGCTGCGCGGCGGTAGGGGTGAACTCCCGTTGGAGCGGGACATGGCGGCTGCTCGATGATCTGAGAGCTCATGCCGGAAAAAATGATCCGGAATCGGCATACGGCCCGAATAACCATTGCGATGCGATTGTAATGCCCACGGCCCCGTCCTTTAACCAATCGTCTGCAAGCGGCTGCCAAAATACCGTCAACTCGGCCAAAAGGGGCCGAATCGACAGGAGTCCTGGACCAAGGATCGGGGGGTTAGCGCGGATCCTCGTGGAACCAGGCTAGGAAATAACCTACCGGGAGGGAGAAATGATGAACAGGTTCGCAGTCGCAGTCGTGGCAGTAATCGTCCTGGCATCCGTTGCCACCCTGCACTGGGAGTTGGGAAGGGGAGCCCAGGCGCAAGTCGACCCAACTATCAACTTACTGGCCGTGGATACAGACATAACGGGAAACACGGCATCGTCGATAGGACCGGTCGAGGACTGTAAGCCGGTATCAGCTGGCGAGTTCGTGACCGTCGACATCGTCGTCGATGATGTGCCAGAACCCGGAGTGCAGTCATTCGGCACCGACATTCTCTACGACCCCACCGTGCTCGAAGTGACGGCCGTGGATGGCAACTTACTGCTCGTCGCTCAGGGCGGAACTCTCATCACGTTTGCGGGTCCTCTCCCTGATTCCGATGGAGTCTACCGTTGGGAAGCCGCTGACCTCGGCGGGCCATCTGCTTATGAAACCGGCCCAGGGGTATTCCTGCGCGTCACCTTCCGGGCCGTTGGCCCTGGAATCTCTCCCATCGTCCTCTCCGACGAAATCCAGGGGGACGGAACACCTGACGCCTACTACGAGGGCGGAATCCCCTTCCTTATTAACGATCTCCGCTCTGCCACGATCGGCGTGGATGAGGACTGCCCATCACCAGCTGACGTGAGTGTAACTTCGGTGTCCGTCAATGCGCCTGCGCAAATGACTGCCAACACGCCGACGAACGTAACAGTTGATTCGGTGGTCTCGAACGGTGGGCCGTACCAACCCTTCAACGTGGACGTCACTACCACGTTGTCAACACCAACGGACTGTTCCGTGTCAGGTGGCAATAACCAGACCACCCAGGACACCTTACTCTCGGTAGGCGCACCGGCGAACGTTAGCCACACCTTCTCCGTAACGTGCACTGAGGTGTCGTTCCACACCATGTCTGCAAGTGTCACCGTTGCTGATGACGACCCGGTAGCTTTTGAGACCTCCCCCTTTAACGACACTCTTGCAGCGATCGACACCACGGCCGTCGTTGGCGAGTCGAATTTCTCCCTCGGTGCGCTCACGCCGGTCTTCCCCGCCACGGTGATGGCAGGGATGGAATTTACAATGACAATAGAGGTGCCGGTCACTAACTCCGGCCCCTTTGGTCCTGCGAGCGCCCGGCCGTCGATCGATCTGGTATATCCGTCGGATTGTCTGCTGTTTTCGCCCGATCCAGGGGTCGATGATGAAATGCTGGCCTCTGGCCAAACTGGGACTGCGGCCGTCAGTTGGAAGGTGATCTGCAAGAACCCTGGCTCGCACGCCTTCTCGTATACCGCTTCTGTCTCGCCCACCCACCTGCATGTGACGGACCCGGCCGGTCCCAACGATGCATCCGGAGCCCACACTCTCGACGTCTTTGTTGGCGTCTGCGGCCCCGACCCCGCCCCCGCCGGCGATCCTCTACAGAACATGTCACCGGAGTTAATCGCCCTCATCGGCCGATTGACGGAGACTGGGACCCCAGTACCGCCGGAATACCAGAAGCCCCTATCCTGCCTCATGGATCAGACAGCCACAGACGCGGCTGGCACTCCCGGCAACGACTGCCCGGTAGGGTTGCTGGCTGAGCAACCCTGCGGAGTCAGCATCGACGTGCGCATCGATCAGGTGGGCGGCTCCCCGATTGGAAGGCCGTCGACGCGGCTTGCCCCTATTGGCGTGACTTTTGTGCCGCCGGAAATCGATTGGGCCGCCGACCTGGATATCCAGAATGCCTCGATAAACAGTTCCGGCAAGTTCAGCATCAGAACCGATGGCGGTCTGCAGCTAAACGGCACCCCGTGCCAAATCGACATCGGAACCGATGACACCCTGGGCTGGGAAGCCGCCCTTAAAGGGAATGCACCCGAAACCAATAGCACTGACCTCCTCAAGAGCGCCCACCACTGGCCGAATGACCTGAACGCCGAACGCGCCTTGGTGGAAGCTTCCTTCACGGCCCACCCAAGTCTGCCACCAGGCGTCACTCTCTGGTCGCGGACGGTCATACCCCTGGAGAACTCCGGGATTAAGCTTCCGCTGAACGTTCTCACGTGGAAAATAACGGACCCTGCCTACCAGACGCTCACAGGTGCGGGATGGGTCGTGGTCCCCTTCCCAGGTGACCCGGTGAACCCGGACCCGGCAGGAACGATCGGCGGTAATCCCGATCAAGACGACCCACCAACGGGTCCGTGGCCGCCTTCTACTTGCACGCCACACAACGTGAGAATGGAATTCTTCGGTGTGGCCGAGGTGCCGGAAGGCGGCAGCGGCGCCGTTATGCTCGCCTGCACCACGCCCGGCAGCCACATGACCTGGACTTTGCTTGATCCTGATGCAAAGAACGTCATCGGTGACGAAGGTCCACGCTCAGAAAATCTGACATGCGGCCTCGACCTGGATGGCGACGGTCTCTCACAGAACTCGGAGACGTATTGGGGGACTAACGCGCTCAGTACAGACTCAGACGGCGATGGGGTGCAGGACGCGCCGGACAATTGCAAGCTGATCCCGAACCCTGGTCAAGCAGACCTCGAGGAGGACGGGATCGGCGACATTTGCGACCCCGACGATGAGAACGACGGCATTGCCGACACCGGGGACAACTGTGCGACAACGGTCAACCCCGACCAACAGAACGCCGTGCACCCTGGAACAACTGCCGGTGACCACTGCGAGGACCCGGACACCGATACTGTCGTGGACTTCACCGATAACTGTCCCGATACACCGAATCCCGGCCAGGAAAACGATATTCATAGCGAGCTCCCCGCTGGAGATCACTGTGACGACCCGGACCTGGACGGCGTGCCGGACATCGACGACAACTGTATCGACACGTCCAACCACGCGCAGGATAACGCCGTGCACCCCGGCACGGCAGCCGGCGACCACTGCGACGATCCGGACGAGGATACCGTGATAGACATCGACGACAACTGTCCGGACCTGTCGAACGTGGGCCAGGAGAATGGGGACGGCGACCTGTTCGGCGACGTGTGCGACGTTTGCCCGGTCGTCATGAACTTCTGGAGCGTGCCAAGCGGGGACGGTGACTGTGACGGTTTCCCCAACACGGTGACGACCGCCGGCCGCGGACGCGAGAACTTCGTCGGAACAGATCCTGACGATACTTGCCCGGACACCTCCGCACCTAACGATGAACGAGGGCCATCCGTTGGTGAACCTCTGTCCCCCTGGCCCCCGGACATCAACGACACGCAAAGAGTCAACCTCTCCGACGTATCGTTAATGAGCGCCGCCTACAACAAGGCAGTCGGCGAACCCGGGTACTCCCAGAGGGTCGACCTCAACGCCAACGATATGGTCAATCTGAGCGACGTCTCCGTCATGAGTCCGTTCTACAACAGGAGCTGCGCCCCCTGATCAAATGCTGCGGGCACGCGGAGTTGCTCCGCGTGCCCGCAGGCCCGGCACAAGGTCATTTCCGCAACGAAATCCCAACCCGCCGAGTCCCCACTGTGTGCACAGTAGGCCTACAATTGCCCTGATGAAGCTATGGAGGGCCGTCGCCGCAGTGCTGGCGATCGTAACGGTTTTCACGGCACTGGACGATGGGGAGCGTTTGGAGGCGGCACCTCGCACCAACGGGTATGCCCTGCAGCCGATCCTTTCCAGCGGCTACCTCGATTCGGCGGATTCATCGCTAATCGAGTTCGCGATGATTCCAGGAGAGCCGAACGAGGCGATCGTGGCCAGCCAGTCGGGGCTGATTTACAGGGTAGCTTTGGACGCCAGCTTCGCTCCCGCGGCATGGGGGAACTTGAGTGGAAGCCTCACATTCAATGGCGAGCAGGGTTTGATGTCCGTAGCGTTCGCACCCAACTTCGAGACGAGCGGCCGGGTGTACGCGTACTACACGCCGGGGAGTCCGACGCCGACTGTGCTGGCTCGCTACTCTGCTACCGAAACGGACCTGAACGAGGCGAGCGGCGTGCCATTGCTGAATATCGAAGAATTCGCGAGCAACCACAATGGCGGGCACATCGACTTCGATAGCGATGGGTACCTTTACCTGTCGCTTGGCGATGGTGGTGGAGGCGGCGACCCCAGGGAAAAGGGGCAGGCGCTGAATACCCTGCTGGGGAAAGTACTCCGGCTGGATGTCTCGGGTCCCACTGGCTACGCAATACCCCCTGGCAACCCATTTAGCGACGGTCCGGGGCCGATTCGGGAGGAGATCTTCGCCTATGGCTTCCGAAACCCCTGGCGCATGTCGATAGATCCATTGACCGACGACGTCTGGTTGGGTGATGTCGGACAAGGTGCCTGGGAGGAGGTCGACAAGGTTGTGTCCGGCGGCAACTACGGCTGGGACTGCGAGGAAGGCAATCACGCCTTCTCGGACAGTGACCAGGGTTATCCGCTCTTGCCTTGCGGCGGGCCGTTTCTGCCCGCTCGCGCCGAATACAGCCACAGTTTCGGCCAGGCAGTTACCGGTGGCGTCGTCTACCGGGGCGACGACCTACCCGAGCTATACGGGTGGTACGTGTATGGAGACTTCTACACCGGGCGTCTTTGGGCAGTGGATACGGTCGGAGAGGGCGCAGCGGTGCTCCTCGCCGACTTGAACTACAACCTGGCGTCGTTCACGTTACTGCCTGATGGCGAAATAGCAGTCGTCACCTACAACGACGGCGTCCACAAGCTCGTGGGCGACTACGATCAGGACGGAGTGTTGAACCAGTCCGACAACTGCCCGGACTGGCCAAACGCGGGCCAGGGGATGCCATCGTGGAGCGTGCCTGCGGGAGACGCTGACTGCGATGGTTATCCGAACACGGTAACCGTTTCCGGCCGGGGCAACGAGGCCGTAATCGGGACAAACGCGGCGGATCAGTGCTCGAACACGGTGGGACTTAACGATGAGGTGGTGGACGCCTGGCCCCCCGATGTAAACGATAGCCGAACGGTGAACCTCTCGGACCTATCGTCCTTCTCCCCGTGGTACAACGTTATTGGCCCCAATCCGCCCAATCCCGCGTTTAACCCGCGCTTTGACCTCAACGCGAACAATGTGGTGAACCTGAGCGACCTATCGTTGATGGGCCCGTTTTACAACAAGAGCTGCACTCCCTAGAGGACCATTACGGGTGCATTTTTCCAACCAGAATGCAACTTAGATCACTGTGTCGCAACGACGATGTTGGGTAGAATAACGGGGTGTAAAGTTTGCGGTAGAACCTGCGGCCGTTCTTAGATACCGGCTTCAGACTTTTTCGCGGGCGACATCTGGTGCGGCCCCTTGAGGAGGTGTCAACGTGAATACGACGAGTAATGCTGCTCGATGGGCAGTGCTGACTGCCCTGATTGCGACAGCCCTGGCAGCCCTGGCGCTGCTTGTTTCCCCTGTAGTGAGTGCAGTAGGCACGGAACGGGTAAGCGTGGACAGCGCCGAAGCCCAGGCAACAATGGACAGCGTCTCGCCTGCGATAAGTGCACACGGACGTTACGTTGCCTTCGAGTCCAGGGCTCCGAATCTCGTGGCTGGAGATACCAACGGGGTGCGCGACATTTTCGTGCGTGACCGGGTTAGCGGAACGACCGAGCGAGTCAGCGTAGACGATAGCGAGGTACAGGGCGACGACGATAGCTTGAATCCGACAATCAGCGCGGATGGCCGCTACGTGGCATTCGAATCACGAGCCACGAACCTGGTGTCCGGGGACACCAACACCAACCGGGACATCTTCGTTCGGGACCGGCAGCTGGGGGTCACGGAACGTGTAAGCATCGACAGTTCCGAAGCGCAGGCGGACGGCAACAGCGAGGACGCCGCGATTAGCGCGGATGGTCAGTTTGTCGCCTTCACGTCAGTTGCTGCGAACCTCGTGGGCAGCGACGCCAATGCATCTGCAGATATCTTCATCCGCGACCGGCAGGCGGGAGTGACGGAAAGGGTCAGCGTGAGCAGCGCGGAGGTCGAGGCAAACGGGGCCAGCGATGCCCCAGCGCCGAGCGGCGACGGGCGATACGTAGCATATTCGTCGGTTGCCACGAATCTCGTTCCGAGCGATACGAACCTGTTTGGCGATATCTTTGTGCGGGACCGGCAGTCCGGCACCACGGAGCGGGTGAGCGTGAGTAGCGCCGAACTCGAGTCGAACTTTGAAAGCCTCACTCCTTCGATCAGCACAGATGGCCGTTTCGTCGCCTTCCAGTCCCATGGGTCAAACCTTGTCGCATCAGACACGAACGCCGATCCAGACGTATTTGTCCGCGACCGCACGGACGGAACTACCGATAGGGCGAGCGTAGACTCTGCGGAGGTGCAAGGGGACAGCGTGAGTGGTGGCCCCTCGATCTCGGATAGTGGTCGTTCGGTCGCCTTCTTCTCCTACTCCACCAACCTCGTGGCGGGAGACACGAACAGCGCGATCGATGTGTTCGTTCGCCACCGGATCGCGGGAACAACGGAACGGCTGAGCGTGGACAGTGCTGGAGCGGAGGCGAACGGAGATAGCGCAGATTCCGCAATCAGCGGGAACGGCCGCATGGTGGCGTTCCACTCTGGCGCAACCAACCTGGCCGCCGGCGACACAAACTCCGTATTCGACGTATTCGCCCGCGCACCCGATTCCGACGGAGATGGCGACGCCGACGACGCCGATAACTGCCCGAACTGGCCGAACCCGACACAGGCGCTACCAACCTGGAGCGTCCCCGCAGGCGACAGCGACTGTGACGGTTTCCCCGACACGGTGAACGCGTCTGGCCGTGGCAACGAGGCCTTCATGGCAACTGACCGATTCTCGCAGTGCTCGGCAAACTCCACGCCAAACAACGAGCCGGTGGACGCGTGGCCGCCGGACTTCAACGACACGCGAAACGTGAACCTCTCAGACGTGTCGCTGCTGAGTCCGCTCTACAACCTGGACTCGAACGACGCTGGGTACCTCCAACGGTTCGACCTCAACGCCAATAACAGCATCAATCTGAGCGATGTGTCCTTGATCAGCACGTTCTACAACAAGAGCTGCACTCCGTAGACGCAATTACAGCCTGGACTGCTGGCAAACGGCGGAGGGATGATTCCCTCCGCCGTTTCGCTTTGTACCGGCTAATCGACCCACCAATCCCCCGAATGGTTTTCGCGAATGGGTAATTCGTCCGATGGCAGCCTTCAACGTGAAGCGTAAGTTGTCCTCATACGGCCCAAGGGCCGGATAGCGGCGATCTTCGCCAGTCGCTATAGCCACTGCAATGGCGAAGCAGGAACGAAAGAGAGGCACAACGTGCGGTACCTTCGGATCACACTCCTCCTCGCGACGATCGGCACCTTCCTCGGGGTCATTGCTGACGACGCGAGCATTTCACCGGCAACAGCCAGCCACACCGGCGGCATGGACGCCATGTCCATCGACATGGACGCCACCGGCAACGATGCGGACGAGGTCCATCGCATCGAAGACTGCGTAACCGCAGCTCCGGGCGACTCCGTCGTCATTGACATCGCTGCCCAACTGGTCCCTTCTCCCGGTATGACCGGCTACCAGTTTGTCGTCGGTTACAACGGGACATATATCGAGATTGCCGGCCGCATCGATTCGGGCCCGGCAGTAAACATGCTAGCGACGGCTGGCGGTAGCAACGTAGCCTACATGGGCGACTCAGTACCCGACAACGACGGATACTACTATGCCGCCGCGAAGGACAACGGATGGGGCACGCCCGAAACATTTGACGGCGTCCTCGAACGGCTCACGCTGGACATCGACCCGGGCACGCCACCCGCCGTGTACTCCCTAACGCTGAGCATCAACACTCACACCGACGCCAGCAGCACGACGCACACACCAGATGCAACAAGCGGCGCGAACATCGCGGTTGGCACCCCTTGCCCGGCGCCGCAGAACGATAATCTCGTGGACGCGCTCGAAATCAGTCCCCCGCCCTACACGAACCGCCAGTCGACCCTGAACGCTACGGTCGAAAGCACGGCAAGCCCACCAGAGCCCACCGTCTACTCGACGTGTACCGGCACCTATCCCACCCCTACGACGGGCGCGACCGTCTGGTACACGTATTATGCGCCAACAAACGAAACACTCCTTGTTGACACGATCGGCGGCGGCACGGACGCAGTCCTGGCCGTTTACAAGGCCGCCTCTTCCCCAGTGGACGACTACAGCGACCTGTCCTTGGAAGGCTGCAGCGACCAGGAGTTCAATTCCAGTGACGCCGGTGTCTCATTCACCGCGACAGCGGGCACGCAGTACTATTTCCAGCTCGGTGGCTTCTTCGGTGGATCCGGGGACGTCATCCTGAATCTCGGTTCGGCGCCAGGAACGATCGGGCCAGCCTTCATTGTTGATTCCACGGGGGATGATCCCGACACTACGCCACTGGACGGAGTTTGCAAGACATCCTTCTCCACTTGCACTCTCCGAGCGGCAATTCAGCAGGCGAATTCGCCGAACAGCCCTGGTCCGAACTTTGTGCGGTTTTCGGCAGGATCAGGACCGATCACCATCTCACCGGCGACCAATCTTCCATCCATTACAGAGTCGCTAAACATTGATGGTCGCACGCAGCCAGGCTACTCAGGGTCACCGATTGTCGCAATCACTGGCGTGAGCATCCCGCCCATGTTTCAGATAGGCGTCCTCATTTCGAGCGGCGGAAGCACCATTCGTGGGACTGCAATACAGGGATACTCGGGAACCACGGGGCTTGCTCTTTTAGGAAGCAACATCGCAATTCAGGGAAACTACGTGGGCCTTAACCTGGCCGGTACGGCGCCATCAAGCAACGGAACCGGCATTGGGGTGGGCGTCAGCGCAAGCGTGACGATTGGCGGCACAACGCCGGCTGCAAAGAATGTGATATCAGGCAATGTCGCTGACGGTATCCGCGTTCCTGTGCTTTCAGGAGGTGTAACCAACCTGATCGCTGGCAATCACATTGGCACGAATGCCAGTGGCTCGGGTGCCGTTCCAAACGGGGCGGACGGTATTCTCGTCCATACCACATCCCCATCGAGCGACGTGGCGACCGGGTTAACGATCGGTGGGTATGGTCCCGGTTCAGGCAACGTGATTTCAGGAAACGCTGTGAACGGTGTGGAGCTCTATGGTTCAGGCTCATCCAGCGGTCCTACGAACACCCTGATCCAGGGTAACAAGATTGGAACGGATGCCCTCGGTAATTCGGACCTGGGAAATGGACAGGCAGGTGTTCATGTAACGAATTCTCGCTACAACGCGATCCTGCAAAACCATATTTCGGGTAACGGCGGCCTCGGTGGGGTCGTCCTGTGTGGTACTGGCGGGGCCGGGTGCGGCGGCGCGCCCGGCCCACTGGGTTCAAATTCCGTGTACTACAATCTTATCGGCACGGCCGCTGACGGAATCTCTCCCCTCGGAAACGACGGCGACGGCATCCACATCAACTCCAGCTCCAACAACTACACCACTTCGAACACTATCGCTCACAACAGCGGCGATGGTGTGCATGTTTCCGGTGCAGCTTCAACTGGAACTAACCTCTGGCTGAACTCCACCCACTCCAACGGCGGGCTTGGGATCGACCTGGCGCCTGCTGGGGTCACCCCGAACGATCCCGGGGATGGCGATTCCGGGCCGAACGACCTCATTAACTCCCCGTCCATTTCCACCGCTTACACAGTCGGAACAAACCTTACGATCAGTGGAACGCTGGACAGCGCAGCCAGCTCCGGGGCGTTCGCGAACTTCTATGCCAGCCCCACTTGTGACAGCAGCGGATATGGCGAAGGCCTTGTTTGGATCGGATCAGTATACGTGCCCGGTGGAAGCGGTCCATTCACCACGACTTCACTGCCACCAGTTTCACCAGGTTTCGTCGTTACGGCGACAACGTACGGCGCGGCGCCGGCGTTCGATGACACATCCGAATTCTCCGCCTGTATCACCATCGCCGGCGACACCGACGGCGACGGCGTGCCCGACCCGCTGGACAACTGTCCGAGTGTGCCTAACGCATCGCAGACAAACAGCGACGCCGACCAGCTCGGGGACGCCTGCGACAACTGCCCGACAACGTACAACCCAGGCCAGGCAAACAGCGACGCCGATCCTTTCGGTGACGACTGCGACAACTGCCCGACGTTCGCCACCGCATGGGCGGTGCCAACGGGTGACACGGACTGCGACGGCTTCCCGGATACCGTCAACTCCGGCGGCAGAGGCCGTGAGAGCTACATGCTGACGGACATGACGGACCGTTGCGCTGACACTACGACTCCAAACGACGAGACCGGTCCTGGCGTCTCGCCGTGGCCACCCGACATCAACGACAACCGCGTGACTAATCTCTCGGACGTGTCTTTGATGAGCGGCGTGTACAACAACCCACCGGCGTACGACCCGCGCAAGGACATGAACGCGAACGGGACCATTAACCTGAGCGACATATCGCTGATGAGCCCGTTCTACAACAAG
>DAINRO010000029.1:0-19197 GCA_036741795.1 Chloroflexota bacterium
TTGCCACCTACGTATTACCGCGGCTGCTGGCACGTAGTTAGCCGTGGCTTATTCATGGGATACCGTCAGAACTTCTTCTCCCATAAAAGAGGTTTACGACCCGAAGGCCTTCATCCCTCACGCGGCGTCGCTGGGTCAGGCTTTCGCCCATTGCCCAAGATTCCTCGCTGCTGCCTCCCGTAGGAGTAGGGGCCGTGTCTCAGTCCCCTTCTGGCTGGTCGTCCTCTCAGACCAGCTACCCGTCATCGGCTTGGTAGGCCGTTACCCCACCAACTACCTGATAGGACGCAGGCCCCTCCCATGGCGCATTACTGCTTTCCTCGGCCGGAATCTCACCAACCGATCACATGCGGTATTAGCTCGCCTTTCGGCGGGTTATCCCCCGCCACGGGGTAGGTTACCTACGCGTTACTCAGCCGTCCGCCACTGACCCGAAGGTCCGTTCGACTTGCATGCGTAAGGCGCGCCGCCAGCGTTCGTCCTGAGCCAGGATCAAACCCTCATGAAAAAACATTTCAGGTTCAAACACTAGCGCTTGTAAGTAAATTGATTCGGAAGCCTCGCACTTCCATCCACTATTCAGCTGTTAAGGTGCCGGGAAGATCCGCCTGCCTCGCGTGACCGCCAGACAAGCGACGAAACCCGGACGCAGCACTGTTGACCAGGGTCAACCGGCCGTGCCCAGGCGATTCGTATTTTCTTCTGCCAACGGATGATGTTAACGGCGTGTGTGTGGCGTGTCAAACGCTCATCTGGGCGATCGGCGGGGCCATCGCGGCCCACGAAAGCGCCGTTGTTCTTGCTGGCTTCTTAAAGACCTTCCAAAAGATAGTACCCCGCCATTCGCGGGCAGTCAACGTCCGTTACGTGTGGGCGCTATTCCGCTCTATCGTTAGCCACTGGCGGTCGACCTTCACCGCCAAACCACCCGGAAGATCGACCTGTGCCGGCGGCGAGCTGGCGGCGTTCAGCACCGTCTCAATCTGCTTCGCCGATGGGGATTCGCCTTGTAATTCGCGCGCTGCCCTCCGGATGAGACGCACGCCAATCGCTTCTGGCAGGACCGCGAAGCCCTCCCGGTCAAACCTGACCAACCCACCGTCGCACTGGCTCGCCCTCTCCCACTCCAGGTCAGCCAGGGCGGAGAGTGCATCTGCGTCCGAAGCGAGTGACTCCGCCAGGCGGGCAAGCGCTTCGTCAATCCTGGGGTTATAGGTGCGAAGCAAAGGCACAAGCTCAGCGCGAACCCGGTTCCTGGTCGCCACCGGCAGTTCATTCGTCGGGTCGATCCGGGGATCTATGCCCGACTCACGGCAGTACCGGATTGTATCCTCCCGCCGAAGATCAAGGATGGGGCGAACCAGGTCAGGCCCTTCGCCGAACGGCCACGGGGAGCGCGCTGGCATCGCGGCGAGACCTTCGGTGCCTGATCCGCGGATGATGTGCATGAGTACGGTCTCCGCCCGGTCGTCCAGGGTGTGCCCAACCACGACTGCCGTAGCGTCCACATCCCTCGCTGTGTTACCGAGGAACGCATAGCGCATTTTCCGCGCCGCCTCCTCCAGCGACTCCTTCTTCCGCCGGGCGCGATCCTTTACGTCGCCAACGCCACACGTCAATTCGACGCCAAGTTCGCGGCACAGCCCCTCGACGAAGGCGCGATCAGCCGCGGCTTCCTTCTTGCCGCGAAGCTGATGGTCGAAGTGCCCCGCCGCTAGGTGGGCCCCGAGCTTGTCCGCGATCCGACTGAGCAAGACCAGGATGGCCGTCGAATCGGGTCCCCCCGAGATGCCGACGACAACGCGCTCGCCCCGCCGCACGACACCACGCGCCTCGATGTAGCGACGGACCTTCGTGTCTGTCCGACGGGTGAACGGAGAGTATTCGAGTGCCACGGGGAAAATTGTACGTCGTGACGGTAGCTTCGCGAGGTGAGTCAGCGAGCGAGGGCTTGCCACCACAATGGCGGCTCTTCGCCCGGGACCGGCGTCGCAGTTGGGACCGTGGAGATGGCGACGAACGAGACCTCGCCTTCCTTCACCAGCCCCAGTTGCTCGCGTGCTACGGACTCGATGTAGGCGTCGGAGTTCAGGTATTGCTCCAGCTTCTGAAGGCGCTCGTGGCGACTGCTGAGGTCCTCGATTTCGGCGGACAGCCGGGCTTCCTCGTCGTCCAGTTGCTGGGACTGGATGAGGTTCATCGTAAAAGTGGCCAGGAAGTAGACGACGAAAAACGCGGTGCACATGAAGATCACGCGCCCCGTCGAGATTCGGGTCAGGCGTCTTTTCAACGAACCATCTTGATGAACCGGTATTAAATCTGGAAACGCGGTTGATGGGAGAGGGTTAACCGGCGTCCCGAAGGTGGCAGATGTCGTTCATTGAAACGACTGTCACACGCTCAGCCTCGACTTCGAGGACGCTGACGGCGGCGACCGAGTGGCGCAAGCGCCGGAACTGCGAAAGCTCAAGTCCCAGGCCACGGGCGAGGCATGTGAGGATGACAAAATTGTGCGTGACCGCGACTAAGTTCTCTTCCGGGTGCTTGGCGGCCATGGACGTGATCGCGGTCCATCCTCGGTCGGCGACGTCACGAAGCCGCTCGCCGCCGGGCATGAGGACGTCGGCGCCGTCCTTGCCCATCCAGTCCTGGAGCAACTCAGGGTACTTCTCGCGGACCTCAGTGAACGGCATCCCGTCCAGTTGCCCGACGTTCATCTCGATCAAACCCTCGTGAACGACGAGTTCGATGCCGCACGCTGCTGCGATTGGAGCGCTCGTGTCGCGGGCACGCTGAAGAGGACTCGAATAGATCGCGGCAACCGACTCTGACGCGAGGGCTTCGGCGAGCCGCTGAGCCTGCCAGTGGCCGGTGTCGGTGAGCGGCACGTCGGCCTGGCCGAGGGCTACGCCATCCTTGTTGGGAGCTGTCTCGCCGTGACGAACCAGGTAGATGCGTGTCAAACCCGGTCCGGTTCTCCGTGCCGGCGGTAAGCGGCGATGATCGCCGGGATCTCCTCGAGGTGGAGGCGTACGCGGTGAGTTCGCGTCGCCGGCGGCAGACCCAGGGCCGCGACGGTGTCGTCAGCGCGCGCGGTGGCGTTCGCCTCTGCGCGGAGGCGGAGGCGCAGCGTGAACGAGCCCTCGTCCTCACACAGGAGCCGAACGTCAAGCACCAGCGGACGGAGGTCGAAGCGCTTAACGCCTTTTTCCCTCTCCCGCTCGACCAGCATCTCGTGCGCCGAGAGCATGGTCGCGACCTTCGCCTCGATGTCGGCGCGGGAGAGACCGTCCCGAGGTACAGCGACCTCGTACTCCGCCCACCTGAGTTCGGCCTGCAGGGAAGATCCGCCGACGCTGGTCTCGGCCACACTCACTGCTTCAATACCGCTGGGCAGCCGGTCCCGGACGCCCGCAAGCACAGACGCCGGAGCAACGGGCTCGGCGAGGAAAACGTCCACGAACTCACAGTCGGAGGTGACCCCGGCGGGAAGTGGTGCGCCGAGGGAGACCTGGGGTGAAGGCCGCTTGCCCTCCGAGAGGGTTACCTGACACCCCGCGGCTGTGACGGCTCCGATCCAACCGTTGACGATGTCGCGGTGGCCGAGGTTGAGCGCGGCGTCGGTCAAGCGGTAGCGGAAGCGGAGCCGTTGTGCCTTCATTGTTTAGAGCCGGGTGACGGTGATCTTCTCGACGCGGTTGCCGTCCACCTCCGTCACCGCGATGCGGAGGTTGTCGTGCTCGAACTCCTCACCCTGCTCCGGGATGCGGCCCAGGCGCGCGAGGACGAACCCGGCCATCGTCTCGTAGTCCTCGTCCTCGGGCAGGTCGAGGTCCAGCTCCTGGTTCGCGTCATGCACCGACATGCCCGCGTCCAACTGGAACGTGCGCTCGTCCACCTCCACAATCTCCTCCTCGTGGCGGCGCAACTCGTCGCTCACGTAACCAACGAGTTCCTCGATCAGCATCTCCAGCGTGACGATGCCGGCTGTGCCGCCGTACTCATCGACGACGACGGCCATCTGGTGGCCACTACGCTGTAGCTCGGAAAATGCGGGGCCCACGAACTTTGTCTCCGGGATGAACAACGCCGGACGCATCGCCATGTCGACGGCGTCGTCGTCTTCGAGAGAATCATCGGCAATGGCGCGGAGGACATCCTTGATGTTGACGATGCCTACGACGTTGTCGTGGTCGCCTTCGTAGACGGGGAAGCGGGTGTGGGGGTGCTCCAGGTAGATGGCGTAGAAATCGCGGACCGTCGTCCCGCGCGGGAACCACAGCACTTCCGTGCGAGGGACCATGAGCTCGTTGACTCGCCGGTCGCCGAAGCTGAAGACGCCGCTGAGAAGTTGCGCCTCGTCCTGCTCCAGTACACCCGCCTTCGCGCTCTGACTCACAAGGAGGCCTATCTCTTCTGCGCTGTGGGCGCTGTGAGCACCGCCCTCAGCGGCGGTGAGACCAAATGGACGGAGCATGGTGTTCGCGAGGCCGTTGAGCAGCCAGATGGCGGGCCAGAAAATGAGCCGGAACGCCTCCGTGGGCGGAACCGTGAAGAGCGATACCCGCTCCGGCCGAAAGAGCGCGAGGCTCTTGGGCGTCAATTCACCGAGCACGATATGAAGACCGGTGATGATCGAGAAGGCGAGAATCACCGCAACAGCATGGGAACTGATGCCGGCAAACGTCTCGCCAAATATGTCATCGAACACCGGCTCCAGAAGGCTCGCCAGCAGTGGTTCACCAAGGAAACCGAGGGCGATACTAGCGATCGTGATACCGAGCTGCGTCGCCGCCAGGTAGTTGTTGATGTTGTCCTTCGCCCGGAGCGAGAGACGCGCCAGGGCGTTTCCGCCCTCGGCCATGGTTTCGATGCGGGTCCGTCGGGCGGCGACGATGGAGAACTCGGCGGCAACGAACATGCCGTTAAGAAGGACAAGCAGCACGACAAGCGCAAGTCGCGCCGCGACGGATAAAGATTCGTCCATTTAAGAGGAGCACCGGCGCAAGGGCCGACACGCAGCAAGTATAGCAGCCAGCAGCGAGAAATCATTAGCCGGTGTCGGCTCGTTGCTTCTGGGTACTGGCTCCTTGATACTTGCTCCCTACCCATGTCTCTCGTCGTTACGGTCTACGTCCCCAGCGGCATCGTCATGGCCGCCGATTCGCGGATGACCGTCCTCAAGTCCGAGCAACGAGAGGAGAACGGTCAGAAAGTCCGGCAAGACCAGCAGCTCGTCTTATCGGACAGCGCCTACAAGATCGTGGAGGTGCGCAAGGCGGGCGTCGGCATGGCCCTCTACGACGCCGGGATCATCGACAACGAACCGGCGGACACGCACGCTCACCGCTTCGAGGAAGAGGCTCTGGAGGAGGGCGACGACGCCCCCGCGGTCGCCCAGAAGTTCTCGGCCTACATGAAGGACCGCCACCCCACTGCCGCCGTCGGCTTCCACATTGCCGGCTACCGGCGCGAGGGCCGGACCAGCATCCCCTACGTCCTCGTCGGCCACACCACCCGCGAGCCGGAGATCCGGCGCGTCAACGCCACGGACCAGGGCCAGATGCAGTACGGCGTCGTTCGCGCCGGCGACGTCCTCGTAGCGAACAGGCTAATCGACGAACAGCACCTGCCCCTCTTCGGCGCCATGCCGCTCCAGGAGGCCATCGACTACGCCGTGCACCTCATCCGAACAACGATCGACACCCTGCGCTTCGAGCCCCGCTTCCCAACCGTGGGCGGCGCCATAGACGTGCTGGCCGTACAGCCGGACGGCATGCGCTGGGTTCAGCGAAAGGAGCTGCGAGGATCCTCGTAGGGGTCCCGATTAGCCCCAAAAGTGACAACAGACGCTTCGCCCCAACCTGGACAGCTCGTAAGCTAAATACATGAAAACTTCCGGGGCCTCTGTGTCCCTCCGTGGCAAGAGAAAGCCCCGACACGAGGGGCCAGATTGAATCTAACACCCACACACGTCGTATCGGAATTAATCAAAACCCGGAAGCTCGGCGAGGTCGCGCCTCAAGGGTGACCGGGCCTCAAAACCCAAAAGAAATTTCCACGAAAACCTGGGTCAATCAAACGCTGCGAACAACCCGAAAGAATCAATCATCCGACCCGTACAATCGCCCTTTGACCGTTCCCTACACTGGGCCACGGCACGGCCCCACCGATCCAGTAGCTGTCAGGTTGACTTGTCGGAGCCGATCAACCGCTCAGCAGCCGTCCGTGGGTCGATCTCCCGGCTCGCCACCTGGTCCGTTAGCGCCTCGATGTGGGCCTCCGCGCCCGTGGTCACGCCTTCCAGCAGGATCGACTCCGCGGTGGCGAGAAGCTGGCGGCGGGCGCGCTGGCGGGTCACTTCTTCTATGCCGCCCGACTCCTGGAGGAAGGCCCAGTGCTTGTCGGCGGCTTCGATGACTTCGGCTATGCCTTCTTCCTTGTGAGCGACGGTCTTGAGGATGGGGACGTCCCAGCCGGGCTTCCGCTGGAGGTCGGTGTAGATGTGGAGCTGCTTGAAGACGGCGTCGGCCTGGGGGAGGTCGGCCTTGTTAACGACGAGGACGTCGGCGATCTCAAGGATGCCGGCCTTGATCGCCTGCATGTCGTCGCCGGCGCCGGGGATGTTGATGACGATGGTGGTGTGCGCGGTGCCCGCGATCTCGACCTCGTCCTGTCCCGCGCCGACGGTCTCGACGATGATTACTTCCTTCCCGAAGGCGTCCATCACGGAGACCACGTCGTTCGTCGCCCAGGACAGCCCACCGAGCGCGCCACGGGTGGCGAGGCTCCGAATGAAGACCTCAGGGTCTGAGGTGAGGTCCTGCATGCGGATCCGATCGCCAAGAATGGCGCCGTGGGAGAAAGGGCTGGTCGGGTCGATGGCAACGATGCCCAGGGTGACGCCACGTCGGCGGTACTCGCGCGCAAGGGCGCCAGTGAGGGTGCTCTTGCCGGAGCCCGAGGGGCCGGTGATGCCGATGATGCGGGCACGGCCAGTGTGGGCGTGGAGCTCACGGAGGGCGTCGCGGCCCTCCGGGTAGCCGTTCTCGACCCAGCTCAGGACACGGGTGAGAGCGCGCTTATTCCCGTCGAGTAACTTCTGGACCGTTTCGGACGTGGCCGTCTGCACGGTCACGTTACGCGGCGGCGGCGCTGGGGGTGTTGTCCTTGACCCAGTCGATGATGTCGAGGGTGGAGGCGCCGGGACCGAAGATCCCCTTGAAGCCCATCTTCTGCAGTTGCGTTCGGTCCTCGTCGGGGATGATGCCGCCGGCGAAGAGGATGACGTCGGCCATGTCTCGCTTCTTCAGTTCGTCAACGATGCGCGGGAAAAGTTCGAGGTGAGCGCCAGAAAGGATGGAGAGGCCGATCATGTCCGCGTCTTCCTGGAGGGCGGTCTCGGCGATCATCTCCGGGGTCTGGCGGATACCGGTGTAAACGACCTCGAACCCGGCGTCGCGGAGGGCGCGGGCGACGACTTTCGCGCCACGGTCGTGCCCGTCGAGCCCGGGCTTGGCGATGATGATCTTGAGTTTGCGGTCAGCGGCCATGTGTTCCTCCCGTTCGTCGGAATTATAACGTGGGAATGTTGATAAGCGGGAGTCTTCCGCCCTTGACCCCCCACCAGCGCCGCCCGACTCTTGAGGAGTGACCGTCGAAGCGCGCCTCGCATTCATCCTCTCCTTCTTCGTGCTCTGGTCGATCATGGCGCTCGTTCCGTGGGCCGCCGTCGCGGTGATCTCCCGTGGCCGGGGCTCGGCGATCGCCCTGCCCTTATGCCTCGCCGCCGGATGCGCCTTTGGGGTCGCGGTCCCCGTGCTTGGTGCGCGGGATGCCGCCGGGTTCCTCGTGAGCATCTTCATGGCATTCATCGCCAGCGGGGTTGCCGCAATCGCGGTCATGGTGGTGGTGCGCCGGATGGACTCGACCCCGCAGGAAGACCGCCCCGGCGTCGTGGTGCCATCGACGCGTCGACGGCCACCAGCCTAGACTGAAAGTCATGCCCAAGCCGACGCCCTTGCCAGCCGCCGTCCACGCCCTGAGCACGATGTGGTCGCAAGGACGCTACCGGGAGGAGGGCGACGAACACGACGACATGGTGGCATTCGCGAAGCACATCGCGGAGCTGGGGTACGGCTACGCGGAGATCAACTACGTAATCCTCGGTCAGGGCGTTGACGCGCTCATCGACTGCGGGCACGTTGCGTTCTCGTCTGTCCACTCGCCTTGCCCGCGGGTAAAGATGCCAGATGGGCGGTACTCGGAGGCACTTAACCTCGCGAGCCACGACGAGACGGAGCGCAAGGCGGCGGTGAAGGTCGCGCAGGATAGCGTCGATACGGCGGTGCGAGCGGGCGCCGGGCTGATGGTCGTGCACCTGGGAGGCAATGGGCACGCCATCCTCGAGCAGGAGCGCAGATTACGGAAGCTGTACGACGAGGGGGTGACCGAGGGCGAGGAGGTCAACCGGCTAAGGCGCAGCGGCGCGAAGCTGCGTGAGGAGCTGAAACCGGCCCACTATCCGCAAGCGAAGCGATCGCTGGCGGAGATCGCGGAGTACGCGGCGCCGCGCGGCGTGATGGTCGGACTGGAGAACCGCTACCACTTCCACGAATTCCCGGACCCGGATGAGATGCAGGAACTGCTGGCTGATTACCCGGCGGACGTCGCCGGCTTCTGGATCGACATCGGGCACGTCGAGGTGCTGGACCGGCTGGGTTTCTACGACCGCCACCGCTGGCTGGACGAGATCGCGGACCGCTGCATCGGCTCGCACGTCCACGACACGGACGGGCTGGCGGACCACCGGGCGCCGGGATTCGGGACGTCAGACTGGGAGCACTACGCGGCCAAGCTGCCGCCGGACATCCCGCGGGTGTTCGAGATCAACCAGAAGCAGGACGAGGAGCGGGTGGCGGCGGCGATTGGGTTCTTGCGAGGGGTGGGGGTCCTGCCGGAGGCGTAGCTAATGGACGCATGCCCCAAGTGCGGAGCGATCGACTGGGAACCATATGACCCTCCGATCTGGCGAACAGGCATCGACTTTCTTGCCTACCTCTGGAACTTAGTGTTGCCTCCATGGGAGGTGGGGCAGACAGCAGTACCTTACTTCCGCTGCCGTCAATGCCGGAGGATAGAGAAGGATAGGGACGAGCCCTGATCCGCTAAGGGTTGTCAGGGGGTTGGGGGCTGCAGGGCGAATAAGCTGGGGCTACTCGCCCTCTAGATCGTCCAGCGAGATGAAGAAGGGGTGCCCGTAGATCTCCACCGACGCGATCCCCGGCACATCCGTGAAGGAGTCGATCTCGAAAGGGCTGGTTCCGTTGGCTGGAATGAAGTCGTGGTAGGTCTGGTCGCCGCCGATGACATTGCCGGCGGCGTCGAGGTAGATGGCGCTAATGATCACGTCTTCCAGGGTGGTGTTGAAGGGGTTGTTGACCTCACCGGTTGTCTTGAAACCGAAGACGTCGTCCTCGGTCTGAGAGACGTTCTGGAAGGTGATGGTCCCATCCTCCCCATCCCAGGCGCTCCAGTTGGTATCGACCTGGACGCGCATTTCCGCCGGTTCGGAGGAGAGAGAGGTTGAGCCGCCGATACCCGCACTCTGACCGGGAAGCACGAAGGTGATCGCCTCGGAGGTCGTGTCCATAACCGCACCGGCCGCATCGTAGAAAGCGATCTGGAGTTGGACGTCCGTGGCCGCAGCCTTGTCCGACTCGTTGTGGAGGACGATGCCGTAGGAGACGTTGCCGCTATCGGCGTCGTGGGTGAAGCCCTGCTGTTCGACGGTAATCTCGCCGGGGTCGACAGGTGAAGCGTCGGGATCTTCATCCGGGTCGTCGGGATCGCCGATGTCCACGTCGAGGTCGGTATCGCAGGGTTCCTCCTCCTCGGTTGTGGTGAACCACTGGTCGTTCTCGAACAGCCATTGCTCTTCGGAGGCGCCGTCGTCGGAAAGCTCCTCACCGTCGAGCAAGAACTGGCCCTGGACTAGCCCCTCGTTGCCATCAATGCTGACGTCGTCGATCCGGTACTCACCCTCGTCGAGCTTGACATCGTCGCCTGCGAATCCTTCGATGAAAGTCTGGGCAAAGACGAGGAGTTCCCGGAAGTCCTGGAGGGAACACTCCTCTTTGTAGCCGGGGTGCAGGTACTCGTACGCCTCGGCAGCATCGCCTTCGAGGAAGGCGCGGGCGAAACCCTCGGCGTTCGCCGTCAAGCTCTCCTCCGTCAACTCGTCATTGCCGTCACCCCCACCGTCGCCACAAGCAACGGCAACGAGGAGCAGCACGGCTATCAACCGCAATAGGCGCATACGCATGAATCATAAGACTTTGACGGCGTCCGATTCGTTGACAGTTTTCTTATGTCGTGCTAGCATTCGCGCACTATGAATAGACCCAGCGAGGCCCCGTTTGGTTCGAAGAGCGTATGCGTGTGGACGCCATGTTCCGCCATGCTCACTAACCACATCGGCGGCCGGGCCGGGGTATTCTGAACCAACTCCAACACCAACCAGAACCCCAGGGCCCATCGCTAAAGCGGTGGGCTTTAGTCGTTTAGAGGAGCAAGGAGCAAGCAGTCAGGAGCGTGATGATAGAAGGCAAATTGGTGCGATTGCGGGCGGTGGAGCCGTCGGATGCGGAGAATCTGTACCGCTGGATCAACGACCGCGAGGTGACGCAGAACCTGATGGCGCGCTACCCCTACTCGCTCGCCTGGGAAGAGGACTGGGCGAAGGGCGCGGCGAAGGCGGCCGACTTCAGCGAAGCGCGCTTCGCGATCGACACGCTCGAGGGCGTGCACATCGGGAACAGCGGCCTGCACAACGGCAGGCCGGAGGACCGGCACGCCGAACTGGGGATCATGATCGGCGAGAAGGAGTACTGGAACCGGGGCTACGGCACGGACGCCATCGCAACGCTGGTCCGCTTCGCCTTCGAGCAGATGAACCTCAACAAGGTCACTCTCGGCGTCTTCGAGTTCAACGACCGAGCACACGCCGTCTACACGAAGCTGGGCTTCGTCGAGGAGGGCCTTGCCCGCGAGGACTACTACCAGGACGGCCGCTACTGGGACATCATCCGCATGTCCATCCTCCGTCGCGAGTACGACGCCCAGAATTTCACCACCGCTGTAGAGGTCATGGAGTCGGTGAGCATCTAATCGTCAATTCCGATCAGGGCGGCCTCACCCCCGGTCGCCCGCGCAGGTGGGCGGGAGCCCCGTACGGGCGCACCCCTCCCCCGCCCACCTGCCGCGCTGTTGGGTTGACAGCCCAACTCGCCAGTGACACCTTGAGGGCACCACCCGAGAGGAGCCCCGCTCATGAACGACATCGCATTCCTTGACGCCACAGCGCAGGCCGAACTGGTCCGGACGAAGCAGATCAAGCCGAGCGAACTAGTCGACGGCGCGATGGAGCGCATCGAGCGCCTCAATCCCCAGCTCAACGCCGTCGTGACGCCTATGTTCGAACAGGCCCGGGCGACCGTGTCAGGCGCCCTGCCCGACGGTCCTTTCACAGGCGTCCCGTTCCTGCTCAAGGATTTGGGGGCGTCCTACGCCGGAGTCACGCAATCACAGGGCTCAGCATTCGCGAAGGACATGGTCTCGCCCTTCGACAGCGAGCTGACGCGGCGGTACAAAGCGGCTGGGCTTGTCATCGCGGGCAAGACGAATACGCCGGAGTTCGGCCTTGTCCCGACCACCGAGCCGGTCCTTTTCGGTCCGACGCGCAACCCCTGGGACACAGGCCGGTCGACCGGTGGCTCCAGTGGCGGCTCGGCTGCCGCCGTCGCCTCAGGGATGGTGCCATTCGCCCACGCCAACGACGGCGGCGGGTCGATCCGAATTCCCGCATCGTGCTGCGGACTCTTCGGCCTCAAGCCGACGCGCGCCCGCATCACCTACGGCCCACTACTGGGCGATATTCAGAGCGGTCTCGTCCAGGAGCATGCGGTCACACGGTCCGTCCGGGACTCAGCGGCACTGCTTGACGCAACGGAAGGCCCGATGCCCGGCGATCCATATTTCGCGCCGCCCAAGGAGCGCCCTTACATCGAAGAAGTGAGCCGGGACCCCGGCAGGCTTCGCATTGCGTTCGCGACGAGCACGTCACTCGGAACTCCCCTGGACGAGGAAGCGATTACCGCCGTGAAAGAAGCGGCCGCACTCTGCGAGGAGCTTGGCCACGACGTCGTCGAGGCTTCGCCCCAGGTGAACGGGGCGCAACTGGTGCCGTCATTCACGGCGCTCTGGGCTTCCGGAAACGCCTGGGGAATCGACAGCCTCGCGATGTTGACGGGCAAGAAGCCGAAGGAAGAAGACTTCGAACCCCTGACGTGGGCGCTATACGAGATGGGAAAGGCACTATCGGCTCCCGCCTACCTGCAGTCGATAACGATGCTGCAGATCATGGGCCGGACGATCGCCGCATTCCACGAACAGTACGACGCATGGCTCACCCCAACGCTCGCAGCACCACCTCCGCCACTCGGCTACTTCGACGCAGAGCCGGGCAACCCCATGGCCGGCTTCACCAAGGCTGCCGACTACGTGCCGTTCACTCCTGTTCAGAACGTGACCGGTCAGCCCGCGATGAGCGTCCCCCTCTACTGGACGAAGGACGGGTTGCCACTGGGGGCACACTTCGCGACGAAGGCGGGAGGCGAAGGGCTGCTGTTCCGCCTCGCGTCGCAACTGGAGGAGGCCCGGCCCTGGGCAGGGCGGATCCCACCGGTGCGGGCTTAGAGCCCGGCGTACTTGTGCGCGATCGGTAGACGCCGGTCGCGCCCGAAGGCCTTGGGCGTGATCTTCACTCCAGGCGCCGCCTGGCGCCGCTTATATTCGCTACGATTGATCATCCCTATCGTCCGTACGACCGTGTCCTCCTCGAAGCCGAGATCAACGATCTCGGCGGCGCTCCGGTCGTTTTCCACGTACTCCTCGATGATCGCGTCCAGCACCTCGTATGGAGGCAGGGTGTCCTGGTCGAGCTGGCCTGGCTTCAGTTCGGCGCTCGGCGGCTTCGTCAGCACGGACTCCGGGATAACAGGCGAGAGGGTGTTGCGATATTCCGAGAGCTTGTAGACGAGGGTCTTGGGCACATCCTTAATCACCGCGTAGCCGCCCGACATGTCGCCGTAGAGGGTCGCGTAGCCGGTCGCGTACTCGCTCTTGTTGCCGGTGGTGAGGACGATCCACCCCAGCTTGTTGGACAACGCCATGATGATGTTGCCGCGGATCCGTGACTGGATGTTCTCCTCCGCGGTGCCGGCGTCGCCTCCGCCTAGTTCCACGAACGGCCTCTCCAGCATCTCCAGGTACGCCGCGTGCGCGGACTCGATTGGGACGATGGTGAACTCCATGCTGAGGTTCGCCGCCAGGTCCTGAGCGTCCTTGATGCTCCCCTCCGAGGAGTAGCGCGACGGCATCCCTACACCCACGACGTTCTCGGTTCCGATGGCATCGACGGCGACCGCGGCGACAAGGCTTGAATCGATGCCGCCAGACAGGGCAACCAGTGCCTTCTCGAAACCCGTCTTGGCGAGGTAGTCGCGAGTGCCAAGGACGAGGGCGCTGTAGACCTCGGCCTCCATGGAGGGCTCGGCCTCTATGCGTGCCGCGACGAACCGCCGCTCCCCCGCCACGCGATGGTCAGAATTAATTCTGGCCCCAGGGGTGGGTGATTCCCCGACTTCGATATCGGCGATCAGGAGGTCCTCCTCCATCACCTTCGCGCGAGCGAGGAGCGTTCCGTCTGCGCCAATGACCATGGAGCCGCCATCAAAGACGAGTTCGTCCTGGCCGCCGACCTGGTTCGTGTAGCAGATGGCGACGCTATAGTCTCGCGCCCGCTGCGCCAGCATCTCCTGGCGCTCGCCGCGCTTGCCGGCGTGGTAAGGGGAGCCATTGATGTTGACGATCACCTGCGCTCCGTCGCCGGCCTGCGCCTCTGTGGGGTCGCCCGCGTACCAGATGTCCTCGCAAATGTTCACGCCGACACCTACGCCGGAGATCGTATAGACGGGGTACTCAGCGCCTCGTCCGAAGTAGCGGACCTCGTCGAAGACTCCGTAGTTGGGCAGGTGATGCTTGCGGTAGATATCGGCGATGCGGCCGTCCTGGATGACGGCGGCGGCATTGTAAAGCGCGCCCTCGTGCCGGTCGACGAAGCCGACGACGGCGGTGATGCCGGCGCAGTCCGGCGCGAGCATTTCAAGCGCTGCGAGGTTGTCGTCGACGAAGCGTGCCCGGAGAAGCAGATCTTCAGGCGGGTAGCCTGAGACCGTCAGCTCGGGGAAGGCGACGACATCGGCACCCGACTCGCGGGCGCGGTCGGCGTACTCGCGCACCTTCGTGCGGTTACCATCGAGGTCACCAATAGTGGTGTTGATCTGGGCGAGGGCGACGCGGATGGTTTTCATTGTTGTGTACTTAGTGTATCAGGCACACTAACTACCCAGGCGCCTGACGCATGCATTATAGGGGGCCGATTTTCCTTGACCCTCATATGCCCATGTGATATTCCGTACAAACGGAATCCCGGGCGCTAATCGGCCGGGGGCAGCACAGGAAAACTTCATGGAATACATCCAAACAATACTGTTCCAGATTCCGGCCACGCGCCTCGAAGAGGCCGCCCAGCCCGGCGGCCTCCTGGCGGAGCTGGACGAGCACCGCCGGTTCCTCAGCCGCCAGGAAGGATTCCGCGAACTCCGCCTCACCCGCTCCGTGAACAGCGAGGGCAACGTCCTCGTCGTCCTGGACACGCGCTGGACGGACGACAGCAGCCTGGTCCGCTACGAGACTGGCGAGCCCAACGCGGCCACGATCGTCCGCAAGCACGAGGGGTTGCTGGTGCCGAATACGCTGCAGGTGCTGGATATGGAGGCGCTGCGGACCGAGTCCTCGTTCCGCGCTGGCGAGAAGGAGGCGCAGGCCAGGAACCGCGTGATCCTGCCGGTGGTGATCCCGCTGGGCGTCCTCGCGTTTTCGCTGCTCGTCATATACGGCCTCTCCCGCATCTACCTCGAGCTCGGGGGCGACGGCGCCGTCGCGCTGGCAGCAGGATTGGCGATCGCTGTGCTGATCATCTCCTTCGGGCTGGCGTTGAACCCGCGGGCACCGGGCTGGGTGATCGGCGGTGTCCTCGTGCTGGCGACGCTTGCGCTGATCGGCGGCACGATCTGGGCGGTAACGGAGGAGGACGAACACGCGGAGGCGGAGGGGGAGCACGCGGGCGAGGGCGGCGAAGGCGAAGGTGGCGAGGGCGGAGGTGGCGAAGGCGAGGGCGAGGGCGGTGGTGGCGCCAAGGAGCAGATCATCATGGGCGACAACTTCTTCGAGTTCGGCGGCGAGCAGGCCCCGACGGTCACGGTGCCCGCCGGAGCCGAGACGACGTTCGAGATTGTGAACGACGGCTCGGCGATCCACAACATGCACGTGGCCGCGGGCGCGGACTTTGCAAGTGATACCTGCGACGCGGGCGAGGAAGACCCGTGCTCGGATCCGAACATCATCAGCGGTGGCGACACTGCGACGATCGCGATTGAGCTCGAAGCAGGGGAGTATCCGTTCCGTTGTGACTTCCACAAGGACGAGATGACCGGGACTCTAGTCGTCGAGTAGTCGCGTCTCAGGCGCTACCGGCCGGAGGCTTCTTCACAAACAGCGACTTCACAGCCGCTTCCACCTGCTTCGGAAAGGCGACTTTCATTCCGCCCATGCTTTCCTGGCTGAACTCGCCTGCCCGGACGCGCGGATAAACGGACGCCACCACAGCTCCCAGTAGCATCACCTGCGCGCTGAGGAATACCCAGAGCAGGAACGCCATCACCGCCGCGAGCGAGCCATAGATGGCGCTGAGGTCGGTAAAGTTCGATACGTAGAAGCCAAAACCGGCTGCGACCAGATTGAACGCGATCGCGCCCACCAGGGCCCCGAGCCACACGTCCACGAGGCGCCGCGGACGGCTGGGCACGATCAGGTACAGTAGCGTGAAGCCCATGAAGGCGAGGGTTGTCGCCACCCCATAGTCGAGGAGCGTCCAGAAGCTGCTGGCGTCCGAGTCGCCCGGCAACTGCACTCCATCGCTCCGGTTCCGGGCGAGCGTCAGCATCGTCGAGGCCAGGACCGATCCAACAAAGAACAGCCCCAGCCCCAGGACCAGGCCGAGGTCGATCAACTTCTGCGGCACCCACGGCCGGCTGTATTGCGGGTCGTCAAAGATAATATTGAGAGCCCGCCGAACGGAGTTGAACATGCTGCTCGCAGACCACAACAAGACGACCAGGCCGATCAGTCCGGCGACCTGGGCCTCCGGTGTCGAAAGGGCATCGATAGCCGATTCGAGGTCCGCCCTCCCCTGGTCCTGGCTAAGTGGGATCCATTCCAGGATCTCGTCCACGATGTTCTCCTGGGCCTCATCATCCAGCATGAGACCGGCGAGGCTTGCGACGAAGATCGTGAAGGGGAAGATAGAGAAGACGGTGTAGTACGTGATTGCCGCCGCAAGCTGCGAGCAACCGTTCTCGAAAAACTTCTTCCCGCTGTTCCAGGCGAGATCCTTGAAAAACTTGAACAACCCCATAATTCTGCCTAATTATGCCAAAGGCTATGCCAATATCGTGACAACGTCATGATAAATTCCGCCTATCATCCACATGACAGTCTGTAAGGGTTGACTGTCCGTGTCGCCAGTTTCGTATACTCAACTCCGTGCAGATACAGGAGGTACATCTGTCCCCGTCACCCCTCGGGGAAACCCTCCGGTCCGCCCGAACCGCCAAGAGCTTAACGCTCGAGGATGCAGAACGGGTGACTCGTATCCCGCGGAAGTACCTGGAGGCGCTGGAACTTGAAAATTTCGGCATTCTCCCCGCTCCAGTGTACGCGCGGGGTTTCTTGCGTTCTTACGCCCAATTCCTCAGCCTGAACCCGGACGAACTCCTCCCATTTTTCCCGGTAGGCCACGTGGAGGAACCAGTACTCGACCCTTTGCCGGAGATGGGCGAGCCCCGGACCTGGAACGTCAACAGCCTGCTGGCCATCGCCGTGGTAGGCTTCCTCGTCCTCTTGGTTGTTGGCCTTTATACACTGGGCAACGACGACGGTGGGAGTGCCTTCACGAACCAGGGGGCGGTAAGCAACGCACCCCTCGTGCCACAGGACGAGACGGCGCCGATTCCCGCCGGTCCGGCCGCCGCACTTCCCGAGCTGATCGGCCTCACCTCCGACGAAGCGATCGCACAGATCGAGGCCACGGGCGCCTCCTACATCATCGTTGGCACATCCGAAGGCGACTTCCCTATCGGCCAGGTGATCGCCCAGAATCCCGACACAGGCGAGACAGTTGGCGCCGGCGATCTCGTGACGATTACCGTCAGCCAGTAGTCCCGGCGTTCAGTTCATAAACCAGCCGGAGGCCCTTCACGGTCAGGTCCCCGTCCATCTCGTCGAATGGACATTCCGGCGCCAGGCGTTCCGCCCAGCCACCCGTCGCGATCACGCGAGCCGTCCCGCCGATCTCTCCCTGGAATCGCTCGATCATCGCCGTCACCATCCCCGCATAACCCAGCACGACCCCAGCATCGACGGCTGCCTGTGTACTGCGCCCGACCGCCGCATGTGGCCGATGAACAGCGGCACGTGCCACGAGCGCTGCTCGCCCAAATAGCTCATCGGTCGCGATCGCGATGCCGGGGGAAATGGCCCCGCCCAGGTGAACGCCCGAAGCATCAATCGCCTCGAACTTCACTGCCGTTCCGAGGTCCACAACAACCAGAGGGCCAGGGCCGTAAAGATTCACCGCCGCAACCACGTTCATCAGCCGGTCCGCTCCGAGGGCCCGGTCGTACTTCGTTTCGGCGGGGATGTTGGACGCCGCAGACACCAGATACGGCTCGCAGCGGAAGTACTGGCGGCAGGCGTCCGCGATGACCGGTACGAGGTCGGGAACGACACTTACGATCGCCGCTTCGGTGATACTGGCCGGGTCGATCCCGGTCGCGATGAGAACGCTGCGAAATCTGGTCCAGTAGTCGACCGCCTGCTGTTCTGTATCGGTCGCGAAGCGCCAGCGCGCCACCAGAATCTCGCTGTCGAAGAGAGCAAGCTTGACCGCGGTGTTGCCGATGTCCAGCGCCGCAAACATCAGTCCAGCGCCCTAAATACTTCGGTTTCGACATCCAGGAGTTCAGCGTCCAACCGCTCGTTTTCCACGAAGTAAACAACGCTCGCCAACACCTCTCCGGCGTGCTTGTCGTCGTTCGCGACGCAGGAG
This sequence comes from Chloroflexota bacterium, assembly GCA_036741795.1. Classification (GTDB taxonomy): domain Bacteria; phylum Chloroflexota; class Dehalococcoidia; order SM23-28-2; family RBG-16-64-32; genus DATKKM01. The sequence continues at coordinate 18,290 of DAINRO010000029.1, forward strand.
ATCCCCAGTTCCACGATCTGCCAGGAATCGTTGCTGCCGACTTCGGCCACCGAGACGTTGAAGCGTCCATGCAATCGTGTGGTGACCGATCTGATGACTTGCCGCTTGCCTTTCAGCGAGTGATTCTCCGGGAGTCGAAGGATAACCCGGCAAACCCCAACCGCCACGGACATATCGCTACCCGGCTTCTTCGAGGTCCGGGGCATGTTCCCCTTCCACGCCCTCAGCCTGCTCTTCCTTTGCCAGCGCCGCTACCGCCGCGGCGAGGTCCAGTTCCGGCAGCGGCGGCAGATCCTCAGGCCGCTCCAGACCGAAGTGCTCAAGGAACTTGAATGTCGTTCCGTACAAGTATGGGCGCCCGGCTCCTTCAGCGCGGCCGACTTCGGTGATGAGGCCGCGCGCCTTGAGCATCGTGATCCCGTACTCACAGCTCTTCTTGAGGATGCGCTCGACTTCCCCCTTCGTTACCGGCTGCTTGTAAGCGATGATCGTCAGCGTCACAAGGACAGCCGGTGAGAGGCGCTGGTTCTCGTCGATTCCAAGGAAACGCTGAATGAACGGCGCGGCCTCGGGGGCACTGGCAAGTTGGGCCCGGTCCCCCGTCCGTTGTACACGCACACCGCGGCCCTTGCTCTCCCTCGCAAGCTGCTCGATGCAGAACGCGATCTGGTCTGAAGACGTTTCGGTCAGCTTCGCCAGTGTCTTGAGGTCGACCGGTCCCTCCGCGACGAAGAGGACGCTCTCAATCACGGACTTGAGCTGGGCGTTGTCCAGTTCCATTGATGCCGTCAGGAGCCAGGTTCGCGGTCGAGTGGCCTCTCGGCAAACGATCCGGGCGCAGGCACATCTGTTGGGGCAGGGGCATTGGGCTCGTCCCGCTCCATCGTTGGCTCGGCCTCAATGGCCGC
>DAINRO010000029.1:19297-28222 GCA_036741795.1 Chloroflexota bacterium
ACGGGCGCGTCGGGTTCAACGGGATTGTACGTCGTAGCAGGCGGCTCGGCGGGTGGATAAGACGGCGCCGGTTCTCCAATCTCTTCGACTGCCGCGGGAGTCGGCGCAGGTAGGTCTAGAGGGGCGAGTACGGGTGGTGACGGTTCCGGCGGTCCCGCTGCCGGTGTATCTCCCCTGATCACCTTCGATCCGCCAAAGGTGAACTTCACGGAGGGCACGCCCGCGACCGGAAGCCCCAGGTCCGTCTGTACCGCATCAACAACCACCCTTGTCGCCTCCTGGGTAACCCCTGCCAGGTTCGCGTGGGGCGTCACAGTCAGTTCCAGGTTGGAAGCGATACCACCGTCTCTGGTCTTCACCCGCGCCCGCGCGGCCGTCACTTCGGGGAGATTCAATAGTGCCTCTTCCAGCCTGAGCCGCAGCGCATCCGCTGGAATTACTGTCGTCGCGCCGGCCTGCTCCACACGCAGCTCCTTCGGCTCGTCCTCGGGAGCCAGTTCAACAATGATCATCAGGAGAGCGAGGACAATGACCGTGAGGGCGCCGAGAGTGACGATCAGTTGCCCGGCAGTCTCATTGTTGTCGCGGAGGAAGTCGACGACGCTCTGCAGTTCATTGATCGCGTCGTCCGGCGCGGTCCAGACAAGGAAGATGACAATCGCCATCAGCACGATGAGGACGCAGGCAACGAGGACTATGAGAAAGCGGTTAAGTTCGTTCATTCCAAAACAACATCGCCTGTCATGCCGTCTTCATGCAAGCCCGTCAGATGGATGGTCGTGATGGTATTCCCCAGTTCGATGTCGGCGGAAGTGTAGGCACGCACGTAGTTAGGGGTCAATCCCCGCCACAACCCCCCAGACCGCTCCTCCCAGAGCACGGCCATCCGCCGTCCTACCAGACCGGTGCGGAAGCGTTCCGATGAACGGCGGCCGATGTCCAGCAACCGCTCAAGCCGCTCACGGCGAAGCGCTGGCGGCAGGTGGCCTGCCATCTTCTCGGCGCCAGTGTGAGGTCTCCGCGAATACGGAAAAGCGTGATTCTGCGCGAACCCGATTTCCTCGCAGAGACGCGCCGTTGCCTCGAAATCTTCGTCCGTCTCTCCCGGGAACCCGGCGATGACGTCTGTTGTGATGGCGACGTTCGGGATGCGCTCCCGAATCAGCGTAGCCGCGCGGCGGAACTCGCCCGCCGTGTAGCGGCGGCGCATCCGCTCCAGCACCGGGTCCGAACCGCTCTGCAGCGGAAGGTGGAAGTGGGGGCAGAGGCGCGTGTCCTGCCAGAGGTCCAACAGCGGCGGGTGAATGTCCTGTGCTTGCAGCGAGGAGAGTCGGATACGCGGTATCGAAGTGGATTCGAGAAGCCGAGTAAGCAGCCGGCATGGACCTTGCTCCTCCCGCGGCCAGCCGAGGTCGCGGCCCAGGTTACCCAGCTGCGTGCCGGTCAGGACGACTTCGAGGTAGCCCTCCGCCTCGCGATCCCGGACCTCCTCAATTACTTCGCCCATCGGGCGGGTGACCTCGCGGCCGCGAGTGTACGGGACGATGCAGAAGGCGCACATTTCGCTGCAGCCTTCCTGGATCTTGATGAAGGCCCGGGTCCGCCCTGATTCAAGCGGCTCACAACCGATGGCGGGATTTCCCGCTGAACGCAGCTTCTCGAGGACGCGCTCGGGGATCAGCGGCTTCCCGGCATTACCGGCCACGAAGTCGGCACCGATCGCCTCGGCGATGTCAGGCGGCGCCGTCTCGGCGTAGCAGCCCGTGAGAACGACCTGGGCACCGGGCGAGAGGCGCCGGGCGTTGCGCACGGCGTGCCGGGCCTTGCGGTCCGCAACGTGTGTTACCGAACAGGTGTTGATGACGTATGCGTCGGCATCCTTCACGGCGCGGTCAACGACTTGCACGCCCTCGGCGCCCAGTTGTCGCGCGATGACCTCGGAATCGGCCTGGTTCAGCTTGCAGCCGAGGGTAACGACAGATACGACAGGTTGCTTCTTCCTGGTGGCAGGGCTCACACAGTCATGATATGCCGCGCCAGCGCCTGCCTTCTACCCGCAGTGTGAGTAGCCGCAAACCGGGCAGGTCGCACAGCCCTCACCGTGAACGAGTGGCCCGCCGCAGTCGGGGCAGCGTGGCTGTCGGAGCAGCTGGAACCGGAGTTGGGTGGCCTGGACGGGTGGTCTGTACATCGTTGCCGGCATTAGCTGCCTCCTTAGTTGACTTCACCTCCATGATTAGCACAAGCGTTCTATTCGTCAATGGCAGAGTGGCGCAATGCTCTATTCTTCATCCATGCCCCTACGCATCGTGGTGGCCCCACAGGAGTACAAGGGAACCCTGACCGCCGAGGGAGCCGCCAACGCCATAGCCACAGGTGCGCGCCGCGCCTCCCCAGAAGCCGAGATCGTCGAGATCCCCCTGGCCGATGGCGGTCCCGGAACCGTACGAGCGATCATCACCGCTTCCGTCGGCGAATTGAGGCAAGTTACGGTCACCGGCCCCATGGGCAAGCGGCTCGAGGCGGAGTGGGGACTGCTCCGAGATGCCACGGCGGTGATCGAGATGGCGGCAGCAGCCGGCCTGACGCTCGTGCCTGAGCATGACCGCGATCCGCGCCTTGCCACCACTCATGGCGTCGGCGACCTGATCCTCGCGGCACTCGATGCAAACTGCCAGAACATCTTCGTCGGCATGGGCGGGAGCGCCACCAACGACGGCGGTGCGGGCATGGCGCAGGCGCTCGGCGCTCGCCTGCTGGACGAAGACGGGACAGACCTCCCGGCCGGCGGTAGCGCACTCGCGCGGCTCGCCCACATCGACGCGGCAAACCTCGATCGTCGCCTCAAGAGCGTGAACGTGACCGCGGCAAGTGACGTCCAGAACCCGCTTCTCGGACCAAGCGGCGCGTCTATCGTCTATGGCCCCCAGAAGGGTGCAAGCGCAGAGATTACCGCTGAACTTGACGCCGCTCTCGCAAACTACGCCGCAGTCATCAAGCGCGACTTTGGCACCGATATTGCCGAACTGCCGGGCGCCGGCTCTGCTGGAGGTCTGGGCGCCGGCCTGGTCGCCTTCCTCGGCGCCGAGATCCAGCCCGGCATCGACATCGTGGCCGCCGTCGTGCGGCTCCGCGAACGATTGGAGGGCGCGGACCTACTGATCACCGGCGAGGGTCGCCTCGACGGCCAAACCCGCTGGGGTAAGGCGGTGGCAGGCGTGCTGGCGATCGCAGCCGAAGCGAGAGTGCCGGCGATTATCGTTCCGGGTTCGATGGGACCGGGCTGGGAGTCGGTCGCGTCTCAGGCGGCGATAGTCGAGGCGACCGAGCCGGGAGGCGATCCGGCCAAGCGACTGAGCGCTGCGACAGAACGGGCCGTGCGGCGCTGGCTGGACGCCCGCTAAGGCTTCGCCAGCACTTCGTCCTCTTCGTCACTCCCGAAGATGTGGATGAAGACGAGGAAGTCCAGCACCAACGTCCCGGCAAGCGGCACGATGATGCTCGATATCGTGAAGAGGCCCGTGAAGATCCAATGGAAGATGATCGAGGTCGTGAGCGCGCCCATATGGACAGCGGCGAGCCAGAACACTTTCGGATAGCGGTCCGGGTTGCGCAGGCAGTAGATGTAGACCGCCGCCAGGGCCAAGCCTTCCCACCCGAAGGTCAGCCCGGCGAGGAGGCCATCGATGTCCGTATCGGTGTCCGAAAACACCTGGCTTTCTGTAAAGGCCTGCGCGAGCACGCAGAGGATGGACCAACCGGCCAGCAGCATGAGCATGATTCGCGGCTGTTGGAGGAATGCCAGGAACGCGTTCTTCTCGCCGTAAGTGTACTGGACTCCGCCCGGTGCTCCCTCGTCGATATCCTTCATTGGTAGCTCCCCCTAGCCGACCCCGAGTTCGTGGAGCCGGTCTTCGTCGATGCCCAGGTAGTGGCCGATCTCATGCAGCAGGGTCTGGCGTGCCTGCTCGACCATCTGCGCCTCGGTGGCGCAGTAACGCTCGTGGGTTCGCTGATAGATCGTGATGATGTCGGGCGTGACCATGGAATACCCGCGCGTCCGCTTGGTCAGCGGGATGCCGGTATATAGGCCGAACAGCTCCATCCCGGGCCGCAGGCGGGCGCGCCGCCGCTCATACGGCGTCGGCGCCCAACGTACGTGAATGTCCAGGTTCTCGATAGCGTCCTGGAACTGCGGCGGCAGCTCATCCAGCGCCTGCTGGATCACGTCCTGGAACTCTGCGCGCGTCATCCGCAAGAGCGCGCCCCCAATGCGGACCTCGGCATATTGGGGTTAATTGTATAGCAGAATTAGCGGAAGAGAGGCGGAAGGCCATTCCGAATGAAGGATGCCCAAAAAATAAGGCGCTCGCCTTGAGGCGAGCGCCTTACTGTTTCCCCGGAATCCAACTCAACCCAGTGGTGGATACCGGTTGATCATTGTCACGCAGTTCATCTCGTATCTCCCTTCGCCGCAACAATAGAACGCGTCCCGGCGAAACGTCAGTGATCCACCGCACAATTCCCAGTCTTCATCATTCACTATTCACTATTTCCAATTTCCCCTACAATCGCCTTACCCGCTCCCGCAGGTTCCAACCCTATGCTCGTTATCGGTCTCACAGGTGGTATTGGCACAGGTAAGTCCACGGTCGCCGACGTCCTCCGGCAAGAGGGCGCTGCCATCGTCGACGCCGACGCCGTCGGCCACGAGGTCTACCTCGTTGGACGGCCCGCCTACCACGAAGTCGTGCGGGAATTCGGCGAGGACATCCTCGACGACCAAAAGGCGATCGACCGCAAGAAGTTGGGCGCCCGCGTCTTCGGCAACGGGAAGGAACTCGCCAAGCTCAACGCCATCGTCCACCCGCGGATGAAGGGCATGATGCGGGAGCGGCTCCAAGAGCTCGAAAAGCAGGGCAAAAAGCTTGCCATCATAGAGGCCGCCATCCTCTTCGAAGCACGCTGGGACGACCTCGCCCACGAGGTCTGGGTCACCTCAGCGCCGCCGGAGGTCGCTGCCCAGCGCGTCGCCGAACGCAGCAAGCTTTCGCTGGAGCAGGTGCTGGAGCGCATCCGCTCCCAGATGTCCAACGACGACCGCGTCAAGCGCGCCGACGTCGTTATCGACACCTCCGGCACCATGGAACAGACGATCGAGATCGCGCGGCAGAGGTGGAACGAACTGCAAGCGCGCCTACCGGACGCCTAACGCTCAGCAATGTATGCTGATATCGTGAAAAGGGCGCCCGAATGACCACCGAACAGACCTACCAGCAATACGCAATCGAGGAGTACGTCGTCTCTCGCGAGCCCTTCTACCAGCCCGTCAACGACGAGATCGAGCTCTTCGAAGCCGCCTACTCCGAGAAGATCCCCGTCCTCCTCAAAGGTCCCACCGGCTGCGGCAAAACCCGCTTCGTCGAGTTCATGGCCTACAAACTCGGCCGGCCCGTCACCGTCATCCGCGAAGAAGACGGCGCCGAGGGCGAAGGCCGCCCCTTGGTCACCGTAGCCTGCCACGAAGACCTCACCGCCTCCGACCTCGTCGGCCGCTATCTCCTCGAGAACGACTCCACCCGCTGGATGGACGGCCCCCTAACCCGCGCCGTCAAGACCGGCGCCATCTGCTACCTCGACGAGATCGTCGAGGCCCGCAAGGACACCACCGTACTCGTCCACCCCCTCACCGACCACCGCCGCCTGCTGCCGATCGAGAAGCTCGGCCAGATCATCGAGGCCCGGGACGGCTTCCTCCTCGTCATCTCTTACAATCCCGGCTATCAGAGCGCTCTCAAGGACCTCAAGCACAGCACCCGCCAGCGCTTCATGTCCATCGAGTTCACATACCCGCCGCGAGACCTCGAGGCCCGAATCATCGGCCACGAATCCGGCGTCGACGACGCCGTCGCCACGGACCTCGCCAAGCTCGGCGAAAAGGTCCGCCACCTCAAGGAGCACGGCCTCGCGGAGGGCGTCAGCACCCGCCTCCTCATCTACGCCGGCAAGCTCATCCACCAGGGCATCCCCGCCCGCCGTGCCTGCCAGGTCGCCGTAATCTGGGCCCTCACCGACGACCGCGACGTCCAGCGCTCCATCGAAGAAGTAGTCTCCTCCATCTTCGAATAAGGCCCGTCCCCGCATCGCGTCTATCCGCGCCTTTCGCCTACAATCGCGCCATGGAACAACAGGTCCGCTACTGCACCAGTTCCGATGGCATCCGCATCGCCTACGCGGAGCTGGGCCAGGGGCCTCCCCATGTATCGGTGTTTACCTGGGCGAGCAACCTCGAGATGAACTGGAGCGACCCCCAGACCCGGCCCTGGCTCGAAAAGGCAGCGGGCAAGCGCCGCCTGATCAGGTTTGACCGTCGTGGCATAGGACTATCTCAGCGGGACGTGTCAGACGTCTCGCTCGACGCCCACGTCCGCGACCTCTCTGCACTGGTAGATCACCTTCAACTGGAGAGCTTTGCACTCTCTGGTTTCGCGGATGGCGCGCAGGTCGGCATCCGCTACGCAGCCCAAAACCCGGAGCGTGTATCCCGTCTGATCCTCTGGCAGCCCTACGCAGCAGGAGAAGACCTGGCCCCACCGCAAACGATCCAGGGGCTCGTGACCCTCGTCGGAGAGAACTGGAGCATGGCCCGCAGAGTCATCGCCAACGCGATATTCCCCACAGGGCCCGTTGAACTGCAGCGGTGGATGTCAAACATGCTTCGCGAGACCATCACCCCGGAGATGACGATTGCCTACCTCCAGGAGCAGGTCGTCAGCGACATCACCACCGACCTACCTCGCGTCCAGGCGCCGACTCTCATCCTCCAGCGACGTGGCGACCGCTTCGTACCGTTCACTGCCACCCGAGCCGTCGCCGCGGAGATCCCGGACGCGCGCTACGTAGCCCTCGAAGGAGACGAGGGCTACGTTTACTTCGGCGAAAACCAGCACCTTACTGTCATCGATGACTTCCTCGGCGACGGGGAAGAGGCCAGGCCCGCGTCGTCGGCAGGTCCCTTCCGCACCATCCTCTTCACCGACCTCGTCGGCCACACCCAGATGATGTCGCGTCTCGGCGACGAAGCTGGCCGCGCCGTCCTCCGCGATCACGAAGAAATCACCCGCAAGGTCCTCAAGAACCACGGCGGCACCGAGGTCAAGACCATGGGCGACGGCTTCATGGCGAGCTTCGGCTCTGTCACCAAAGCCGTCGAATGCGCCATCGCCCTCCAGCGCGCCTTCGAGGACCGCGAGGGCGAACCCCTCTCCGTCCGCGTCGGCCTCAACGCCGGCGAACCCATCGAGGAAGACGGCGACCTCTTCGGCGCCACCGTCATCCTCGCATCCCGCATCGCCGCCAGGGCAGAAGGCGGCGAAATCCTCGTCTCCGACAACGTCCGCTCCCTCTGCTCCGGCAAGAACTTCATCTTCGCCGACCGCGGCGACTTCACCGCGAAGGGCATCGAAGAACCTGTGCGCATCTACGAAGTGTCCTGGCGCGCCTAAGCGCCGAAGTCCGTAACGCGCACCGAAGACGGATCACCAGAGGTGGGATATTCATACTGCGACGCCGGACAAAGCAGCCGCAGATTAGTCCGACAGTTCGCTAAGCCGTCGGCGGCGTCCCCTGGAACAACTGGACGAGATTGCCCTCAGGGTCCTTCAGCGTTGCGATCCAGAAGCCATCGCCCTGGTCGGCCGGCTCTTCGACGAACTCAACGCCCTTGCCCTTCAGCTGTTCAGTCATCCCCTGGATGTCGTCAACGTCGAATCCGACCATGTGACGCGCTGGGTCGCTATTCTTTCCGCTGACCTCAGTGTGAGACCCCAGGCAGAACGCCGGGCCGTCACCGCCGCCGAAGACCACAAACCGCTCGGACTCCATGCTGGTCTTCAGCCCCAGTACGTCGCGATAGAACGGCAGCAGGTTGTTGAGGTCATTGCTCCAGACCGAAACGTTGCTGAACTGTTTGATCATTCGGGCTCTCCTTCCGCAGCGCCTGAACGGGGGGCTGGCGCAGCACGCACATTGTATAGCCAGTCCGGTCCCGTTTCGTGCTATCTGGTGGCACATTCGATGGCTAGAATGAGCAATGCAACATTTCTGAAACCGAGGCAACCATGGACTACGAACTTTCAGACACTCACAAGCTAATCCGCGAAACCTCTCGCCGCATCGCCCGCGAGAAGGTGGCTCCGCGCGCGCCGGAGTTCGACGAGAGCGGGGAGTACCCGGAGGACATCTTCCAGGTCTTCGCTGAGGCGGGCCTCCTCGGACTGACCATCCCCGAGCAGTACGGCGGCTCGGGGGCAGGATTCCTCGCCCTCGCCTTGGCCGTCGAGGAAACGGCGAAGCACGACAACGCCTGCTCACTCATTCTCCTCCTGTCTGCGCTTTCCACGCAGCCGATCAACCTCGGCGGCTCGGAGGAGCAGAAGCACGAGTGGCTCGCGAAGTCGGCGACCGGGGCAATCAAAGGCGCCTTCTGTCTCACCGAGCCCAACACGGGCTCCGACGCCCAGAACCTGGAGTCGCGGGCCCGCCGGGATGGCGACGACTACGTGATCAACGGCGAGAAGGTCTACATCTCCGGCGGGGACGTCGCCAACTTCGTCTGCTATTTCGCTCAGACCGGCGATAACGGAGTTGGCATCTCCGCCTTCATCGTGCCCACGGAGACCGATGGCTTCTCGGTCCCCCGCTGCGACCGCAAAATGGGTGTCATCGGCGTACCCACCGCGAACATCGTCCTCCAGGACGCCCGTGTTCCAGCAGGCCTCCGAATTGGCGACGAGGGCCGCGGCTTCAAGACGGCCATGCTTACTCTCAACACCTGCCGCCCCGTCGTCGGCGCCCGTGGCCTCGGTCTCGCCCAGGGCTGCATCGCTTACGCCACTGACTTCGCCCGCGAGCGCAAGACCTTCG
>DAINRO010000030.1:0-28145 GCA_036741795.1 Chloroflexota bacterium
TGGTCGGGGCGCTCGGATTTGAACCGAGGACCTCCTGACCCCCAGTCAGGTGCGCTGCCGGACTGCGCCACGCCCCGATTGAACTATCGTAGCACGAAGGTTGGGGGTTATATCCCTCCGGAGAAGGCGATAATGGCGACGCCGGCTGCGCCGACACAGGCGAACTCAGCGGCGGCCCTGAGGTTGAGCTTGTCCGCGAGGTAAGTGTGCATGAGGCCGGCGATCATGTAGAACGTGAGCAGCAAGAATACGGCGGCGGCACTGGCTTCGAGGGGCAGGAAGTGCGTGGCCCACGCGGCCTCGGCGACGAGCAGGCCAGTCGCCATTGCATAGAGAATGGTTCGGGTGGTTTCCATCCCTTCCTCGCGCAGGACCTCGATCGCGAGCATGACGCTGACGATGCCTGCGGCAAAGGCGGCAGTGAAGAGGTCCAGGTCGAAGTCGTAGATGGCGACGAAGAAGAGGAACGCGACCACGTAGGTCGCGATATTCAGAACCAGGCGCGCCCGGTGATACGCAGGCTCATCCCGGTCGACCGATTCGTATTCCCCGTAGAGGATCGCCCAGTAGGGCACGACCGAGGCGAGGCCGACGGCGAGAGCGGCGTAACCGGTGGCGACTTCTTCGAGGAAGATGCCGAGTGCCAGGGTGAACAGCACAGGAACGAACAAGAAGAGGGCGGTGTCATCGAGACGCTGGAAGTTGGCGCGGGGATTGTGGCGAACGATGCCGTCGGTTCCGATGGCGGCGAGGCCGCACAAGAGCAGAAGCAGCCAGTTCTGGCTGGGCTCGATCGCGAGGTAGGCGGTCATGCCCAATGCAAGCACCACCGCGAGGATATGGATCCGATCCAGGCGACTAACAGTTTCGGTCAGGGCGAGCGTGGCCCGCTGGGCGACCCGATCGTCGGGGCGGGCACGCGTGAATTGCTTCACGAGGAGCAAGGTTAACCGCCGGTGAGAGAGGCTGTCAACCGGATGGGCACGTGTGCGTGACGTAAGAGAGAGAGAATGGACATAACCTAACCCTACAGATGGTCTGACGTTGCCCCGTTAGGCCGGAGAAGGCTCTAGAGCGGGATTTACAGTCGACAATAACTCTAGCGTTTGCACCAACCTCTTCCGCCAGTCATCGCCAAGATCAATTCGCACAAGGCGCGAACCAGTCTGAACGCCACGGGGCGCGGACGCTTCGAAGGTCTCGCGCGGCACCTCGAATCCCTCCTTCAGGCGGATCGCTGCGGTGGCGCCCTCAGTGATGATGGATTGAACGGAGGCTTGCCGGGCGAGCGTCTTCACGCTGACGACGTACAGGAGATTGCGGGCGAGCGGCGGGGGCGGTCCGAAGCGGTCGACGATCTCCCGGGCGAGGGCCGCAACCTCTTCATCGTCCTGTGCCGCGCTCAGGCGCTGGTACAGCGCGAGTCGGACGTTCAGGTCTGGGACGTAGGAAGGAGGGAGGTGGGCCGATATGGGAAGGTCGATCGTGATATCAGGTCCGTCCGCCTCAGGCTCGGGAGTTTCGCCTCTCTGCAGGGCGCGGAAGCGCTCCACGGCGTTGTTGAGAAGGCGGACATAGAGGTCGAAACCGATGGCCGCCATGTATCCGCTTTGTTCAGCGCCGAGAAGGTTGCCGGCGCCCCTTATCTCGAGGTCGCGCATGGCGATCTGGAAACCTGCCCCCAGTTCCGTCGCTTCGAAGATCGCCTGGAGTCGCATGCGGGCGGCGTCTGTCATGCGGCCGGTACGCTCGAACAGGAGGTAGGCGTACGCGCGGTGAGCACCACGGCCGACTCGGCCGCGCAGCTGGTAGAGCTGCGAAAGGCCGAGCTTGTCTGCGTGGTTGATGATGATCGTGTTGACGTTGGGGATGTCCAAACCGGACTCAATGATGGTAGTGCAGACGAGTACGTCCAGTTGTCCGTGGCTGAACTCGGTCATCACCCGTGCCAGTTCCTTTTCGTCCATCTGGCCGTGGCCGATGCCGATACGGGCTTCCGGGGCGATGTCGGCGAGCTTCGTCGCGATACTGGTGATGTTGTGGACGCGGTTGTGTACGAAGTACACCTGCCCGCCGCGCTCCAGCTCACGCACGATCGCTTCGTGAACCAGCCGTTGGTCGAACTCGGACACGTAAGTCTTGATCGGGAGGCGTTCCTCGGGCGGAGTGTCCATCGTGGACATATCACGGATGCCGCCGAGCGCCATGTACAGCGTGCGGGGAATGGGAGTGGCCGAGAGGGTTAGGACGTCTGCATCCCGCCGGAGTTGCTTCAAGTGCTCCTTGTGACTCACGCCGAAGCGCTGCTCCTCGTCGACGATGACCAACCCTAAGTCCTTGAACCGGACATCCTTCTGGATCAGCCGATGGGTGCCGATGACGATGTCGATTGTGCCCTCGGCGAGGCCCTCGACGACCTGGCGCTGTTCCTGGTCCGTTCGGAATCGTGAGAGCACATCGACGCGAGTCGGAAAGGCGCCGAGCCTCTCGCGGAACGTCTCATAGTGCTGCTGGGCCAGCACGGTTGTCGGGACGAGGACAGCGACCTGCTTGCCGTCCATCACCGCCTTGAATGCGGCGCGGATGGCGACCTCGGTCTTGCCGTAGCCGACGTCTCCGCAGACCAACCTGTCCATGGGGCGCGGTGTCTGCATGTCGGACTTTGTGGCCGTTATCGCGGCGAGCTGGTCTGGCGTCTCGACGTAAGGGAACGAGGACTCGAGTTCGGCCTGCCAGGCGGTGTCAGCGGAAAATGCGTAGCCGGGGAGGGCCTCGCGTGCGGCGTATAGCGCAAGAAGTTCTTTGGCCATCTCCGCGACGGCGCGGCGGGCGCGTTGTTTGGCCCGTGCCCACTCGCCACTGGTCAGGCGAGTCAGGGAAGGCGCACGGTCAGAAGGGCCGATGTAGCGAGTGACCCGGTCAACCTGGTCACTTGGAACGAAAAGGCGGTCACCCTCGGCGTAGTGGAGTTCGAGGTATTCGCGCTCGGTATCGTCGATCGTGCGGTGGATGAGCCCCGCGAACTTACCGATGCCGTGATCGATATGAACGACGAGGGTGCCTGGGGTCAGGTCCGAAAGGAAGAGTTCGCGATTTACGGACTTACGTGGCTGGGCGCGCCGTTGCTTGACGAAGCCGAACACCTCGTGGTCTGTGAGCACCGTCAGATCCGGCAGCTTCCATCCCTCGGAAAGAGACCCCTGGACGAGGGCCACCATCGGCTTGTCGTCCGGGAGCGTGGTCGACACCGCGGCGGGCTGACCCTCCTCCTGGAACATCTCCGAGAGCCGCTGGGCCTGCTGGGAGACGATCATCGTTTGTTGGCCGGCCTTCGCGCTGGAGACGACGTCCTGCACGAGCTTGCGAAGCTGGCCGCCATAGGCGGGCGCGGCGGTGAACGGTGGTCTGACCACGTCGATTGCCCAGCGAGACAGAATGAGAGTGCGCCCAATGGAGTCGAGCCTCGACTTGATGGTGGCCCAGTTTTCGAAGGGCCTTGGCAGACCCTTTGGGATGTCGCCGGTCTCCTCGAGCTCGGATCGGCTGCGTGCGGCTTCCGTCTCCTCCTCATCGATCGCGGCGCGACAATCGTCCTCCTCGTCAACGATGACCAGGGATCCAGGAGCGACGTGATCGAGAATTGTGGCGGAAGCAAGGAACTGGACGTAGAAGTCTCGGTCCCGGAACGAGAGGCCGGAGCGCAGGAGGGCGATCTCCTCCTCGAATCGCTCTCGCACCTCGGGTGGACAGCTGGAGTAGTTGAGCTTCTCCAGAGACGCGAGATCGCCGGCGGGTTCTGTTCGGCCGATCTCCTGGGCAGGGCCGATTAGTGCCTCGTCCACAGTGCGTACCGTGCGCTGGGTATCAAGCGTGAAGTGGCGGATGCTCTCCACCTCATCGCCCAGGAATTCGATGCGGATGGGATCGTCCTCGTGGGGCGAGAACACGTCCACGATCCCCCCGCGACGGCTGGCGTCGCCGGGTTCTTGCACGAGCGGCTCGATGCGGTATCCGAGACGCTCGACGGACCGCAGCAGTTCGTCCATCTTCGTGCGGTCACCAGTCCGCAGGGTGATGGACTCGGCGGAGGCGGCGGAAGGGGTGAGCGTCCTCTGGGACACGGCGAGTGCTGAGGCGACGATCACGGCGGGGCGCCCCTCGCGCAGGGCCGAGAGGGCGGCAAGGCGGTCCCGGACGGTGAGAGGGTCGGGAATCAGCCGCTCGTACGGAAGCGCGTCGCGCTCGGGAAAGCGGAGTACGGGGATGTCGGTTCCGAGCCAGGCGGCCAGCTCCTCGGTAAGCGTTTCGGCGCGAGCAGGACGAGCGGTGAGCAGCAGGACCGGCGCCGATTCATGGCGGAGGAGGGACGCGAGCAAAGCGGGCTTGGCGGAGTCGTTGACCCCGGCGACAAGGCGTGCTGTAGGGCCGTCAAGCCCTTCGGCCACGGCCCTTACTTCATCGCGGTTGTTTATTGCCGGGAAAAGCCCCGATAGGTCCATCTGATCCTCGCGAATAACGCTTTAAGGGGCCGCGGACGAACCGGGCCCCTTCCGTATTTGCTTGATCTCTATTGTACCAGTAGGTCAGGACGCTTGGTCGCGGTTGTAGTAGTTCATTGCCGCCTCCAACCCCTCGGCGACCGTCATTTCGATGGCTTTTGCCGCGCGCGACACAGCGTCCTGGAGTGTCTTCGCCAGTTGTGGCGGCGGGTCGCTGAGCACGTAGTCGGCGACATGCTCCGGGTCCCAGGTGGGTTCGCCGTCAACATGGGGGCGGCCAATACCGATGCGGATGCGTGGGAAGTCCCTGGAGCCGAGCGAAGCAATGATCGACTTCAACCCCTTGTAGCCGCCGTCGCCGCCGTGGGGGCGGATGCGGACGCGGCCGGCGGGAAGATCGAGGTCGTCGTACACAACGAGGAGATGATCCGGGTCGATCTTCCACTTGCGGATGGCCGGTGATACGGCATCGCCGCTCTTGTTCACGTAGGTGCGAGGCTTCAGGAGGACGGCGGGAGTGCCATTAATAGTGCCGTTACCCACGGTGGCAAGGGTACCGGCCTTAAGCTTCACGCCATGGGCTCTTGCCAGGCGGTTGATGCACCAGTAGCCCACGTTGTGCTTGTTGTGGGAGTACTCAGGCCCCGGGTTGCCCAGACCGACGATCAGCCAGCGGTCAGCCACGGGCCCATTCTACCTTTCGAGTTTCCCCAGGGTGAGCGGAAGGGGCGAGATCAGCGTGAGCGGATGGGACGGAATCAGGCGGGGTTCTTTGTGGTCGTGCGGATGCAGCGGGTGCAGATCTTGAGCCGCACGGGGACGCCAGCGATGACGAATGTCTTATTTTGCACGTTAGCCTTGAACGTCCGGTTTGTGCGCGGAGCCTTGCGCTCCCAGCGCCCGGAGTGCTTGTGCCGGATATTGCGTCCGTAGGCAGTAGTTTTGCCGCAGACGTCACACTTGGCCATGATGATGTTCCCTTTACGATGAAAACGGGCGCTGATAGAATGCGCCCGTCGAGCATGGTAGCATTCCCGCCCCACACGAGCAACACACAGAACACGTCCCAGCGCGACGCCAGATGACGCCCGACGAGCCGATCACCGCGCTCAACGGCCCTCAACTAAGAGAACTCTTTTCCGCCGCCACTCGCTGGCTCGAGGCACACCGCGAGCGGGTGAACTCCATCAACGTTTTCCCCGTTCCCGATGGCGACACCGGCACGAATATGCTCCTCACCATGCGCGCCGCCATGGAGGGCGCCGACTCCTGCACTGACACTTCCGCCGGCGCGATGATGGCGGCAATGTCACACGGCGCCTTGATGGGTGCCCGGGGCAACTCCGGTGTGATCCTCTCTCAGCTCCTGCGCGGCTGTGCCCGCGCCATGGAGGGCAAACGTGAGGTGGATGACGCCATTATCGCGGCGGCCCTGGACGAAGGAGCGAAGGCCGCCTATAGCGCCGTCACGAACCCCGCCGAGGGCACCATCCTGACGGTTGCCCGCGAGTCCGCGGAGGCGCTTGCGGGAATGGATAGCGATGTCGGATCGCTGCTCGAAGCCGCGGCGAAGGCGGCCGCCGAGAGCGTCCAGCGGACCCCGGACCTGTTGCCCGTCCTGAAGGAAGCGGGCGTCGTCGACGCGGGTGGGGAGGGGCTACGAGTCCTGCTCGAAGGCATGGCCCGCCACCTCCGCGGTGAGCCGGTTGATGCTGACGCGGCCGGAATCGGCGAAGTCGATTCCGAGTGGGTCTCAGTCCTCGAGGGCCAGCACGCTGTGGAGTCCTCGTTGTTTGGCTACTGCACGGAGGTCCTCGTGGAGGGCACCGTTGTCGACGTGGAGGCGATGCGCGAGAAGATGACAGCCCTCGGGGATTCAGTTCTCGTCGTCGGAGACGAGTCGCTCTTGCGCATCCACGTCCACACAGACTCTCCGGGCGAAGTGCTGAACGCTGGGACGGAGATGGGGTCCCTTATACAGGTGAAAGTCGACAACATGAACCGCCAGGCGGAAAGCTTTGTCGAGCTGCACACGGAAGCTGACGCCTCGAACGGCGCGACGGGCGCGCCCCTCCACGAGGATCAGACGGTATCCTGCATCGCTGTCGCATCGGGTGAGGGTCTCGCCCAACTTTTCGTCGAGACAGGCTGCGCCCGGATCGTATCCGGCGGTCCGACGATGAACCCGAGCACCGCCGAGATCCTCGAGGCCATCGAGGCCTGTCCGACGGAGGACGTCATAGTCCTACCCAACGACAAGAACATCATCATGGCCGCGGAGCAGGCCATCCCGCACACGAAGAAGAATGTTCGCGTCGTGAGAAGCCGGTCGATCCCCCAGGGGGTCGCTGCCATGCTGGCCTTCATCTACGACCACGACCTGGCCGAGAACGAAACGGACATGGCGGCGGCCTTACTGGCGGTGCGCACGATCGAGGTGACGAAGGCAGTTCGCAGCACAACCATCGGCGGCGTCAAGGTCGAGGCGGGCCAGGCTATTGCGGTGGTCGACGATGTGCTCAAGCAGTCCGGTACCTCGGCGGACGAAGTGGCTCTTGCGGCGATCGCTGGCCTGGAAGACACCTGTGAGCTGATCACGATTTACCGCGGGGGGGATAGCACGCAAGAAGGCGCTGACGCCCTTGCAGAGTCGTTTCGCAGCAACTCAGGCGCAAGCGATGTACAGGTCATATTCGGGGGACAGCCTCACTACGACTACATCCTCGGTGTCGAATAGGCCCGCAAATCAACATAAAGGTGACAGGCTTACCGGATATTGACGCGTCCGCTGATATACTCGACGCGTTGGAAGGAGGCCCCGCTTGTCCGTTCGCATCGTGACTGACAGTACCGCCGACCTCGCGCCGCAGTGGCTTCAGCAGTACAAGATTGGCGTCGTGCCGCTGAGCGTCGTCTTTGGCGACGAGGTATACAAAGAGGGCGTGGAGATGACGCCCGACGTTTTCTACGAGAGACTCCCCAGCGCAAAGCCATTGCCGACTACTTCCGCGCCCTCCGTCGGTGATTTCCTGGACGTCTACAAGGAGGCGCTGAAGGAGACAGACGAGATTATATCGATCCATCTATCGTCGAAACTCTCCGCTACTCACAGCGCCGCCAGCCAGGCCGCTGCGCAATTGGCCGATGAAGGTGCCCGCATCGACGTGATCGACTCCGAAAGCGTGTCGCTGGGCATCGGTTTCATGGCCCAGGCCGCCGGCAAGGCCGCGGCCGCCGGTGCAACTTTCGACGAGATCAAGAAGCTGGTGAAGAGCATGGTGCCGAGGATGCACGTTTACGTGGTGCTCGACACGCTGGAGTACGTACGCCGCGGTGGCCGCATCGGCCGGGCCCGCGCATTCCTCGGCAACATGCTGAGGGTGAAGCCGATCCTTTCGTTCCGGCATGGCGAAGTGCATCCCGAGGAGCGTGTACGGACGCGATCGCTTGCTCTGGACAGACTGTTCCAGATCGCGACTTCATACCCAAACATCGAGCAAATCGGCGTCGCCTACTCCACGAATGCGGTGGAGGCGGACGAATTCAAACGCCGCCTGGAGGCGGAACTGCCGGAGCTGAAGGCCCAGGTAACACGGCTCGGGCCGGTCGTCGGCGTCCACGGTGGCCCTGGAGTGCTGGGAGTGGGCGTGCTGGAGGGAGAGAGCTGAGATTTGGCGGGTCCTTCCGAAGGACTGCTTCGCATACTGTCGCTCGAACAGGAGAAGAACTACGGAGATAGCGCCGTAGTCGGCGGCCTTGACTCGTACCTGCTCCGATACCTCCAGGAAAACGGAATCACCACCAGCCACCCACTCTCTCGGGTGCTGCAGGCGCTGCCGCCCGGTGGTTATCGGGCACTGCACAAGATCCAGCGCCAGCGCGTCGTCGCGGAGTTGCTGAGAGCCGCGAACGGTGGAGCGCCAGTAGCGCGTGGGCGCGAGCCTGAAGCGCCGCCGCCACCTGTGCCTGCTCCGCCTCGGGCGCCCCGCGCAACAGCAAGACCAACCAGGCCGCCCGCTGCGGCACCTCGCCCTGTCCGCGGCAACCTTGATTCGCCGGTGACGGTGCTCGGCGTGGGGAAGGCCGACGTGACCCGGTTTGGCAAGCTCCGGCAGCAGGTGTTCACGGTGCGCGATCTCCTCTACTACTTTCCGCGTGACTACCACGACTACTCCGAGGCTCGGAAGATCTCGGACCTTGTCATCGACGAGGAGCAGACGGTGATCGGCACCGTCTTTTCGAGTGGGCAGAAATCGATCGGCCGCCAGAGGCGCAAGGCCACCGAGGTCATCGTCAGCGACGGGACAGGCAGTCTACGTGTGATCTGGTGGAATCAGCCGTGGGTGGCGCAGCGCTTCCGGCAGGGTGCCAAAGTTGCGCTCAGCGGCCGGGTGACCGCGTTCCAGGGACGCCCGCAAATGGACGCGCCAGTCATCGAGCCCATCGACGAAGAGATGCTCTCGTCGAGGCGGCGAGTGCCAATCTACTCCTCCACGGAGCGACTCTCACAATTGACGATTCGCGATGCCGTAAAGGCGGCGTTGGATGCCTTCTCCGACTCGCTCAATGACTCGTTGCCACCGGACATGACCCGACGGCTCGGGTTCTCCTCGGTAGCCGAGGCGATCCGCCAGGTACACTTCCCGGAGTCCGCGGACGCCGAGCGCGCGGCCATCGACCGGTTTGCGTTCGAGGAACTTTTGTACATCGAGGTGGGGGTTATCCGGCGACGGCGGGAGTTGCAGGAGGCCGGCGGCGCCCCCCGGCTTGCCCTGCCAGAAGAGGTACTTTCCGGGTACGTGGGATCGCTTCCCTTTACGCTCACAGGGTCCCAGAGCAGCGCCATCGACGCCATCGTCGAGGATCTTGGCAAGGAAACGCCGATGAACCGGCTGCTTGAAGGGGATGTCGGAAGCGGCAAGACGGCGGTCGCGGCGGCGGCTCTGTTATCCGCTGTGATCTCCGGCCACCAGGGGGCGATCATGGCCCCGACCGAAATCCTGGCGGAGCAGCACTTTCGGACGCTAACGACAATGTTCGATTCCCGGACGACGGCGCGAGATCGGGACGGACCGTGGTTCGAGCAACGAGCCCCTGGGTACATCGCGCTGCAGCCGGAGTACCTTGAACGCCCGCTTGGCCTCGCCCTGCTCACCGGGAGCATGAAGCAGAGCGAGAAAGCGGCGACCGTCGCGGCGATCGTTTCGGGCGATGTGGACATTGTCGTTGGCACACACGCGCTCCTCCAGGAAGGTGTCGCGTTTTCGAGCCTGGGGATCGCTGTCATCGACGAGCAGCACAGGTTCGGTGTGGATCAGCGAAGCGCGTTACGCGAGAAAGGCTCGAATCCGCATGTCCTGGTGATGACCGCAACGCCGATACCACGGACGCTGGCCCTCACTGTATATGGCGACCTGGACATCACGGTCCTCAGGGAGATGCCTCCCGGTCGGCCCCCCGTGAAGACGTTCCGGGTGCTGCCTGCCCGCCGCGACGAGGCGTTTGACCTGGCCAGGAGGAAGATCGCGGAAGGCCGCCAGGCGTACGTCATTTGCCCGCTGGTGGAGGAGTCCAGCGCCATTGAAGTACGCGCAGCCACCCAGGAGTTCGAGCGGTTGTCGCGCGATGTGTTCCCGGACCTTCGCCTTGGTTTGCTGCATGGCCGAATGTCCGCGAAAGACAAAGACGCGACGATGATCGCCTTCCGCGACCACGAGATCGACGTGCTGGTGTCAACCGCGGTGGTCGAAGTGGGCGTGGACGTGCCGAACGCAACCGTGATCCTTATCGAAGGCGCCGAGCGCTTTGGCCTCTCGCAGCTTCACCAGTTCCGCGGCCGTGTCAGGCGCAGCAGCGAGCAGGCGTTTTGCTTTCTCCTGACGGATAGCCCCACCCCGGAAAACCAGGAGCGGTTGCGGATCATGGAGTCCACTGACAACGGCTTCGAGCTGGCCGAGGCGGACCTTGCGATTCGCGGCCCCGGCGAATATTTCGGCACGCGGCAGTCCGGGATGCCTGATCTGCGCGTTGCCAGCCTCTCCAACGTGCAAATGATTGAGGCGGCCCGGAAAGAGGCGATGCTGGTGCTGGAACGTGACCCGGAATTGAAGGCCCCAGAGCATCGGGCTATCGCGGTGCGGGTGAGCGAACTGTGGGACCAGGTTACGTCGGAAGTGTCCTAGCACTCCGTTCGTTCACGCGCTAGACTTTAGCCCTGAAGCCGTCCCCACCCAGGGGGCGGTATCTGTTTTCAGACTGATGATGATCAAGGACGAGATCGCCACCATCCTGGCAGCGGCGGTGACCGCCGCACAGGGTCAGGGCACGCTCCCCGCGGTGCCCGTTCCTCACACGCCAATAGAGCGCCCGCAGAGGCCCGAGCATGGCGACTACGCGAGCAGCCTGCCGATGCGGTTGGCGCGCGCGGCGAGCATGCCCCCGCTGAAAATCGCCGAAGCGATCGTGGACCAACTGAACAGAGCCGCCGAGTCGGATGACAGGCTGGAAGAGGTCTACGCCGCTCCGCCCGGCTTCATCAACTTCCGGCTTGCGCCAGCGTGGCTCGCCACCCAGGTGGAGGAGATCGCGAAGTCCGGCCCACAATTCGGAGACGTCGAGGCCGGCAGGGGCCAGCGTATCCAGGTGGAGTTCGTCTCGGCGAACCCCGTCGGGCCGATCCACGTCGGAAATGGCCGCGGACTTGCCCTGGGAGACACACTTGCCAGGGTGCTGACAGCGGCCGGATACGAAGTCGAGCGCGAGTACTTCGTCAACGATGCCGGGACCCAGACGCAGGTTTTCGCAGACACCCTGTACGCCCGTTACCAGCAGCTCTTCGGGCGCGAAGTAGCGATCCCCGAGGGCGGCTACCCCGGCGAGTACATGTCCGAGATGGCGGTGGCGATTAAGGCCGAGCACGGCGACTCGCTCTTGCGCGACGCCGGGGAGCCGGCGCCAAAGGAACTGCACGACCTCGGTATCGCTACGATGCTGGCGTCAATCAAGGAAGACCTGGCGGCGATCGGCGTGCGCTACGACAACTGGTTCTCGGAACGCTCACTCTACGATGGCGACCGCTACGAGGAGGCGATGGACGTGCTTCGCGAGCGCGGATTCGTGACCGAGCGGGAAGGTGCGACCTGGTTCGTGTCGACCTCCCTGGGCGAAGAGAAGGACAACGTCCTTGTCCGGTCCACGGGTGCGCCAACCTACTTTGCGTCCGACGTCGCCTACCACTACGACAAGTTCCACGTCCGGAATTTCGACCGCGTGATCGACGTCTGGGGCGCAGACCACCAGGGGCACGTTCCGCGCATGAAGGCCGCAGTCGCCGCACTGGGGCTGGAGCCGGAGCGGTTGGAGATCCTGATTTACCAGCTAGTGACCCTCAAGCGAGGTGGCGAAGTCGTGAAGCTCTCCAAGCGCGCCGGGGACATCGTGACCCTGCGGGACGTGGTGGCCGAAGTTGGGGCGGACGCGGCGCGCTTCAACTTCATTGCCCGCGCCGCCGATTCGCACATGGACTTCGACCTGGACCTGGCCAAGGAACAAAGCGCGGAAAACCCTGTTTACTACGTCCAGTACGCCCACGCCCGAATCGCCGGTATCCTTGGCCAGGCAGCCGAACGCGGACTCGATTTCGCGGAAGGCGACGTTCAGTTGTTGCAGGAAGAGGCAGAACTGGCGCTGATCCGGAAGATGCTGCGTCTTCCCGAGTTGATCGAGAATATGGCGCAGAGCCTGGAGCCGCATCCCTTGCCCTACTACGCGATGGAATTGGCGACGGCGTTCCACGACTTTTACGAGAAGTGCCGGGTACTGAGCGAAGATGAGGCATTGACGAAAGCCCGCCTGAAGCTCGTGTCGGCCGTGCGAATTGTGCTGGCGCGAAGTCTTGACCTGATGGGAATGACCGCGCCGGAGCGGATGTAGTCCGCTGGACCTGCCCGTTTCGGCCACCGGGCAATCGGCCGTCGAAGTAGCGCGTGCTGCCGCGGCCGCGGCGAGTGAGATCGCACTCGCCCGCTTCGCGACGCTAAGGCGGGGCGATCCAGTCGAAAAAACCGCGAAGGGCCGCGGCAACTACGTGACGGATACGGACCTGGCCTGCGAGGAAGCGATCCTCGGTGTGATCAGGGACGCCTTTCCCGAGGCAAGGATTCTCTCCGAGGAGACGTCGCCGGAGGTGGCCGATTGGGATCAAGGCTGGCTATGGGTCGTCGATCCGATAGACGGCACTTCGAACTTCGCCCGCGGCATCCCGTCGTTCGTCGTCAACATTGCTCTCTGCTTCGACGGCGAACCCGTGCTGGGTTTGACCCACCAGCCTGCGACCGGCGATGAGTTCCTGGCCGTTCGAGGCCGGGGTTTGCTCGTGAACGGCGAAGAGTCCCGGGTGTCGCCCGTCGAATCCCTGGCGGAGGCGCTAATGGGGATGGGCATGGGCTACCAATACGACCGCGCGAAGTTGATGCTGGGGTTGCTGGCGGATCTTTGGCCGGCCGTCCAAATGATGCAAAACATCGGCACGGCGGCACTCGGCATGGCCTACGCTGCGAGCGGCCGCTTCGACCTGTACTTCCACAGCTACCTTTTTCCCTGGGACGTCGCGCCGGGGATCGTCCAGGTGCGCGAGGCGGGAGGCCTCGTCCTCGATCGCGACGGTGCAGAGGCGACTATTTACAGCGAAGGGTTCATCGCCGGTGCGCCGGGTCCGGTAAAGGGGCTTGCAGGGGCAACAGCGGGCCGTACGTGGCGCTGACGGTCACAGCCTGACGGCGCGGTAGAGCGTGACGGCGTCGGGGATGCCCTTCATAACGACGGGGCCGACTTCATCGAAGTAGACGTCATCCAACTCGCTTGTCAGCTTCTCAGTGCACGCCTGCGAAACGAGGACCTCTCCGGACTGGGCGAGATCGACAATGCGTGCCGCGACATTGACATCGTGACCAATCAGGTCGTCGCCGCGCAGCAGCGGGCGGCCATAGTTGATGCCGATGCGGACCCACATTGGCATGTCGTCTTCGAAGGGTAGCTCGTCGATTTTCTCCTGCAGGCAGAGCGCAGAGACAACGGCGTCACCGACGTTGTCGAACCACAGGAGAAACCCGTCACCGAGGTTCTTGACGACACGTCCCTTCGAGCCGATCGCGTCCCGAATCAATTCCTCCTGGAGGGACAGCATCTCCAGGGCGGCTTCGTCCCCCCGAATTGCCGTGAATTCGCTGAAGCCCGTCAGGTCCGTGAAAACCACTGCGCCTTCAACTGCGGGCGCCTTCGCGCGGGGGGTGGCCGTCTTCATTTCTCCCGGACTTCGACCGATCCAGAAATGGTGCTGGCCTTAATTTCGAAGTCGGAGCCCTGGGGACATTCGCAGTGAGTGCGTCCGGAGATGGTCCGGAAGCGTAGCCTCGGCGCCCGGCCTTCATCAACCAGCACCTCCACCCTGCCGGATATCGTTTTGACGTCCACTTCGTCTGCCCCGGCGGTGCCGAGGTCGATGCTTCCGCTCATCGTGTGGGCTTTGATCGCGCCGACGACGTGGCCCAGCCTGATCTTGCCGCTCTTGGAGTTCGCACGACAGCGGCCGCCGCACTTCTCGATACTGATACTCCCGCTAATGCTGCGCACATCGGCATCGCCGTTTGCCCGGGCGATCTTGACCTTGCCGGACACCGTGTTCACCTTGACCGATCCGACCTGGCCGACGATAGTGACTCCCCCGGAGATAGTGCCAACGGAAACATTGAGCCAGGTGGGGACCCGGATCTCGAGACTTTGGGACTTCGAGCGCGTTTCCAGGATGTGCCCGCCCTCAATGGCCTCGATTCGGCGCTCGGGTGGGTCAATCTCAACGTCCGCTCGGTCCTCCCCGGTAACGTGGACCTTCCCGGACACGGTCAGGACGCGAAGCCGTGCACCCTCGGGAATATCGAACCTTGTTCCCATACTGGGTTCAGTTTAGCGGAGGCCGGAGCGGTGTAGTGTGACCCAGGTCACAGCGGCTGTCAGCGGGTCAAGCGGAATATCCCGGACTCGTAGCTGACGATTGCAACCTCTCCGTCGGGCAATAGCGTGAACGACGAGGGACCGGAAGGCATTTGCGTCAGATGGACAGACCCGCCACTTCCGGCGGCGTTTACGGCCCAGAGGTGTCCGGAGTAAAAGTCGCCGTACAGGTACCAGCCCTGCAGTTCCGGCAGGGACCCGCCCCGATAAATGACCCCGCCTGTCACGGCCTGCCCGAAGCTATGGTCGTACTCCTGTCGGGGCGCGCGGTACCCGGTATTGGAGCACCCGGACAGTTCGAAATCGTGGTTGCCTTCGTAACAGTCCCATCCGTAGTTGCCGCCGACCACAACCTGGTTCACTTCTTCCCACGTGCCCTGTCCTACGTCGCCGAGCCAAATTTGGTCCGTTGCCGGATCGATCGTCATACGCCAGGGGTTGCGAAACCCGTACGCAAATATCTCTTCACGGATCGGCCCACCACCATCGTTAAAGGGGTTTCCGGCGGGAATGGTGTACCCGGAACCGGAGACGTCGAGCCGCAGCACTTTGCCGAGGAGCGTCGTCAGGTTCTGCCCATTCTCCTGCGGGTCGCCGCCGCCGCCGCCATCCCCTGTGGACAGGTAGAGATACCCCGCACTGTCGAAAGCGATGTGGCCGCCGTTATGGTTCGCCGCGAAATCGGGAATGCTTAGCAGGATGCTCTCCGAGTTGTTGTTGAGTCCTGAAGAATTGCCGGAATAGCGGGCCAGGATATTCGGCGCGGGGCTACCCTTGGTGTAGTAAACGAAGACACGGCCGTTGCTGGCGAACCCCGGAGAAAACGCGACGGAGAGCAGACCTTCCTCGCCACCAGCCGTGAGCTTAGACGAAATGTCTCCCCAGAGCTGCGGGGATCCGCTGCCGTCGAGGGATACCTTGTAAATCTTGCCGTTTTGGCTGGCGACAATTCCGGTGTTAGGGCTGCCGGGCATGACAGCGAACTCGATGACCGAGCCGATGGAGCCGAGGTAGCTATCGGAGAGGTAAGGTGCGATGCGGTAGGCATTTGGCGAAGGGCCCGGGGGCGGAGGTGGGGGCGGGGCCGTGATAGGCACGGCGGTCGGGGCGACTGTTGGCACCTTTGTCGGGAGCACAACAGCTTTCGTTGCAGTTGGCTTTGGACTCTTCGTTGGCGTTGGCGTCGGTGAGCCGCTCGGGCTGCCCGAAGGCGACCCACTCCTGGGGCGGGAACTGGATGTTGGTTCGTCGCAGTCTTCGTCGTCTTCGCCAGGACTTTCGCATACCTCCCTGAGCTGCTCCTCCGGCTCGTCGCCGCCCATTACCAGGGATGCCACGGCTACGCTCGCAAACAAGAGGCCAATGCCTGCGATGCCGCCAAAGAGCATAAGCTGGCGGCTGCTGAAGCGGGTGAGGTATTGAGAAAAGCGGTCTAACACTAACTACTAATACGCATCCGGTGCACTGACCGTTGCACCCGGGTTGACGTAATCAGCCGGAGTGGTGCTCTACGAAGCGTCCGATTCGTTCGAGCGCCTCTTCCAGGAGTTGATACGGTGCCGCATAGCACATGCGCACGTGTCCCTTTCCCCCGTCCCCGAAGGTGGAGCCGGGAATGACGGCCACCTTTTCTTCGTCCAGCAGCCGTTCGGCAAACTCCAGGTCATCCATGCCTGTGGAGCGAATAGAGGGGAAGACGTAGAACGCTCCGTGCGGTTCATACAGTGTCAGGCCAAGGTCCTTGACGCCGCTTACCATCAGGCGGCGGCGGCGGTCATACTCCGCGACCATGCGGCGGACGTCTTCCTCGCCGTTGCGTAGGGCCTCGAGGGCCGCGTACTGCGAAGGCGTCGGCGCCGACATGATGATGTACTGGTGGATCTTCATCATCGCTTCGAGCACGTCCGAAGGAGCGCAAAGCCAGCCGACGCGCCATCCCGTCATCGCGTAGGCCTTGGAGAAGCCGCCGAGGAGTATCGTCCGCTCTTTCATCCCGGGGAGGGCTGAGAAGCTGGTGTGCTCAATCCCGTAACTCAGGCGGTCGTAAATCTCGTCCGAGATGACGAACAGGTCGTGCCTGGCGGCTACGTCCGCGATTTCCGCCAGGTCCTCCCGAGTCATCTGGGCGCCGGTGGGGTTCGACGGGTAGCCGATGAGGATCGCTTTGGTGCGGTCGGTGATGCGCTCCTCGATGTCCGCGGCTGTGACCCGGAACTCGTTCTCCATGTGCGTAGGAACGGGAACGAATACCCCGCCCGCTAGCGTGGTGCAAGGCGGGTACGCGACGTAGTAGGGGTCGGGGCAGAGGATCTCATCTCCGGGGTCGAGCAGCGCGTGAGTAGCGAGGAGCAGCGCCTCGGACACGCCGATGGTGACGATGATCTCGCGGTGAGGGTCGTAGCGGACGCCGTACAGCTTCTGGAGGTGATCGGCGATCGCCTCGCGAAGTTCGGGTAGTCCGTAGTTGGAGGTGTAGTGCGTCTCGCCCGCCATTGTGGCGTCGAAGGCGGCCTTCATATAGCGCTCCGGTGTTACGAAGTCGGGCTCGCCGACGCCCAGCGAGATACACCCGTCCATGTTCGCGATCAACTCGAAGAAACGGCGGATACCCGACGCCGAAATCGAGTTGACCTTTTGCGAGAAGCGGGTCTCTCGCGTCCTATGCGTGCTTTTCGCCACAGGTTCCTCCACGGAGACTTTCAGCAATCCTAGCAAAGCGGAAATGCAGTGTCATTACCGACGTAAACGCGCGAGTGTTTGTGACGTTACGGTTGGGGGACACCGTGCCCGCGGGCGGAGATAGGCCAAACCTCGACTACGTCATCGCCCTTAAGCGCGTACATGACGTCGTGGAGATTGATCGTGGGGTCGATGTGGGATGGGGTCAGCCGGATTCGATCGCCGACTTCGATCGTCGCCTGCGGCGGGACGGTAATGCTCGCGTGTTCGTCGCTGAGGAACAGCACTGAAGCGCCCTCGATACCCTGCACGCCCGGGTTGCCGTGGTCCTCGGTGTTCGACTTCAGGCCCGTGTCGGCTACGCAGAGACCCGGTGATGGCCTGCTCAGCACCGTACCGAGCACCCAGAACGCCTGCTCGAAGGGGATGTCCAGCTTCGAGTACGCCGTGTCCATCAGCACGTACGATCCGGCCTGGATCTCCGTGATCCCGTGGATGCGGCCGGTGATGTCGAACGTGCCGGTGCCGCCCGCCGAGACGATCTCGCACGGGAGGCCAGCCTCGCGGATCGCCTCGACGCTCAGGATGAGGCTCTCCATCGCGTTTAGTGTCGCCGGCTCGCGCTTCTCGCGGTCGGGGATGCCGACGGCGTGGCCCTCGTAGCCCATCGCTCCGCGGAGGGTGAGGCCCGCCGTGTCGGATACCTGCCGCGCCAGCGCCGCCGCCGGTTCGCCAGGCTGGACGCCACAGCGCGGCATCCCCACGTTCACATCGACGAGCACACCGACTTCGGCGCCCGCTTGCCTCGCCGCCTCCGAGATCATCCGCACACCCTCGGGCGAGTCCACCGCCACCTTGATGTCGATGCCCCGGCCTGCGATCGCCGCCACTCGGCCACATTTGTCCGATCCTATGACCTGGTTAGCAATGAGGATGTCGTCGCAGAATTCCGCCGCGATCTCTGCTTCGCGCACCGTAGCGCAGGTAAGGCCCGTGCAGGAGCCGGCGTCTAGCTGCCGCCGCGCGATCTCCGGCGTCTTGTGAGCCTTAAAGTGGGGCCGCAGCTTGCAGTCCGATTCGGCGAAGAACTCGGCCATCTTCCGGACATTGCGCTCCATCGCGTCGAAATCGACAACGAGGGCCGGGGTGGTGATTTCGGCTACGGTTCGGGGAATCACAGCGGCGCCATCTCCTTGTGCCACTTGGTGGCCTGCTCGTAGGCGTGGGCCACCTGGAACATCGACCCCTCGTCGAAGGGCTTCGCGATCACCTGGAGACCGATCGGGAGGCGTGCGCCGTCGTCCGCGGTCGCGAATCCGCAAGGGACTGAGATTCCGGGCAGCCCCGCGATGTTCACCGGGATCGTGCAGACGTCGTTCAGGTACATGGCGAGTGGGTCGTTTGCCTTTTCGCCGATCTTGAAGGCCGGGGTTGGGGTTACGGGCGCAACAAGCACGTCGTGAGTGGCGAAGGTCTCGTCGAACTCTCGCCGGATCAGCGTGCGGACCTGCTGGGCCTTTTTGTAGTAGGCGTCGTAGTAGCCGGCGGAGAGCGCGTAGGTCCCGAGCATGATGCGCCGCTTGACCTCTTCACCAAAACCTATCTGCCGCGTCTTCTCCATCTCCTCCCACATGTTTGCGCCGTCGTGGTACGAGTATCCGTACTTCACACCGTCATAGCGCGCCAGGTTCGCTGAGGCCTCGGATGGGGCGATGATGTAGTAGACGGCGACGCCGAGGTCTGTGGAAGGCAGGCGCACGTCGCGGTCGATTTCCGCGCCCAGGTCTGCCATCTGTGCCAGGGCCGCTTCCACGGCCTCCCTTACCGAGTCGTCCATTCCCTCCGTGAAGTACTCCCGAGGCACGCCGATGCGTACGCCACGGAGGTCACCTCCAAGCGCGTCTGCGACCGAGGGCACGTCTATAGGCGCCGAGGTGGAGTCGCGCTGGTCGTGGCCGGAGATAGCTTCGAAGACCGTGGCCGCGTCGTGGACTGTGCGCGCGAAGGGCCCGATCTGGTCGAGCGAGGACGCGAAGGCGACGAGGCCGAACCGGGAGACGCGGCCGTACGTCGGCTTCATGCCGACGACGCCGGAGAGCGCCGCCGGCTGGCGGATCGAGCCGCCCGTGTCCGAGCCCAGCGCGTAGTAGGCCATCCCGGATGCGACCGCGGCGGCCGAGCCTGACGAGGAGCCGCCGGGAACGCGGTTCTGGGCCCAGGGGTTGCGCGTCGGACCGTAGGCCGAGTTCTCACCGCTGGAGCCCATCGCGAACTCGTCCATGTTGGTCTTGCCCAGCATCACGAAGCCGGCTTCCTTGAGCAGAGTGATCACGTTCGCGTCGTACACGGGGACGAACGGTTCCAGGATCTTCGAGCCGCACGTCGTCCGCACCCCCTCGGTGCTGATCACGTCCTTGATTGCCGCGGGAACGCCGGTCAGTGGCGTCGCCTGACCACTCGCCAGCAATTCGTCGGCATGTTTTGCCTGTTCCAGGGCGGGGTCGGCGGTCACTGTGAGGAAGGCATTGATTTGTGGATCCAGCGACTCGATCCGCTCCAGCGCCGATCGTGTCAGCTCGACGGAAGATGCCTCCCGGCTGCGAAGCAGGGCGGAGG
This sequence comes from Chloroflexota bacterium, assembly GCA_036741795.1. Taxonomy (GTDB): domain Bacteria; phylum Chloroflexota; class Dehalococcoidia; order SM23-28-2; family RBG-16-64-32; genus DATKKM01. Next base: position 19,803 of record DAINRO010000030.1, read on the forward strand.
CCTCGGTGAGTGTCAGCGAATGGAGGTCGTCGGGCATTATTCTTCGAGGATTGCGCGGACCCGGAAGTGCTCTCCCTCGCGGCGAGGGGCGTTGGCGAGGGTTGATTCGGGGTCGAGGGGTGGCGTGGGATCGTCGTCGCGCAGGATGTTGTGCAGGTCGAGAGGGTAGGCAGTCGGGGGTACGCGCTCGGTGTCGACGGCGGCGAGGCGCGCGAAGTAGTCGAGGATGTCCGAGAGCTGGTGCTGGAACTTCTCGACGTCGTCGTCGGTCAACCCGAGGCGGGCGAGGGTGGCGAGGTGGCGGACTTCGGCGTTCGTCAGGGGCATGGGTTGATTATGGAACAGGCGCGAAGGTGAGGGAACCAACGCCCAGGTTTCGCCACGGTGGCGGCGTTGGTACCCTGAGGGCGTGACGACAACCCACGTTCCGGAAGGTACAACGGACAGGCGCGCGATTCGGGGCCATCCGAGCCAGGTCTGGACACGCGGACTTGAGCGGAGGCTCGGGTTCGTGCTTGAGCAGGTGGACCTGGAGGGGAAGCGGATCCTCGATATCGGTTGCGGGGTGGGCGCGTTCGTGCGGCGGCTGGGCGAGTTCTCGGGCGAGGTCTACGGCACGGATGTCGACCGGGAGAGCGTCATCCGCGGCGTCGAAGAGGTCCCTAACCTGGCGCTGGCCGTCGGCGAACGGATGCCGTTCCGCGACGGCACGTTTGACGTGATCCTCCTGCACGAGGTGCTGGAGCACGTGGACGACGACGTAGAGACGCTGCGAGAGGCTCGTCGCTTGCTGGCGCCGGGTGGACGGGTGGTCATCTTCTGCCCGAACCGGCTCTACCCCTTCGAGACACACGGGATCTTCGTCGGCAAGCGCTATATCTTCGGAAACGTGCCGTTCGTGAACTACCTTCCGGACCCGGTTCGCAACAAACTTGTCCCGCACGCGCGGACTTATTCGAAACGCCGGCTGCGAAAGGTCTACCGGAAGGCCGGCTTGAAACCGCGCCTGCACACGTTCGTTTACCCCGGTTTCGACCATATTGCTTCTGGTCACGGAATCGTTGGGAAATCGTTGCGTTGGGGATTGTATCCCCTGGAAAACACGCCCTTGAGAAACTTCGGCCTATCGCACTTCGTTGTATTAGAAGGGAAATAGTACGCATTTCGTAAGAGCGAAGGCCCTTGCCTGATCATTTGAGGTTTTAATTGGACAAAGTTTACAGAGCGCGCCGTCGTCGAGCGCGCTATTCCGTGGCCCAGCGTGGGCGCACGTTCCGAAACCGGCTGATGGCCCTGGGCACACTGCTCATTTTCGTGGTTGCCCTGGGGTCTGTCGCGGCCGTCGCGAGCGGATTTTTCGTCTATCGCGGCTACGCGAACGACCTGAAGCCGCCCGAAGAGGTGATTTCTGAGGCGACGATCGGTCAAAGCATCGCCTACGACCGGAACGGGCAGAAACTCTACGAGTACGTCGACCCCTACGGCCGGCTGCGGGACCCTGTCCCCCTCGCCGAGATTTCGCCTTACATGATCGCGGCAAGCGTCGCCACCGAGGACGCCAGCTTCTACAGCAACCCGGGCGTCAACTTCCGGGGCCTCGCCCGAGCGGCGTGGGAAAACCTGACACCCTTCGGTCCCGGCCTGTTCGAGGGTAGTGGTGGTAGCTCGATCACCCAGCAGTTGGCAAAGAACGTCTACATCGAACGCGACGCCCAGGGTTTGGCGCCTCGGACCGCCGAGCGCAAGATAAAAGAGACGGTGATCGCGCTGGAACTCAAGCGCAAGTATGACGATCACCAGATCATGGAGTGGTATCTCAACCAGATCGCGTACGGCGGAATCATCCACGGCGTGGAAGAAGCGGCGGAGCGGTACTTCGGCAAGGCGGCGAAGGACCTGACTCTCGCCGAGGCTGCCCTGCTGGCCGGCATACCCCAGGCCCCTTCCTTCTACAACCCTGTCGACTTCGATGCGGACCCCGCGACGGTAGATGGCCGTGACCGGGCGAAGGCAAGGCAATTGCAAGTCCTGGACCTCGTAAGCCAGCACATGGACGAGGTCAACTCAATCAAGAGCCCCGTGGACCCGGCTTTGCCCCTGGTCACGATCACGCAGGAACAGATCGAGGCTGCGAAAGTCGAGCCACTCAATTACATCGAAACGACGTTCGACATCCAGGCCCCCCATTTCGTGTATTTCGTAGAGGACCAGGTCACCAAGATGTGCCAGGCCGGCTTGTTTGCATCTCCCGGCGGCATCCCCTGTGACAAGGTCGTCCGCGGTGGCGGCCTGCGGATTACGACGACGCTCGACCTCGGGTTGAACTCGCTGGCCCAGAAGATCATCGAGGAGGAGATAGCGAAGAGCGAGGCCAGGACCCAGGGTCACAACTCTTCGATTGTCGCTATCAAGCCAGGCACCGGCGAAATCGTTGCCTACGTGGGCAGCCGCGCATTCGCCCGTGAGGACATCGACGGTAGCGTGGACATCGCCTTTTCCCAGCAATCTCACGGCTCGAGCATGAAGATGTTTACGTACCTCAAGGCGTTCGAGGACGGCTGGGTCCCATCGACGTACGTGGAAGATAGGCCTCTCTACCTGGACGTCGGAACAGGGAAGAAACAGGTGAATAACTGGAACTTCAGCCACCTGGGCACGATTACCGCCCGCAAGGGGATGTCCGAGTCCGTCAACACCACAGCAGTCCGGACCTTGCAGGCCGTGGGCGAGGACCGGATGCGGGAGCTGACGCACCGCATGGGGATCACGGACCTGAGGCAGGGTGACTGCGGCCCCACCATCACCCTCGGCGCGTGCGAGGTGAAGCTGGTGGACCAGACGTTCGCGTATGCTGTACTTGCCAACAACGGTGTCATGCGGGGCAGGCCGACGTCCGAGGACCTACCCACGGGTTTCAGGAAGTTGGACCAGGTGTCGGTTCTGAAGATCACCGACGCGGCCGGGAACCTGCTCTACGAGTTCGGCGCTCCTGAAGAAGAGCCGGTGGTGGACCCCGCCCACGCCTACATGGTGACTGATATCCTCTCGAAGGAGGCGATCAACTGGAGCCGCCTCACTATCGACCGACCGGCCGCCATCAAGACCGGCACCAGCGAAGACTTCCGCGATGGCGTCGTCATGGGCTACACGCCGGACCTGGCGATTGGCGTCTGGATGGGCAACGCCGACAACACGCCGATGGCGCCGGGCACCTTCTCCTCTGTCGGCGTGGGCCCCATCTGGCAGCGCTTTGGGACCGAGGCGCACAAGTATCTCGCGATACCAAAGAGCGAGTTCAAGCCACCCGAGTCGGTGGTGTTCCTTTCCTGTGGCGGGCGCAAGGAACCATTCAAACGCGACACGCCGACGGTAAAGGCGGGCGCCTGCCGTGGCCCCTCCGGTATTCCCGGTGGTCCAACCGCGTCGCCGACGCCGCGCGGTCCGACGTTCCCTACCGCGGCTCCGACCGCGGCACCCACGGCGACGCCGCCGCCAACGCCGGTCCCGACCGAAGCGCCGACTCCGGCACCCACGGCCACGACTCCCAGCGTGTTCTATTACACGACGCAAGCAGGCGATACTGTGACAAGTGTGGCTGCGAACTTTGGTGTTGACCCCAGTGATCTCGCGATCTTGAACGGGATCACGGTAGATACGCCGCTTACGCCGGGGACTGTCTTGGTCATTCCAGGCGTCGGCGGCTGACAGCACACATCACGGTGACTCTGGCGGCATGGTTCCTGCGATGCTAGCCTGAATCGCACCAAGTGGAGAATCAGCGGCCGAAATCCAAGTTCTACCGCCGTCCACGCCAGCCCATCGAGGACGGCAAGGCGGAACCAGCGGCCGAACCCTCGCCCCCTCCGGGTCAGCCTCCACAAGCTGAACCCCCGGAGCAGGACGCCCAACCGTCCTCAGAACGTGAGCGTATTGTCGTACCCCGTCAGGAACGTGGCTCACGGGCATCCGGCCTAGAACTTGAGCTTAGGGAAGTCCGGTACGGCGCCACGTCGCGCAGCCCTTACTTGCGCGTCGTTCCGGGTCAACGCCGGTTCGAGCGGTCGGCGCCGCACGTGATCACGGCTACGCGGCAGGCCAGCAAGCCCGTAACGGGGCTGGAGCGGATCGTGCAATCGGTGAAGGGTGTCGTACTCGGCAATCCCTTCGCGTCCTCCCAGGCGATTCACGAACGCCTGACAAAGTTCCGTGCGCTCCCCGTCTTTTCCTCGGACGCCCTGTCGTCGTCGGCCTACGGCCCAGAGGAGACGCTTCTCGCTCTCGCCGCCGGGGGCGCCGCCGCCCTCGTCTACTCTTTCCCCATCGCCGTCGCCATCGTGATTCTCCTCGGCATCGTCACCATCTCCTACCGTCAGACTATAAAGGCGTATCCCAACGGCGGAGGAGCGTACATCGTTGCCCACGAGAACCTCGGCAGCGGCCCCGGTCTGACCGCCGCCGGTGCGCTAATGGTCGACTACATCCTGACGGTTTCGGTCAGCGTGGCCGCGGGCGTGGCGGCGATCACGTCTGCTTTCCCGGACGTACAGGACTTCAAGGTCCCGCTGGCAGTATTCGTTGTGGCCATATTCACCATCGGGAATCTGCGCGGAGTCCGAGAATCGGGTGCAGTCTTTGGCCTGCCCACTTACTTCTTCGTCTTTGCAATGTCCGCCCTCATTGTCGGAGGACTCGCGAAGATCCTCATGGGCGAAGCCCCTGCCGGCCTCTTCGAGCACGGACCCGTAGACGAGGAAGAGGTCCAGGCTACCACGGGCATCAGCGTCTTCCTAATCCTCAAAGCGTTCTCCTCAGGCTGCTCGGCCCTCACCGGCGTCGAAGCAATCTCGAACGGTGTCCCCGCCTTCCAGCCGCCGGAGAGCAAGAACGCCCGCACGACTCTCTCGATCATGGCCGGCATCCTGGCCGTTCTCGTCCTGGGTGTCAGCTTGTTGGCCTACACCTGGGGCATCATACCCAGTCACGAAGAGACCGTCCTTTCGCAGCTCGGCAAAGAGGTATTCGGCGGCGAAAACCTCGCTTACTACGCCCTTCAAGCCGGGACCGCGATGGTCCTCTTTCTGGCAGCGAACACCGCCTACGCCGACTTCCCAAGACTTGGCTCCATCCTCGCCCACGACCGATTCATGCCCAGGCATTTCGCCTTTCGTGGCGATAAGCTCGCCTTCTCCAACGGCATCCTCCTGCTGGCCCTTTCGGCTATAGTCCTGCTGATCGTTTTCAATGCGGAGGTGACCCGATTGATCCCCCTGTATGCCGTGGGCGTCTTCGTTTCCTTCACGCTCTCGCAGACAGGGATGGTAGTGCACTGGTTGAACCTCCGAGGCGAGGCGGGTTGGCGCAGCAGTCTGGCCGTCAACCTTGTCGGCGCGCTCTCAACGGGTCTGGTAGCGATCATCATTGCCAGCACAAAGTTCCTCGATGGTGCCTGGATCTCGATCGCACTCATGGGCGTCTGTGTCGCTCTTTTCGCCCTCATCCGACGCCATTACGACTGGTACGAGCGGGTGGTAGCGGTCTCGGAAGACGAGGCATCGCGCGGCGTCCCCTCGGCTTCCCCGCGAGAGGCGGCGAGGGACCACGTCGTGGTGCCGGTGGAGGGGCTGAACAAGGTGACGGTGGGCGCCATCGGCATGGCGCGCGCCATCTCGTCCAACATCACGGCCGTGCACCTGACGGACGACCTTTCGGCTGCGGAGGACTTCAAGGAGCAGTGGGAGCGGGTAGCGCCGGACGTTCCGCTCCTGATCATCGACTCTCCCTACAGGGCGTTCTCCGCGCCGATGCTGGCCTATATGGACCTGCTGGAGCGCACCGAGCCGGACAAGCGCATCACCGTGATCCTTCCGGGGTTCAAAGCGCACCACTGGTGGGAGAGCCTGCTGCACAACCAGGCGATCCGTCGCCTGCGCCCCTTCCTCGAGGAGGACGAGCGCATCAGGGTCGTGGACTTCGATTACGACGTGGACCGCGGTAACGGGGCGCCCCCAGCGGCGGGCACTCCCGTCTCAGTCTGAGATCGCGGCAAGGGCCGCGTCCAGGTCGTCCCTTGACGTCACGCCGTAGAGCGCGCGAATGAAGTCGCCGGGAGAACCGGTTGCCGTGTATAGCTCCTCCAGCTTCGGTCCGATCGGATCAATCGAACCGGCGGCGTCAGAGTATGAGCCGTAGAACGCAAAGTACGCCTGGTTGATACGGCGGATGTACACGCCCTGGTCCTCGAACTCGTCCCGCCTCTGTCCCATCAGCGCCTCAGCCTCTTCGACCTTCCCGTCCGCCAGCAACTCGTCGACATCGAGACGCAGTTGCCGCATCTCCGCGCGGAAATCAAACCCAGCGCTTTCCGCTGGCGATGGGGGTCCCCTTCGGAGCTCGGTCGGATCCGGGTAGCGTTCAAAATACTCTGCGGCCAGTTCACGGCCGGCGACGCTGGCCACGCTCTCGTTGAGTACCCGCGGATCTCCGCCCTCCAGGTAACTCTGCCCCAGCGGAAACAGGATCAGGTGCTGGTGCAGCCATTCGTGGAACACGGTGTTCACGAGGTCCTGGTAGTCCTTGCCACTGTTGATCACGCTCGGGTACATCGCCACGCCGCCCGTCTGCACGACGATTGCCGACTCGTCCCCCTCCGCCTCGGACTCTGCCTCTATGTCCGTCGCGGTCTCAACGTCCAGTCCAGGCGACAGGAGATAGCTGTCCCCGCGCTCGATCCGGTCACGCGGCGAGGTCACGAGGAGCGTGGGCGACGTATCCAGCTCGAAGTCCACCGGCGGGAAGATCACCTCCATGTCCGTGAAAGGCGGCGGGCCGATCGTCAGCCCCTCGTCCTCCAGGACTGCCGTCACGCGTCCTTCGATGATGTCCTCCACCCGGTTCTCGAGGTCAGCCGCGCGGTTCAGTGCGGCTGCGAGCTGCTCCGGGGCGCGACCGGTACGCTCGTGGTCCTCGATTCGTCTGACCAACTCCATGTATTCGCGGATCACGTCGTCGTCCGCCTGGCCGTCCTGCGGATCGGTGAAAAGATCGCCCACCTCGTACAGCCACTTCTCCGGCAAGTGCCTGATCTCCCATCTCACCAGGTTGTGCGCGTGTGGCGCGGCGGCTGCCGCGGCGCCGCTTTCGGGGGCGGTCTGCGTGAAAAGGAGCGCGCTGCCGGCGATGGCAACTGCCGTGAGGACGGCCAGCGAAGCCAGATAGGCGATGACGAACGCGCGCATGGTCTACATCGTTACATACGAATAAGGGGCGAGCATCGCTCGCCCCTTATTCGATGCGCTTCTTCGGGCTACTTGATGTGAATGCCGGAGATGGCGCGGGCAATCACCAGCCGCTGGATCTCGGAGGTGCCCTCGAAGATCGTGTAGATCTTGGAGTCGCGGTGCCAGCGCTCCACCGGGTTCTCGCGGACGTAGCCGTAGCCGCCCATGATCTGGATCGCCTCTTCGGTCACCTTGACGGCGGCCTCGCCGGCGAACAGCTTGGACATGGAGCCCTCGCCGCTCTCGAACGTCTTGCCGGTCTTGCCCATCCAGGCCGCGCGCCACACCAGGAGGCGTGAGGCGTCGACGAGCGTCTTCATGTCGGCGAGTTTGAAGGCGATGGCCTGGTTCTCGATGATGGCACGGCCGAACTGCTTGCGCTCGCGGGCGTAGTCCAGCGCGAACTCGTAGGCGGCGCGTGCGATGCCGACGGCCTGCGACCCGACGGCGGGGCGGGTGGCCTCGAACGTGGCCATCGCGGCCTGCACGCGGCTGCTCTTGCCCTCGCGGGCGCGGGCGATGCGTTCGTCCAGCTTCTCCTTGCCGCCGAGAAGGCAGCTGCCGGGGACGACGCAGTTATCGAGGACGACTTCGGCGGTGTGGCTGGCGCGGATGCCGTGCTTCTTGAACTTCTGGCCCTGCGAGCAACCGGCTGTACCCGGCGGGATGACGAAGGCGGCGTGTCCGCGAGAGCCCAGTTCCGGCTCGACGGAGGCGACGATGACGTGCACGTCGGCGATTCCGCCGTTGGTGATCCATGTCTTGGTGCCGTTGAGCGTCCACTCGTCCTTGGCCTCGTTGTAGACGGCGCGGGTCTTGAGCGAACTCACGTCGGAGCCGGCGTCCGGCTCGCTGACCCCAAAGGCGCCGAGCTGGATCTTCTCCTTGGTGCCGAAGCACTGCGGGATCCACTCCACCCACTGCTGAGGGGTGCCGTTGGCGACGATGCCGGCGACAGCAAGCGTGGAGCCCATGATGGCGAGGCCGATGCCGGCGTCGCCCCAGAAAAGCTCCTCGTTGGTGATCGGCATCAGTAGGCCTGTCGGGTCGTTGAAGTTGTTCTGGA
>DAINRO010000031.1:0-28119 GCA_036741795.1 Chloroflexota bacterium
TTCCGTTGGTGGCTGCCGGAGCTGAGCCATTTCCGTTGGAAGCCAGGATCTCGAACGAGACTTCAGTGGGCTGACCAAGAATCCCCCCGACTGTCTGAGAAACCAGCCCGCGCATCCGCGAGCCGAGCCATTCCTTGACGAACTCCGTTGGGACGCCGACGACGAAGGAGCCGCTATCGATCCGTAGACCGCGGGTATCCTTCAACCAAGTATCGTAGTTTGGTCGCGTGACGTGAATCTGGAGCTGGCCGAGTGCTGCATCCCAGACGCGCTGTGCAGTGGGGTCTGCCATGAGAAGAGCGCCTCCGTGAGTTGAATTTGGGGAGCGGACTGGAGGGAAATTAGCAGGGCGCAAGCAAGGACGTCAATCGAGTTATGTTAATCAGGGCAGAACTTGCTCCGACTTTCCTACCGCCCCGCAAGATTCCTCCACAGGGGTCCCTGGAAACAACCTGTTAACAACCGATTTACATGGTAGATGAGTGCATTTTCATCCGGCGAAGAAGGAATTGTTTCCGTTGACTTAACACTACAAAAAAATTTCATAGACGGTTGTCAATAGAAATCACTGGTTATTTAGAGGACATTTCACGGACGCTTGCTGGCCGCAATATATAATTACCGCGAACGCCCCGCGAGAACGAAGCGCATGCTGCTAACCCTTGATGTTGGAAACACGATCGTCACCGCCGGGGTATACGAGAACGACAGGCTGAGCGCGACCTGGCGCTTTGCCACCGACGTGGAGAAGCTGCCCGACGAATACGGCGTGCTGGCACTGAGTTTGCTGCAGCACGAAGGGATCGATCCGAACCTCGTGACAGAGGCAATCATCGCTTGCGTGGTCCCGGACCTGGAGCCGTCGTTCGACCAGATGTGCCGACGCTACTTCAAGACGACACCTCTCCACGTGACGGCTGGCGTGAAGACCGGCCTGAGAATCCTTTATGACACCCCACGGGAAGTGGGGGCTGACCGGGTCGCCGGCGCCGTGGCGGCGATCCGGAGGTATGGCACACCTCTCATCGTGGTAGATCTTGACACGACCGCGACCGTGTTTGACGCGATCAACAAGGAAGGCGAATACCTCGGCGGCGCCATATCCCCCGGCCTGGGAATCGCCTCCGAAGCGCTGTTCCGCCGTGCCGCCAAGTTGTACCGAGTGGAGCTTGACCGGCCAAAGTCTGCTATCGGGCGTAATACAATAACTGCGATACAGTCCGGGATCCTCTTCGGATACGTCGGGCTAATCGAAGGGATCGTGATGCGCATGAAGGCAGAACTGGGCGAAGACACCAGGGTTATTGGGACGGGCGGCTATTCTGCGATCATTGCGCGAGAGACTGATGTGATCGACAAGGTGGACCAAGACCTGACGCTGGAGGGACTTCGCTTGATCCACGAGCTAAACAAGGGCTGATCCTTTGTACAACCTCACCGACAAGAGCATCGTTCTGGGGGTGACCGGGAGCATCGCGATCTATAAGGCGTGCGACCTCGCGAGCAAGCTAACGCAGGCCGGTGCCGCGGTGGATGTGGCGATGACTCCGGAGGCTACGAGGTTCATCTCTCCGATCACGTTCCAGAGCGTAACCGGTCGCCGGGCGTACTCGGACCTGTGGGAGGCAGGCTCCGACATCTCGGAACTTCACGTGGCACTGGCACGCCGTGCCGACGCGCTAGTCATCGCACCGGCGACAGCCACCGTGATGGCCAGAATGGCGTTCGGGCTGGCTGAGGATATCGTGAGCCTCACCGCGCTGGCAACGGTTGCTCCAATTCTGATAGCGCCGGCGATGGACCCGCAGATGTGGGAGCATCAAGCAACCCAGCAGAACCTCGAGACATTGCGCACCCGAGGAGTGGCGTTCGCGGGGCCGGAACAAGGACGGCTGGCATCCGGGCACACTGGATGGGGCCGGATGTCCGAGGTGGAGGACATCGTTGGGGCGACTCGAAAGCTGCTCGGGGAGAACGGCGAGTTGAAGGGCCGAAAGGTGGTGGTTTCGGCGGGTGGGACTCATGAGGCGATAGATCCGGTGCGGTTCGTAGGCAACGAGTCGTCCGGGAAGATGGGTTTCGCGGTGGCGGAGGCCGCGCGGGACCGAGGGGCGGAGGTTTCGCTGGTGTCCGGCCCAACGGCACTGCCCGATCCCTACGGCGTGAAGGTGGTGCGCGTAAATAGCGCCTCCCAGATGAGGGATGCCGTCGTCGATGAGATTGGCGAGGCCAGCATCCTCGTGATGGCCGCGGCGGTTGCAGACTACCAGCCTTCTGAGCCTGTGGGTCAGAAGATCAAGCGTGAGGGCCGAGATGGACTGATCCTCTCGCTGGCGCGGACCCCGGACATTCTGTCCGAGGTTGGCCGTCGCCCGGGTCTGGTCAAGGTGGGATTCGCGGCGGAAAGTGAGGACCTGCTCAAGAACGCGGCGCTAAAGCTGGAGTCTAAGGACCTGGATTTGATCGTGGCGAACGATATTACGGCGACCGATGCTGGGTTCTCAGTCGATACGAATCGCGTGACTATCCTGACCCGCAACGGTGACAGGGTGGAACTGCCTCTGATGACGAAGTATGAAGTCTCTTGCCATATACTCGACCGAGCAGCCGAATTAATCGAGGAGAGTGCATGAACGATTCTGTCGCGCTTCCGATCCCACCGGATGAGACGAGGTTCACGCTGGAGAAATTCGCGGCCCATCCCTTCTACCAGGAGATCAACCGGCGCCTCGTAGCGCTCACCGGGCTTACACGAGGGCAACACGTGGTGGACCTGGGGGCGGGAACCGGGGCAGTGACGAGGTTGCTGGCCGAAGAGGTGGCGAACGAGGGCGCGGAGGTGATCGCGGTCGAGCCATCAACCACCGCGATCGAAGTGGCGACCAGGAACCTCGAGAACATCCGGGGCGCTGTTGTCCGGTTTATGCAGGGCAGCGCCGAGCGGCTGAGTTCGATCGTCCGCGGCCCGGTGGACGCGGTTTTTTTCTGCAACGCGATTCACCTGGTGCCGGAGAAAGAACAGGTGTTGGAAGAGATCAAGCGGACCCTTCGTGAAGACGGGACCTTCTCCTTCAACACGACGTTTTATCGCGGCGCAGAGCCACCAGAAAGCGAGCTGTTCTATCGCAAATGGATGATTCGGGCGCTCCGGTCGCTCAAGACCAACTACGGGATAATGCCGGACAAGACCAGGGCGGAGGCCCGGCATCAACTGAGCGAGGACGAGTATATTCAGCTCCTGGAGGACAACGGGTTCAAGATCACGAAGAAAGAAGTGATGCAAGTTGAGATGCCGCTGAGTAGCTTCGAAAGCATTAGCGAATACAGCTTGTGGATCGAGGGTGTGATGCCGGGAGTGCCGCTGGAGGCCGGTGCGGAGTCGTTGAAGAAGGGCGCTCGGGAAGCCTTTGCCGAACTAGATCTGAAATTTTCGCCCCGCAACTGGTTGCTCATCGTCGCCAGCAGGGCGTGACAGACACGACCGGCCCCGCCCCACAAGGCCGGACAACAACAGAGGGAGGTTCACATGCAAGACAGCACATGGACGGGAGAGGGGATCGTCGGCTCGATCCTGGAGAGAATTCGGAGTACGGCCCGGGTCGACCTCGTTTATGGTGAGGAGAAGCGCATCGGCGAGAAGACAATAATCCCGGTAGCGGCGGTGGCCTACACGTTCGGCGGAGGCGCCGGGGGCGGTACGGCCACTCCTTCGACGAACGGGCACGGTGAAGAATCGGCGATCGGCGGCGGCGGCGGCGGCGGTGGATCCGTGCGTGTGCAGCCGGTGGGCGTGTTGGAGATCACGGAAGACGAAACGCGGCTCGTGCCAGTGCTCGACTGGTCGCGAATCATCACCACCGCGCTCACTGTGGTTGGCGTTTGGCTGATATTCCGGGCGATCTTCAGGCGCCGCTAAGATCCGGCCCGCGATCCTTCCAGGTGCTCGCCTGTTCATAGGCGTGAGCGGCCCTGAGGACGGTGGCCTCGTCCCACCAGCGCGCGGCCAATTGCATGCCGAAGGGTAGTCCGTCCCTGGTGAAGCCGCACGGCACCGATATCGCGGGGATCCCGAGGAGGTTGAGGGGGTTCGTGAGGCGGATCAGCCCCATCGTTGCCGATAGGTCAGACGACTCGATAAGCGGCGCCGCGCGGAGCGTGGACGCGGTCGCAATCAGGTCCACCTTGTCGAACACCTCCGATGCCCATCGCTCGACGGCCAAATCCCGGAACCGCTGGGCTTCCACGTATTCCACCGCGTTGAACGTCGATCCCAGTTCGAGGCGGTAGCGGACGTTTTCGGAATAGTCATCCGGGCGAGTCTGCATCCAGCGTCGGTGAATGGCAAGCGATTCCGGCAGCATGATGCAAGTGAGCGCGGTTGGCATCTCGTCTATGAGAGGTAGCGAGATGGATTGGACCCCCGAGCCAAGTTCCTTGAGCACGCCGATCGCCTTCCGCACCCCCGAATCCACGTCTGGGTCGAGGCCGTCAAAGAAGAAACTGTCAGGCACGCCGATGCGCAGACCAGAGAGGCCTTTCGACAGGGTGCCTGCGTAGTCCGGAACTGGCTCATCGATCGAAGAGCGGTCTGCTGGATCGTGACCTGCGACGGCCTGTAATACGAGCGCCGTGTCTTCCACAGTGCGCGCCATTGGCCCTACGTGGTCAAGGGACCAACTCAATGGGAAGACCCCGCGGCGGCTGATCCGTCCGAAAGTGGGCTTAAGGCCGACGATTCCACAAAGCGAGGCGGGAATGCGAATTGAGCCACCGGTATCGGTGCCCAGAGCGGCGAAGCACTCGCCGGCAGCGACGGAGGTCCCGGAACCAGAACTGGAGCCACCGGTCACCCGTTCGAGGTCCCACGCGTTACGCGCCGGTCCCACGTGCGAGTCGACGCCCGTCGCCCCAAACGCCCACTCGTGCAGGTTGAGCTTCCCGAGGATGATGGCGCCAGCGGCGCGCAAACGTTCCACGCACGCTGAATCGCGTGGAGCCGGGCTCGCATCCGCGAGGATTTTCGAGGCGGCTGTAGTTGGCAACCCCTCGACGTCAAAGATGTCCTTTACTGCCACGGGGACGCCGTGGAGCGGGCCTCGGAACTCTCCGCGTTCGGCCTCGTCGGCCAGCGTGACGGCAGTGTCGCGGGTGCGGTCACGGTCTATGGTGATGAATGCATTGATCAACGACTCCACCTTTTCGATGCGCCCCAGGCAAGCGTCGACGAGCTCGATCGGAGATACCTTGCGTTCCCGGACGGAGGCGGCGGCCTGTGCGAGCGAAAGGTCCGCGAGTGTAGTCATCGGGCCGGTGGAGGACGGAAGCGAGAAGCGGGCTCCGACGTGCCGAAATCGGCGGCAAAGAGGGCCTCCAGGGAAGCGCGGATCGTCTTTGCACCAACAGCGATCGCGGCGATCCGTTCTTCGGTCAGTGTGAGACCCGCAGTTTGGGAAATCGCCAGCACATCGCGTTGCGGATCGTTGGTGGACATGGCGCCACTGTATCAGCGGTCGATGCGATGGGAAACGGCAACGCAAATGTCAAAAGGATTAGACAGTTTTTATGGTCTGTGGGTTAACTTGATTGGACGCCCCTTCGTTAACAGTTTCGACATAGCCAGCCGTCCGCGAGCGCGGACGTCCACTATCGGCGCGAGCAGTGCGCGATTCATAAGGAGCCTCACGATGAGCGTCAACTTTGGTGAGCAGTTCGCCAAGATGGGAATCGGGGAGAAGATTATCCTGGTGGCGGCACCACTCTTCCTGATCTGCAGTTTCCTGCCGTGGTACGACGTAGATTTCGTTGTTGGCAGCGTAACTCGGAACGGCTGGCAGTCTCCGGGGGCCATTTGGTCGATCCTCGCGGTGCTCGTGAGTCTGGCGGCTTTCGTTAAGGTGGTGCTGTCTGCCTTCACAACTGTCCAGATCCCGGACGATCTCGGGAATCCTAATATCACATGGGGGAGGATTCACCTTGGTCTTGGAATCGCCGGTGTTGTGTTCATCCTCTTCAAACTGCTCAACGAGTCCAGCTATCTCGGGTTCGGTTTCTACATCGGTATCATTCTCGTCCTGGTACTGGCTGCGGCAGGTTATCTGATCTTCCAGCAGGAGCAGAAGGGTGGCGGCGCTGCGATGTAGCGCGGGCTGCGATGGAACATGGCCCGCCTCCCGGCCGGGAGGCGGTTTGCTAATCGGAAACTAGCATGAGTCGAGAAGAGATCTGGGATCTCGGAAGACGGGCGCTATTGCTGGACGATAGCGCCTTCGACGAACTCCGTTACGAGGAATCCTTCACGCTATTGGCCGTCCTTGCGGCTGTAGGAGCTGTATTCCTCGCGGGCGTTGGTGCCTGGCTATTCGGCTACACAGTCCTGGACAGCACACCAGACGGATGGCTGATCGACACGCTCTTCCTGGGGACTTTCTTCACCTTCATCCTCTTCGCTGCAGGTTCATCCATAACGTACCTGCTGATGGCTCGAGTGTTTCACATCGAAGATGTTCAAATGGAGGAGTTTGCTCGGGTTGCGCTCCTCGCTTACGCGCCGTACGGACTGGGCTTGTTGGTGTTCGTCCCGGAGATCGGCTTCGCAATCGGCGTACTTTCGATCATTGGCGTATTCTTCTACAGCGTTTATGGCATTGGAGTTGCGTTCAGTGAGGAGTCGGAATCACGGCTGAGCGTCGCGGCATCGGTGTTGGCCGGCCTCATGTTCTGGCTGTTGCTCATCACGCTCATTTCCGGTCCCGGAAGCAATTACGCCACCGGCGTCTTCGTGTTCAGCCTGCTCGACTGATCCGTCAGTCGCTGACGATCTCCTCTTCGCTAATCTCTCCGTCGAGGATGCGATAGGCGCGCACGACTGGAGTATCCGGGTCCTTTGTCGATACGAGGACGTAGTAGGCGTCCGGCCAGAAGGCGAGGCGGACATCAGTGGGGGAGGGGTAAGCCTCGCTGGCCGTGTGGGAGTGATAGATGGCGATGAAGTCCCAGTCGTTGTCAGAGGTCTCGCGATAAATCCGGAAGAGGTCCTTGTCGTCCACTTTGTAGCGGTAGGGGCTGGCCTCGGCGTTCCTTGCCCGGTATAGCTTTTCAGCCCTACCGTCAGGACCGGCTATGATCCCGCAACACTCGTTTGGCGCATCTTCGAGGGCGTGGGCAATTATCTCGTCGACGAAGCCCTGCGGGAGATTGAAAGACACTACTCCTCGACCACTTCGATAACAGAACTGGCTTCGATGTAGGTGCCGCTCTCCGCGTCGGCGCCGAATCTACCGGTAACGCGAACAGTCTTGCCGTTGAGACTGGCGAGAATCGCCTCATCTGAGTAACCACGGATGACGATCGCTATACCGTCTTCAGTCACCTGGTAGCTGCCGTGCTCCTCACTGAAAGACAGGTCACCCATGGTTGTGACGTCCTCACCATCAAAGGTGTCCGCCGACGTTGTTAAGTCGACGATGGCCACTTCTCGCGCCGCGGCTGTGGACGATCTGCCGCCCGTTTCAACGAGCAGGTATGTGGCGGCGACAAACAATGCCAATCCGAGAATGAGCCCATACATCAGGGCGCGGCTGATGAAACCTACCACCAGATCTTCCCCTGCACTTCCTCGTGGGGCTCGCCCCAATCCTTGGCCCAGAGATCGGTCGAAAGGTATTTCCATCCGCCGTCAGCCAGGAGGGCAACGACGTTGCCGCTCTCCATCCGTTCTGCGACCCGGACTGCGACTTTGACGACGGCCCCGCCGGAGATTCCAGCGAAGATGGCCTCCTTCTCCATCAGCTCTTTGGTCATGTTGAACGAGGAGATCGAGTCCACGACGATGCGGCCATCGAGGACGGATTCGTCGAGGACCGGCGGGATGAAGCCCTCCTCGATTGCGCGGAGGCCCTGGACGAGGTCGCCTGGGTGCGGAACCGCGGCGACGACCTTGACGTCAGGCTGATTGTCCTTGAGGTAGTGACCAACGCCGGTCAAAGTCCCACCGGTTCCCAGTCCGGCTACGAACACGTCGATATCCGGGACATCGTGGAGGATTTCCGGGCCGGTGGTGTTGTAGTGGGCGCGGGGGTTGTTCTCATTCCCGTACTGGTACGGCATGAAATATCGTTCGGGATCTTCGGCGACCATCTGCTGCGCCTTGTAGACAGCGTCGTTGGTAGTCGTGGCGTTTTCGGCGTACACCACCTCCGCTCCGAATGCTCGGAGTAACGACTCGCGCTCTTCAGTGACGTTATCCGGGAGAACGCAGAGAAGGCGGTATCCTTTCGCGCGGCAGACCATGGCGAGGCTGATGCCGGTGTTGCCGCTGGTGGGCTCGAGGACGATCTTGTCCGGCGTAAGGTCGCGGCTCTCTTCGGCGGCCTTGATCATGAAGTGGGCTATGCGGTCTTTGACGCTACCGGTGGGATTGAAGCCTTCGAGTTTCGCGTAGACGTTCACGCCCGGAGGGCTGAGGTGGGTCAGCCTCACGACCGGCGTGTTGCCGATGGTGTCGAGGACCGATTCAGCGAGCATGACCGCTAGAATCCAGGAGACGAGCTAGGCGGCACCACCCGCGAGTGCGGGGAGCACGGAGAGAATGTCGCCATCTTTGAGGCCGGTGTCCAACTGCTGTAGGTATCTGACGTCTTCATCGTTGAGGTAGACGTTCACGAACCGGTGAAGTTGCCCATCGCTCATCACGAGGTCCCTGAACCCGGGATAGTCCGCCTCGACGTGATTGAGGACGTCGAGGACAGTGGAACCCTCGGCCGGCACGGACTTTTGGCCCCTGAGGAACTTTTGCATGCTGCCGGTCACGCGGACTTCTACCGCCATCAAGATCCTCCCACGCCGACTTCATGCACTTCCCCACCAGGGAATGGTGCGCCGCAGAAGCCTTCGTAGTCGATAAGTTCGGTTATCGTCGGGTTGTCGCCGCAAAGCGGGCAATTCGGGTCACGGCGCAGCTTGACGATACGGAAGTCCATCGCAAGGGCATCGACGAGCAGCAGCCGGCTGGTAAGCGACTCACCGACGCCCAGGATCTGCTTCAGCGTCTCGGTGGCCTGGATGGAGCCCATGATGCCCGTGAGGGCGCCGAGGACGCCGGCTTCTGCGCAGCTCGGCACCATGCCGGGCGGCGGCGGGGCGGGGAAGAGGCAGCGGTAGCAGCCCTGGCCGGGCACGAAGACGGTGGCCTGGCCGTCGAAGAGGAGGATGCTGCCGTCAATCAACGTCTTGCCGCTCATGTAGGCGGCGTCGTTGACGAGGTAGCGCGTCGTGAAGTTGTCCGCGCCGTTGACCACGTAGTCGTACTGCGGGATCAGTTCCAGCGCGTTGTCCGAGGTGATGGGCGTCTCGTGCAGGACGACGTTGACGTCCGGGTTGTAAGCGTTGAGGGTCTCGCGGGCGGAGATCGCCTTTGGCTTTCCGACGTCATCGTTCTGGTGAAGGACCTGGCGCTGAAGGTTTGAGAGGTCGACGATGTCGAAGTCGACGATGCCGATGGTGCCGACGCCGGCGAGGGCGAGATAGAGGGCAACGGGGCCGCCGAGGCCGCCGGCGCCGACCACCAGGACCTTCGCCTCCATGAGTTTGCGCTGACCGGAGGGCCCGACCTGAGGCATGATGATGTGCCGGGAGTAGCGGTCCACCTGCTCGGGGGTGAGAACGGTGGCACCGCCGGCGATCGCCGGGATGATAGCCAACTCGTCACCCACTTTGACCGGGGTCTCCTTGCCCTGGAGGGCGTGGATCTCCTGGTTGTTCAGGTACACGTTGACGTGACCGGGGATCTCTCCGGATCCGTCGAAGATCATGTGTTTCAACGAGGGGTAGCTTTCTCCGAGGTTGTCCAGTACCTCGCCGACGTTCGCTCCCTCCGCCTTCACATAGGTCTGGTTGCCTGTGAGCTTCCGGAACGGGGTCGGGATATAGACTGTCACATCCATCGCATCGCCTCTCGTGCGCCTGTTTGACGCTGCCGCCACGGTCATCTCATGCCTCCATCTGCAAGTATCGTTCACCGGTATCGCATAGAACAGTCACAACCCGCTTGCTCTCTCCCAACTCCTTCGCCACCTTGATCGAGGCAACGACGTTAGCGCCCGCGGAAATGCCGACGAGTAGTCCTTCCTCACTACAGAGGCGTCGCGACATCTCGATCGCCTCTTCGTCAGTGATCGCGATGATGTCATCGTAGATCTCGCGGTTGAGGATGCCGGGGACGAAGCTGGCGCCGATACCCTGGATGGCATGAACGCCGGCGCGGCCGCCCGCGAGCACAGGGGATCGCGTCGGCTCCACCGCAACGATGCGGAGTTCATTGCCCACCTTCTCGCGCAGTACTTCTCCGACGCCGGTGATCGTGCCACCGGTGCCGACACCGGCCACGAAGGCGTCGATTCGTCCTTCCGTGGCGTCGAGCACCTCGAGGGCGGTGGTGCGGCGGTGGATGTCAGGGTTGGCGGGGTTCTCGAACTGCTGGCACATGAAGACCTGCGCCTCCTTGCCCAGCAGTTCCTGCGCGGCGTAGACGGCCCCAGTCATGCCCTCAATGGCGGGGGTGAGGATGACGCGGGCGCCATACCGTGCGAGGAGGTCGCGGCGTGCGAGACTCATGTCCTCCGGCATGGTGACGATGAGCTTGTAGCCCTTAACAGCGGCCACCATGGCCAGGCCGATCCCCGTGTTACCGCTGGTCGGCTCGACAATCGTGTCGCCGGCCTTGAGGCGGCCTTCGCGTTCCGCCGTCTCGATCATGTTGAGAGCGATACGGTCCTTGACGCTACCAGCGGGGTTAAGGGACTCCATCTTCCCGAGGACCTCAGCAGCGCCGGAGGGCACGACGCGGTTGAGCCTGACCATAGGCGTGCCGCCCACGAGGTCAAGCACTGAATCGGCGATCTTCTTTGCGTTCATAGCTTGCAAACTCCTAAATGATATATCGCGATCCCACAGGTTGGGCTGCTCGGTCACGCGCGGCAAGGTCGGCAATCGTCACTCCGTTCAAGACGCCGAGCACGGCGTCCCGCACATCCGACCACATTTCGGTTTGGGCGCAGCCGCCATTGCGGGCGCAGTTGCTATTGTCATCCAAGCAGTCAATGGGCACTAGCGGCCCTTCGAGGGCTTCGACTACCTCGGCCACGCGAATGTCATGCGGGTTGCGGATGAGGGCGTGGCCGCCCTGTGGACCGCGGACGCTGCGGATAAAGCCGGCGCGGCGAAGGGTAGTTAGCAATTGCTCCAGGTACGACTCCGGAACGCGTTGGCGCGACGCTATTTCACTGCTCTGTGTCGGGCGAGGTTCGCCGTAGCGGTGCGCGAGCTCGATCAAAGCCCTAATCCCATAGTCGCCCTTGCTTGACACTCTCATGACGGTTCCTGACAATCCCTGTCAACAATATTAACATATCCCCTCAGTGTATTGTCCAGACTGATCCGGGATGTTGCGCTCATATTAGAAACAACACCAGGGGCACGATGAAAATCGCGCCCATGAAAACGGCGAAGCCGCGCTGGGTGTGGGTGATCTGGTTGGCAAGGGTGACGATGAGGTTCGAATACGGCTTGTAGAGGAAGATGAGCACGAACAGGGAGATCCCGGCGCCGACGATCATCTCCGTGAAGACGATCGTAAAAGCGCGAGGAGTATCGAGTAGGAGGGCGGCCACGAGGGTATCCACCCATGTGGAGATATTGGCGCCCATAACGTAGGGGATGATCGCATTCCGCCGCACATAGCCCTTTAACGACAGCGGGATAAGCAGGGTCAGTGAGATCGAGACGGAAAGGGTGATGGCGGTAATCACGAGGCCGAGGAGGAACATCGCAAGCGGGTGGTGCAGCGACTCCTTGATGTTCTCGATTCGCTGGCTCGGCTGCTCCAGGTTCGGCAACGCGCGATCGAACACGGTGAAGGCGGCGAGTAGCATCCCGACGCCGAGCACGAAGATCAGGAAGTCGGAAAGGTTATCGGCGAAGACCTCAACGATTGGGTCGTAAACGACGTCCACGAAGGAGTTGATCGCGCCGGGCGTACCAACCTCGATCGAGTTGAACCACCCCTGGTCGAGAGCGATGACGCCGATTGGCAGGACCGGCAGCCAGAGCGTGAATGCCGTCAGCAGCGCAACGACGCCGATGTACAGCCCGTCGGCGGACTTCTTGCGCGTAACCCAGAGGACGAACCCGATGAACAAGACGATGAAAGACGCCCCCAGGCGCGAACCATTGATCATCGCGAACGACTCGGTGTCAGAGATCGTCCCAGAGGAGAACAGACTCAGAGAGATCGCCGCCACGGGGGATCC
The DNA here is from genome assembly GCA_036741795.1 of Chloroflexota bacterium. Classification (GTDB taxonomy): domain Bacteria; phylum Chloroflexota; class Dehalococcoidia; order SM23-28-2; family RBG-16-64-32; genus DATKKM01. Next base: position 12,306 of record DAINRO010000031.1, read on the forward strand.
GCTGAGGACGATGTAGGAACCAAGCCAGCCGAACCCCAGCAGGTTCAGCACGCCGTCGGCAGACAATCCCTCGAGGATCGGCTTGAGGCCGCGGGCGCCGGTCTTCATCAACTGGAGCGCGAGGATGAATATGAAGAGGCCGGCAGCGCTGTAAGCGACCCGTGTAGCGACGAAGCCAACGGTCTGCCAGTGCGGCCGGGAAGCCGCCGTTACGCCCGCGTGGGACAACGTTAGCTCCCCGGTGTATCAGATGGCATGGTGCGGCGTCACCCGCTCCTGCATGGCCTCGATCAGTACCTTCGCGACCTCCGGCCGGGAGAATTCCGGCGGCGGGGCGATTCCGCCGGTGAGCATGTCTCGGACCTGGGTGCCTGAAAGGCTGACACGGTCCTCAGGCGTATGGGGACAGGTCTTGACGCTGGCCAGCTCGTCGCACTTCTTGCAGTAGAAGGAGTGCTCGAACATCAAGGGGACAATGCCGAGGGCTTGCGGATCGAACTCGTTGAAGATTAGCTGGGCGTCAAAAGTGCCGTAGTAGTTACCGACGCCGGCGTGGTCGCGGCCGACGATGAAGTGCGAGCAGCCGTAGTTCTTGCGCACGAGGGCGTGGAATATCGCCTCCCGGGGGCCGGCGTACCGCATGGCGGCCGGATTCACGGAGAGAAGAACGCGGTCCAGCGGGTAGTAGTTCTCGATCAGGACTTCGTAGCACTTCATACGGACGTCCGCCGGGATGTCGTCGGACTTGGTGTCACCGACGAGAGGGTGGAGGAGAAGGCCGTCAACAATCTCCATCGCGCACTTCTGGATGTACTCGTGAGCGCGGTGGACGGGGTTGCGAGTCTGGAAACCGACTACGGTGCTCCAGCCGCGCTCTGCGAAGGCTGAGCGTGTCTGAGCGGGGGTGAGGCGGTATGTGGGGAAGTCGTCGTGGCCCGGGACAGCCAGAACCTTCACGGGGCCACCGAGGAGGGTGTCGCCCTGGGAGTACATTGCGGCGACGCCGGGATGGGCCTCGTCCTCGGTGCGGTAGACGTTGCGGGCCTCGAGTGCCTTGTCGTAGCCGAACTTCTCCTGGACGGTGAGGACCGCGAGGATCTCCCCCGCCTCTTCGGCGAGGGCGACATCACTGCCCTCGTTGATGCTCGACGCTTCGTCGGCGCTGATCGCGAGGGTAATCGGCATGGACCAGGGGAGGCCCGAGGCGAGGTGCATGCTATCGACCACGGCTTTGTAGTCGGCCTGGGTCATGAAGCCGTCGAGCGGACTGTAGCCGCCAACGGCGAGCAGTTCGAGGTCTGACAGCGTGCGGGAGTCGAGCGTGACCACGGGCAGCGTGGCGGCCTGGGTGCGCCGTTCTTGCGCTTCGGCGCCCGTTACCAGGAGGTCAATGAGGGCGCCGCCGTGGGGCGCGATTGTTTGGTCGGTGGTCAAAGCTCGTACTCCGTTCGGGATGCAGTAGAGACGCCCCGCCGGGACGTCTCTACGGAAATGCGCAGATTACGGGTTGATGCACTACTCGTGCAGGCCGCACTCCTTGAACTCGGGGTTCTCCCACCACCAGCGGCCGGCGCGGATGTCCTCGCCCTCCTTGATGGCTCGGGTGCAGGGAGCGCAGCCGATGCTGGGGTAGCTCATGTCGTGCAGTTTGTTGTAGGGGATCTTGTTGACCTTGATGTACTCCCAGACATCCTCGTTGGTCCACTCGATGAGCGGGTTCACCTTGAGCATGCCGTTGCCCTCGTCCCACTCGATGGCCGGGGTGTCGGTGCGGGTGACGGCCTGATCCTTGCGGAGGCCCGTCATCCAGGCGGTGGCGTCGGAGAGGGCGCGCTTCAGGGGCTGTACCTTGCGGATCCCACAGCACTCCTTGCGGTTCTCGAGGCTCTCGCGGAAGGAAAAGAAGCCCTTCTCACGGGTGAGGCCCTCAACCTTGTCGCGATCCGGGAACATGACTTCGATAGGGATATCCGGGTACTTGAATCGTGTCGCGTCCATGACGGCGTAGGTCTCGTCGTTCAGGCGGCCGGTGTCCAGCGTGAAGACTCGGATATTCGGCGCGGCCTCAGCGATGATGTGCTGGAGCGCGACGTCTTCGGCGCCGAAGCTGTTCGCGAACTTGATCTCCGGCCCGAAAGTTTCGCCCGCCCAGCGGACTATGTCTTCCGCCGACTTCAAGCCGTGCTCGGCGTTGAGCGCCTCCACGTCCGCTTCTGTGTACCTGACTGCTTCTTTCAACTCTTGATCCTCCGTTTGGGTTGATATTGATCGCTAATTGATTAGACGGCGCACTCGCCTTCGCCGCGGACGACTTCGAACAACTCTTCTTTGCCCCAGTCCATGTACAGCTCGATGTCCTGGTGTACTGGGCCGACGTCCTTGAACTCGTTGAGGAGTACGTCGAAGCTCTTGGGGCCGACCCGGTCGACGTAAGCGACGAATTCCTCGCCGGACTCCCGGTTGGCGACGTAGTGGTCGATCATCACCTTCACAGCCTGTGGCGCGCGCTTGGAAGGAACGCGGGCGACGCGTGTGCCGAACTTGCCGCCGCCGATGTAGCCGCCGCCGCCGAGGAAAATGTCGAAGCAGGGGATCGTGGCGCCGTTGGCGCTAAAGGACGAGCCCTGTAGGCCGATAGAGGCGAGGTGGTGCTGCCCGCAGCCGTTGGGGCAACCGCTGGCCTTAACGGAAATGTTCTGGACGAGCGGGTCATCGTCGTAGCCCCAGGTCTGCGCGGCGTCGCGGATGGCGAAGCCGACGCCCTGGGAGGACGTGATGCCCATCTTGCAGGAGTCGGTGCCGGGGCATCCGACAGTGTCGGCGAGCATGTCCGCGTCCGGGTCGCCTAGCCCGATGGCCTTGAGTTCGGAGTGGAGGCGAGGGAGGGATTCTTCGCGGACCCAGCGGAGCACGAGGTTCTGGTTCTGCTGAGTGCGGGCGTTGCCACCGCTGAAGCGGCTCATTAGCTTGCCCAGCTCACGGAACTGCTCCGGGCTCAGGTTGCCGAGGGGCACGGTGATCGCCACGGCCGCGTAGCCCGGCTGGCGCTGCTTCTGGACGTTCGTTTTGACCCAGCGGTTGAAGTCGGGGCCGGGCGTGACGCCGTTCGGCGCTTCCCCGGGGGTTGGCCCTTCCGGTGCGATCTGCAGGAGCGCTTCCATGTTCAGGGGTTCCCAGGCCCAGGGCTCGGCAAGCTCTTCGTCAACCTGGCGGCGGAATTCTTCGATGCCAAGCTTCTGAACGAGGAACTTCACACGGGCCTTATTCATGTTCTTGCGGAGGAAGTTGGGGAGGCCGCCCTCCTTGTCGAAGACCTTGAGGCAAGCTTCCGCGACGCGGATGTACTGGCCGTCGTCCGCCGTGGCGAATTCCCAGACGGTGTCAGCCTGGCGCGGCATAGTCGATGTGCCGCCGCCGACGACGATGCGGAAACCGCGCACGTCCTTGCCGTCGATCGTGCGGACGTCGGCGACGAATCCCATGTCGTGGAACGGGCTGCCGGCGCAATCGATCGGGCCGCAGGAGAACGATGTCTTCCACTTGCGGGGCATGTTCTGACAGATAGGGTTGCGGATCATGTTGCGAGCGTAAGCCGCAAGGTACGGGGTGACATCGAAGAGTTCGTGATCCGAGACGCCGGCGTAAGGGCACCCGGTGACGTTGCGGACCGTGTGGCCACAGGCTTCGCGAGTGGTCAGACCAACGCTGGCGAGGAGGCGCATAACGTCTTCCGCGGCGAGCAGGTCGACGAAGTGAAACTGGATGTTTTCGCGCGTCGTGATGTGGCCGCGGCGGAGACCGGAGTACTTCTCGGCGATGACCGCCATGGCTTCCATCTGCTCGGCGTTGATGCCGCCGTAAGGAAGCTTGATGCGCATCATCTGCATGTCCATCTGGCGCTGGCCGTACGTGCCCATGCGCAGGCGGAACGGGGTAAATTCGGCCTCGAGCGCCTCCGGGTTCTCGCGGAATCGACGGGCCTCGACCATGTAGTTGTCGATCTCCTCTTCCAGGGTGACAAAAACATGCCCTGGTTTGAGGTCAGCAGGTACCTGGGGATGAGCTTTCTGGGTGAACGGCTTCTCGTCTACGGTCATGACGCTGCTCCCGTCTCCGAGCGGCTCAGGCGATGAACCCGAGTTTGTCGGTCTGGTAAGTCAGAATTGTATGTGGATAAGCGGGTGGATGTCAATTATAGCCACGTTTGGCCATGACGTAAAAGCGGTGGTCAATCCAGGGAATCTCGATGCCGAGTTGGTACATCAGCGTTGTGAGGTCGCCATGGTGACCGCGCTCGTGCAGGAGAATGTTGGTCAGGACTTCTCCAGGCGTGTACTCGATCGGCTCGCCGTCCACGTCCAAAGGGCGCACTCGATGCAGTTCGGCGTCGTCGATGCTGTCCAGGTAGGAGTGAAACAGGGCCCTGACACGTTGACGGTAATCGAGGACTTCTTGCCACGAAGTGAAGGTGATCCCATCCGGCGCAATCATCGAAGTGCCGGTGAGGTCCGCGACCCAGTCGTCGTATGACGACAGAAAGTGCTCGAAGCAGTCGCGAAGGGCGGGCCAGCCCGATCCGGGTCAGCGCTTTGGTGCCTGCGGCTTCAATCGGGGCTGCGTACTGGATCCAGGCCCACTCGAGCTAGTCACTGAGTTCGAGAAGGGCTGCGCGGTCCATAGGTGGGAGCTAGGCTCTTAGTTGCTGGCCGAGGTTGAGCAGAAAATCGTGTGGCACTCCCACTGCGTGAGGCGCTGCGGACCCCAGGTTATAGGCCGTTTTCAGGAGTTCCGACAGTGACTCGGCAACTTCCGGGTACCGGGCAACGACGGAGTCGATATCTTCCCCCGCTTTGATGAGCGCGAGGCTCCTGCTGAGGATACCAGCGAATGCCGTATCGTCCAAAGGACTCCATCTCCTTGTCCGGCCGCAACGGACAGCGGGGCGGCAGCTTTTTCTTTTACATCAATTATCGGCTGCTGGAAGAAAACGTCAATGCCATATTTCTTGATTGATGTATCAATTTAGGAGCCACCGGCGACTGCGGGGACGATGCTGACCTCGTCGCCACCGTTCAACTTCGTCGCAACGCCGTCTGCGAACCGGACATCCTCGCCGTTCACATAGACGTTGACGAACCGGCGAAGGTCCCCGGTGTCGTCGCAGAGCCGCTCCTTAAGCCCGGGAAACGACGACTCGAGGCCTTCGATCATCTCGGCCAGTGTCTCGCCCGATCCTTCGACGATGTCCTGCTCGTTGGTGAGTTTCCTGAGCGGGGTCGGTATCCGTACCGTGACTGCCATCGATTATCCTTCCACTACATCTTCGTAGACGGGGTCTATGCGGACACCCTGGCTTCGGACCCAGTCCAGCCCGCGGTCAATTTCGTCGCTTTCGCCGTCCAGTTCAAGGACGACCCACCCGCGCTGGTCCGTTACGTCGGCGCGGCGGATGTTGGTGACGATCTCGAACTCGCGGCCGAGTTTCCAGATCACCGGCTCTTTGATCAGTTCTTCGACAAACGTAAATTTCACTCTCTGCCTGGTCATTTTCTTTATCCTATCCTGCCTCTCCGGCGGCAACCGGGGTGCGCACCGCGTAGGCGTGTTCGAAAGCTTCGATCGTTGGCTGGATGGTGAGGACCGGCTTGAGGGCCGGCGCTATCGCCTCCTGGGTCTTAAGCCCGGCCCCGGTGATGAAGGCCACAACGACCTCATCGGGGTGCACATTGCCGGCCTCGACGAGACGCTTGAGGCCGCCGATGACGACGCCTCCCGCGGTCTCGGCAAATATACCCTCGGTTTCGGCCAGTAGCTGGATCCCTGCTACCACTTCATCGTCCGGAATCGCCACGGCCGAACCGTTGGTGTCCTTCATCGTCTTCAGAGCGTAGTATCCGTCCGCCGGGTTGCCAATCGCCAGCGATTTTGCGATGGTATCGGGCTTTTGGGGGCGGATGTTGAAGCTGCCCCTATCCCACGCCTCGGCGATTGGCGAACATCCCAGCGCCTGCGTGCCGCTCATACGCGTCGCGTTCCAGCCGATTAGTCCGAGCCAGGCGAGCTCCTTGATGCCCTTGTAGATCTTGGTGAAGAGGGAGCCGCTGGCCATGGGGGCGACGCAGTGGTCGGGCGCGCGCCAGCCGAGTTGTTCGCAGACTTCATAGCCCAGGGTCTTGCTTCCCTCTGCGTAGTAGGGCCGGACGTTGATGTTCACGAAAGCCCATGGGTAGCGGTCGCCCAGCTCGCTGCAAAGGCGGTTGACGTCGTCGTAATTGCCATCCACGGCGACGAGCGTTGGGCCGTAGGCGCCGGAGCCGATAATCTTGCCCTGTTCGAGGTCTGCAGGGATGAAGACGCAGGCTTTCATTCCTGCGCGGGCGGCGTGGGCGGAGACGCTGTTGGCCAGGTTACCGGTGGAAGCGCAGGCCAGGGTGTCGTACTCCATGCCACGGGCGACGCTGCTGGCGACGGAGACGACGCGGTCCTTGAACGACCAGGTGGGATTCTGGCAGTCGTTCTTGATGTAGAGGTGGTTTAGGCCGAGGGCGCGGGCAAGGTTGCCGGCGCGGACCAGCGGGGTGTAGCCAGTGCCGATGTCCACTGCCGTTTCAGCGGGGGCGGGCAAAAGGTCAGCGTACCGCCACATGGTAGGCGGGCCAGACTCAATGCGCTGGCGCGAAATGCGGCTCTTTATTGCGTCGTAGTCATAGAAGACTTCGAGCGGACCAAAGCAGAACTCGCAAACGTTGCTGGCTTCGAGCGGATATTCGTGGCCGCATTCGCGGCACCTGAGGTTCCTGGCGAAAGTTGCCGGGTCTGACATGGATCGATCCTTCCGTGGAAACGTTTTCAGCCGATGTGTGGTTAGGGGTTCGCGCCGGAAGCGGAACCCCGGGACATCGCCATTCGTCTCCGGATCTCGTTGGTCATCAAAAAAGAACCTCTCCTGTGCCAGAAGAGGTTAATCGCTCCTTATCGTTCCCCCTTGCGGGCGCCGGCGTTGGCACCGTGTCCAATCGGGACTGGTTGCCGGGCTTCACAGGGCCGTTGCCCTCCACCTCTATGGATAAGTCCGTATTCGGTTTGTACGTGCGAATCTAACACCCTCCGAAGGGGAGTGTCAATTGAGAAACGGTGGTGGGAAGTGTTAGGAAGTACTGGCTGTTTCAGCGCGCCTGGTACAGCGCTCCACCAACTCGCCGAGAATCAAGCGCAGGGGTAGGCCTTTGAGGGTGGGGTGCTTGAAGTCTGCGTCCAGGTTGATCCGGTAATGATGGCGGCGGCCGTCGCGGCGGATCCGAAGCATGTCAGCGCGGCGAAGGTCACCGATGACGCCCCAGATAGTGCGCTGAGTCAGGGCCATGTCCTCGCTGATCTGCTTGATGGTGCAGTCCGGGTGGACGGCTATATAAAAGAGGACTGAGCCGTGGCTGGAAACGAGATACCAGCCGTTCGTGATGTGGTTACCGTTGTCGGCCAAACTCTCTGCCTTTCTCCGGAACCATGATTCCCGTCCTGCAATCAGAGAAGTCTATTACTACTATTAGCAATCGACAATTGCCTTTGATTGGAGAACAAGTGATCATCGTTCGGTGTTACAGGTGGCGGGGGGCGATTATTCTGCCAGGGCCGTTCGGAGGGCCGTTTCGTCTATGGGGGCAGATGCTGCCTCTGTGCCGTCCACCAGCACGACGGGGATTCTAAGCCAATACCGCTCGTGCGCTTCCATGTTTACATCAATATCTACGAGGGTAAGACTGAAAGGGATTTCCGCGCTCAGTTTTCGCAGGACGATTTCGGCTTCGGTACATAGACCGCAGCCTTCGCGAGTGTACAGGGTAACGGACTTCAACTGGCGGATGGCTCTTCAAGCGGTTCGGGAGGCGGGGGCGGCTCCTGGTCTTGGTCCTCCCGGCGCTTGCGTTGGGCGCGGCGCTCCTCCGCCGGGGGGGTGCGCAGAAGGTAGATCATACCCGCGAGACCTATAGGCATCGCCACGATGGCGATGACCTGGGCGGCGGTGAGGCCACCGATAATTTCGTTGTCCAACCGAAGGAAGCTTACGGCGAAGCGGAGCAGGCCATAGAGGAAGACCCAGGCGAAGAACGTAGCGCCCGCCCGCGGCACTTTGTAGTAAATCACCAGGAGGATCACGAAGATGAAGAGATCGCCGATGAGTTCGTAGGCGACGGCAGGGTGCTGAGGTTCGGCCTCAGGCCCGAAGCGGAGAAAACTGGGACTGTTTGGGTGGGTGTAGATGATGCCCCAGGGGAGATCTGTGGTCTTCGCGAAGTGCTCGCCGTTGATGACGTCACCGATGCGGCCAACGGCCATTCCCACGGTGGCTGCGATGGCGCCGATGTCGGCCCCCCGAGGGATATTCGGGACCTTTGCGATTATCGCGTAAAGCCACGCGCCGATCGCCCCGCCGATGAGGGCGCCGTAGATGGAAATTCCGCCGGTATTGATGGCGACGATGTTTCCCAGGTCGTCTTCGAACTCGCCCCAGTTCTCGATCACGTAGAGGGCGCGGGCGCCGATTATTCCGCCGACAACGAGGGCGAGGGCTACGTTATAAACGGTGTCTTCCGAGTAGCCGGCGCGCCGGCCGAGTACGACTGCGATGGCGACACCGGCCACCACGCCGAGGGCCGTAAACAGTCCGTGCCACGTGATCTCTATGCTGCCGATTTCGACAAGGGTCGGGTCTATTCCGATCTCAATCGCGAGCGCGAATATTGCGATCATTCTGCCTGGTTGGTCTCCTCGATTTGAGCGCCCGCTTCGCGAGCGATGTCCCGGAGTTCACCTCCGAATTGTGCGTGCCAGGGTGCCTGGCCGGCCATCATGAGGCTGGTCCCGGTAATCTTAGCCCACAGGCGCCTTCTGGGCACCCAGAACGTGATCATGAGACCGATGACCGTGGCCGCGGCCCCGACCCAGACGAGGTTGTCGCTGCGGTCACGCTTCACCTCGATGCCGGAAAACTCTCGCTGTCCGGTGAACGTGTACCTCAGCCCGTCGATCTCGACGGATTCCCCCGGTGCCAGGACCGTGGGTCGCGGCGTTAGACCGACGATCGTGAGTTCTGGGTCACCGGCGAAGGCTGGGGCGACGCCATCGCCTGATGAAGTCTCGGACGTGCCGTAGACCACGCCTTCGAGGAGAAGGAGGACCTCTCCTGACCCGCCGCCGATGCCTTCCGGCAAAGGGACGCCCTGTGCCACGGCGGAGGGAACGTCCTCCGTTCCGGTGAAGGTGACTTTGCGTCCGCCCGAGTCGATGGTCTCGCCCGGCGAGAGCGAGGCGCGGATGCTCCCATCGGCGGCGGACGGTTCGAAGACGAGCAGTTCGCCGCCGTCGGTCGGTTGCCAGAAGGTGATGGCAGAACCGTCGGAGGCGCGCACCAGACCGGCGCGGTATTCGGTATCGCCGTTACTGGCCGCGTCCGTCAGCAGGACGGTTTCGTTAAGGAGCGCCTCGCCATCCGGCCCAGTGACGGAAACGCGGGGCGATGGAGAGCGTTCCGCCAGGGCAATGGTCTCTCCGAAGAGTTTGTTGCCGGACGCGATGTCGAGTACTTCTAGCTGTGCCCCGTAGCCGAAATAGGCTGCCTGGTGGAATCTGTAGCCGTCGTAACCGCAGGGAGAATTGACGGTAGATGAACAGCGCAGTACCTCATCGCCGCGCTCGTATATGACAAGATCCGCGCGGTAATCGAGGGGCTGTCCGTCGGGGGCGAACTCCGCGTAGGTGTCCTCCAGGTGGACCTGGATCTGATCGGGATCGCTGACGGCAAAGATGGGCAAGGTTGTGCCCTCGGCGAGGAAGAGCCCCGACGAGAAGGCGTCCGCTCGGGAGACGATGGCGGCAAGGACGAAGATGATGACAGCGGCGTGCGTGAGGAAGGTGCCGAGCTGCGCCCACTGGAGCTTGTCGGCAAAGACGTGGGTCCCGTCCTCTGACGCATCGACGTGTACCTTGTAGCGGCGCGCGCTGAGGGCAGCAACCAGCGATTCAGTCTCAACTGAAGTCTCGGATTTGAAGGAATGAGGCGACAGGTCGAAATACCGGTCCGGAACCCGCTTGCGCGGCCTCGTGATCGTGGTCCAGACGCCGGGGAAACGGCTCACGATATAGGCCCCCGTGGACGCAACGGTGATTCCCAGGAGGAGGGCGAACCAGCGTTGGTGGAAAAGGTCAAACAGCCCGATCGCGTCCATCGGATCAGTCAGCGGCCCAAAATTGTCCTCCTGGGTGTGCAACCACATTGCCTCCGACACGGCGTCGCCGCGGATGTTCGCCGGAACCTGTGGGACTAAGACGCCGATCAGGCTGACGACGGCGAGCAGGCCGAGCAGGAAGATGGCGAAGCGGACGCTGGTGAACAGCCACCAGACCGCGCGCAGCGGATTGAGGAGGTTTACGGTGCGTGACCAGCCTCGGGTGGGGCTGGCAGCCTTGTCAGTAGCCACCGCCAGTGGCCTCCGGAAGGATCAACTGGATCCTCTCTTCAAGCTCGGTTGAGCCGATTGCGCCCTGCACTTGCTCATCGTTCTCTTCGTCTTCGAGCGGGCCGGCGTAAATGCTCTGGATGGTGCCGTCCGAATCGATGAAGACGGTCGTTGGCAGGCCGAGGAGGCGGTAGCGGTCCCCGACCTCGCCGTCCCGGTCCACGAGCAGCGGGAAGTCAATGCCATAGTCTTCCGCGAACGGCTCGATCAGGGCCTTGCCTTCCTGCAGATTGAGCCCGATCACAACAAGCCCGGACGCGTCATGATCAGCGGCGGCATCGACTAGCAGCGGCATCTCCTGCCGGCACGGACGGCACCACGTCGCCCAGAAATTGAGGACGACAGGGTTGCCACGAAAGTCGCTAAGCAGGGTCTCATCCCCGTCGACGGATTCCAGCAGAAAGTCCGGGGCGAGAGCGCCGACCTCGGCCTTGACGGGCAGTGAGTCGGTCACGAGTCCGGCGGGGAGGTCTCGTGGCCCATATTCGTCGTCGCGAAAGGCGCCGCCGTCCCGGTATTCCAGCCACCAGATCACGCCGGCAATCACGGCGATGACGGCGAGCGGATAGAGAAAACGCCGGACGATGCCGCGGTGCCGAACGGGCGCGGATTCGAGGGTGGAAGGGGTTTCTGTCATGGTGCCGTTACAGGATACGTCTTGCAGAAGAATAGGGAACTACTGGAAGCCGAACACCGCCATGTAAGTGGCTCGTGTTTGTTCAGGCGTTTCGCCCTCGCCGAGGAAGGAATTGCCCGTTCGGATTTCGTAGTGGAGGTGCTTGTTATAGCCGACCTGCCCCAGCGACTCCGGGGTGCCCGAGTCACCAACCAGGCCGACAGTTTGGCCTTGCCCGACTTCTGTGCCGACCTGTATCTCGTCCGGGATCCCCGAAAGGTGCGAGTACCGTGTGATGACGCCGTCCCCGTGGTCCACCCAGACCTGGCGGCCCCGGAACTTGTCGAGTGTGCCCGCGTCGGTATAGCCGATCTCCACGGTGAGTGCGATGAAGTCGTCGATCTGCTTCTGGGTAAGCTGGCGGTATTCGTGGTCCGCGCGGACCACCGTGCCGGGGTAGGTCGCGAGCACCGGCGCCCCGATGGGCACGTCAATGCAAGCAAAGCCGGTGAAGAAGTCGACGCCCTCGTGGAACCCGTTTCGATATTCGCGCGGGGCGTTGGGCATCTGTCCGTCGTCGATAGGCAGGCAGGCTCCCGCAAGCGGCATGGTCATGTGGTAACCGAGGGGACTCTCAGCCGACGCGTTCGCATCCGGGACCGCGCCGGCCAGCGTGGGGTCGACGTTTTTAATCGCAAGGATCTGATCGATGCTGATACTTGCCTCATCCACGAGCGCGTTTGCCTCGAGGATCGAAGCCGCAGTCACACCGAACCGCTCCGCGATCGTGCCCACCGTGTCACCAGCCTGGATCCTGTAGGCTATCTCGCGCAGAGCTGGCGTGGGGGTGCCGGGAGACGGCGAAGGCGTAGCCGGTGGTGTCGATGTGCCTATTGTCGGGGCAGGCGTCGCCGAGGAGCCTGATCCGCCACCGCAAGCGAGGCACAGAAAAACAGCGGCCGCCAGGGCCGCCGCGAATGCGAGGCGCGAAGGGCTAATGGTCGACCGGATAACCCTCTTCCTCCATCGCCGCTTCGATCATTGAGAGTGGCGTTTGCGCGGGATCATGATCGACGACCACGGCCTTCGATTCGGCATCGCCGGAGATGAACAGCACGCCGGGCAGAGTTTCCACGGCAGACTTGATCGCCTGGAGGCAGTGATCGCAGGAGATGTCAGGTGCGGTCAGCGTCAATTGGGGCATGTCATCGAATGATTCCGAGGAGCGACTTTTTCCTGGCCAGCGACTTAGCTTCGTGGTGGGCCAGCGTTTCTACCATATCGTCCAGCGGCTCAAGTCGCACGTCGGGATTCTCCGGCGAAAGTGCCAGCACAATCAAGTGGTCGGCAAATTCTGGGTTCTTGGGGAGCAGCGAACCGTGGAGATAGGTGCCAAAGACGTTTCGGTAGATGGCGCCCTCGCCGCCGTCCTTGCCGTTGTTGCCGAAGCCGGACACGACCTTACCCAAAGGTTGCGCGCCCTTTCCGACATATGTCCGCCCTCCGTGGTTCTCAAAGCCGACCAAAGTTGATTCCTGCCACTCAATCACTACGTTACCGATGAAGCGCCTGGCTTCCGGCCCGGGATGGGCCGTCCAGATATCGAGTACGCCCAGCCCGGGCAGTTCGCGGCCGCCTGCTTCACGATAGTAATGACCCATCAGCTGGTAGCCGCCACAAACGGCAAGGACCGTCATCCCATCTTCGACGGCTGATTTGATAGCGTCCCCTTTGACGTGGATGAGATCGTCGGCGACGAGTTGCTGCTCCCTGTCCTGGGCCCCGCCAATGAACACCATATTGTAGTTCGACGCATCGAACGCATCTTCGGGTTCAAGGTCGTGAACCTCGAAGCCGATCCCTCTCGCCTCGCATCGTCGCCTGAGACTAATTATGTTGCCGCGGTCTCCGTAGATATTCATGAGCCGGGGATAGAGGTGCGCCAGCCTCAATTTCACCCCCCGTCTCCCTCCCAAAAAGCGCCCTTACCTGCCCACTTTCCGAGGACGTTGCGGGCTTCGAGCATGGCCGTGTAGGTGGGGATGACGTACAGGCGACCCCCAGGGGCCGTCCCGGCGAGTGCATGACGCAGAGCGGTCTTCGTATCACTATTTACGCCAGGGGAGTCTGACAGACCAGCGTACTTGAGTCGGAGTGCCATATCCCATGACCGGTGGCCCGAGACGGATAGTGAGCGGAGGCGGCCCTGGAGCATCTCGAAATCGACGTCCCAGATCCAGGAGATGTCCCGGCCATCGGCGATGTCGTCGTTAAGCAGGAAAATGACATCCATTGGCTCGCCGGCGCGAACGAGGGTGTTGAGGACCTGATTGAGGCCGGCGGGGTTCTTGGCGAGTATGACTTCCACTTCGCGGTCGGCAATCAGCATCCTCTCCTGGCGGCCAAACGCGGCGGTGAAGCCAGAGAGACCTTCCATGGTGACGTCCGGTGCGATGCCGAGCGCGATCGCGGTGGCTGTCGCCGCCAGGGCGTTGTATGAGTTGTATACCCCTGTGAGGGAGAGGCTCACTTCGAATTGACCCGAGGGGGTTGTAACCGTCATTTGCATGTCATCACGATCGAGCACGAGGCGAGAACAGGATACGTCTGGAGCCCGCCTCCGATTCTGGCACTTTGAACAGGACCAGTGCCCGAGGTGGCCGTAAAAAACGGTGCTGTAGGCCAACTCGGCGCCGCAGGTTCGGCACCACCTTGCGTCGGACGCGTGCTCCACTTCACCGACCGTCAGGGATGCGTCGTCGATGCCGAACGTCAGGAGCTTTCCGCTGGCCGTTCCCTGAAGCGATGCCACGGACGGATCGTCGGCATTCAGGACAATTGTTGAGCGATTATCCCAGGCGGCGACGGCATCCTGCCACAACCTGGCGACCGTCTCGACTTCTCCGTATCGATCGAGTTGATCGCGGAACAGGTTGGTGAAGAGAACGACGCGCGGGCCAATGACTTGAGCCACTTTGGGGAGAGTCGCCTCGTCCACCTCGAAAACGCCCATTGACCTCTCGGCGTCCGGGATTGTGCCCTGCCATCCGGCCGCCTCTGCCAGAGAAGCCGCGATGCCGCGCATCATGTTGGAGCCTTCGCGATTTCCGATGGCAACCAGTCCGACTTTGTTCACGACGCGACGGATGAGTCGTGCTGTCGTCGTCTTCCCGTTCGTGCCGGTGACAAGAACGCTGCCCTGCCCGAGGCAAGAACTCATGTCCGTGACAATGCCTGGATCGATCCCCTCGGCTATCAGCCCCGGCAACGCGGTCCCCCCACCTATACCCAGGTTCCGGCTGACCTGTCCGGCGGCTTTGGCGGCAATCGTCGCTAGCTCTCGTCGCACGTGGCTACGATAGAACGTTTCTCCGTGCCATTAAAGCGAAGAATGCGTTGACAGGCTCCGGAGCCTCACGTAGATTTCTGTGGCAACGTCAGGAGAGGACACCATGGAGCTTGTACTGCCTTCGGTCTATGCGATTGATCTTGGCTACGTGTACGCCTACATGGTGGATACGGGCCCGGAGCTTGTACTCATCGACACAGGCCTTGTGGGGAACGAAAAGCAGATACTGCGGGGTGTGGCGAGCCTTGGGCGCAAGGTCGGCGACATCAAGCACATCCTCATCACGCACCATCACGCGGACCACGTCGGTGGCCTGAGGGCCTTAAGAGACGCCAGCGGTGCCACGGTGTACGTTCACGTTCTTGATGCGCCTATCGTCGCCGGCAGCGTTAAGCGGCCAGGTGCAAACCCAAAGAGCATAGCCGGGCTGTTGCTCGGGCCGATCGTCACGCGACTCCCCATGTACAACCCACCTATCGTCAACACGGACGTGGAGGTGACCGACGGACAGGATCTACCGATCGGAGAAGGCTTTACCGTAATTCACACGCCCGGGCACACGGCCGGCAGCGTGAGCTACTTGATGCGGGGGAACGGTGGCGTGCTGTTTGCTGGCGACGCGGCAGGGCGTCTGCTTGGACGACTGGACCTGCCGCTCCGAATGTTCACGGAAGACATGCGGCAGGCGAAGAGGAGTCTTCGCAAACTGGCGGCGGTGGAGTTTGACACGGCGTGCTTTGGGCATGGCCGGGCGATGAAGGGCCGTGCTAACTTAAAGCTCCGCAGGTTTATCGAGAAGAGGACCCGCAAGATCCAGGCTCAGGAACAGGGAGGGAACCCAGCATGATTCGCGTATCCGTGATGTACCCGCAAGGTGGCAAGTTCGACGATGCCTACTACGTCAATTCGCACCTCAAGATGATCGCTGAAAAGGTTGGCCCGGCGATGCTAAAGGCGGAGATGGACAAGGGTGTTGCGGGGGGAGCGCCGGGTTCACCCGCACCCTTCGTTGCCATCGGCCACTTGTACTTCAATTCGATCCCGGAGTTCATGCAGGCGTTCGCCCCGCACGCTGGCGCGATCATGGCAGACGTGCCCAACTACACCGACGGGCAGCCGCAGATCCAGATCAGCGAAATCGTCGAAGCGAAGTAGCCACTACGCGCTCACCCTGGGAAGCCATTCCCGCTCACCCCTGTGCTCGCCTGCCCGCCTATCCTGAGGGAATTCGAAGTCAGAGCCGCAACGTGTAGCGAAATGTCGTTGCTTTCTGGCGGAGGGGGTGGGATTCGAACCCACGATGGACTTGCGCCCATAACGGTTTTCAAGACCGTC
>DAINRO010000032.1:0-6114 GCA_036741795.1 Chloroflexota bacterium
GCCGGGCTCGCCACCCATCGCCTCGATCTCGAGGCCGGAGTCGTCGGCGAGCGTGACGAGGCCGGAGGCTTGCATGCTGGCAAGGGCCTTGACACGGGCGTTGTCCTCGTAGGTGGCGCCCGTCTCCTCGACGTCTAGGGTGAGGCCGAGGTCGGCGGGGGTGGTGAGTTCCCAGCCGGAGGTGGCGAGGAGGCCGCGGAACTCGGCGACTTTGCCGGAATTGTTGGTGGCTATGAGGAGCTGGGGCATGGGGGCAGTATGGGCCGGAGGCTCGGTATGGGGAATTGCGCGTGTACCTATTCTTAGGTACACGCGCAGCAGGCTCGTTGACTTCTTGACGTAAGAGGTGCAGAATTGGCGCAATTCTCCGCTTCTGAGGGGGTGCGGTATGAATCTGGCCAGCTATATGTTCGGCGCCTTGTGGCGCACGCGTTTTCTTGTGTTCGTCTTAGCGTTTGGGGTCGTCCTTGTCTTGCTGACGACGGGAGACGTCGGGGCGGATATTGACTCGTTCTCGGGGGACGTCCAGAACGGGGCGCTCGCGAGTGTCCAGGCCGGCGAGAGCGAGCACAACAGCCTTGCAAGAGTCTTCAGGGAGAAGAACTCCTACACGCTGACGGGCCCCGAGGCTGTTAACGTCTTCCTTCCGGCGGGCATCGACGCAGCGCCCTGCAATGTCTGGAAGATTCCGAACCCGTCTCTCGAGAGGAACGGGCTAACTAATCCAGGGGTAATTCCTGCCGGCTGGAACGTAGACAGCCACATAATTCACGCGGACCGAGTCAGCGACAGCGAGTCGGAGCCCTGGAACTATTACGACGGCAGGGTGACCTTCGTCGACCGCATCATCGGAGTCATATTCAACGAGGCCGATCTCGACGACAGCGACGACCAATTTGGCCGCGATGGAACGCAATATCCCATCCACTCAAACGTCACACATCGCGATTTCGAGAACAACGATGCCGGAGCGAATGGAAACATTGACTCCGTCACCATCAATTGCGGTGGAACAAGGCGGGTAAATTTCCACCTCGAGGTTGCGGATGCCATGGACCAGCTCCGCGTGGTCACGCTGAACTACGCAGACTTTGTGATCAGCAAGAACTTCAGCCCGAACAGCTCGTCACCGGTATCTGTCTCGGTTAGTTGCGGGGGAGCCACGGTGACTCCCTCGTCTGCGTTGGTCACCGAGAGCAACCCTGCCGAGTTCCAGGTTCGGGATTTCGATTTCAGTCCCACGCCAAACTGTGTCGCTACCGAGAACGAGCCAGCCGGGGCAGCGCTACCGAATTTCCTGGACGGCTATAGCACATCCCGAACGTGTAGTGACAATCTGCTTGATGGCGGATGCACGATTACGAACACGCTACGCACGGGCACCGTAACGCTCGACAAGGATTTCTCTGATAGCAGCACGGCGACGGTCTACGCGGACCTGTCGTGCACGCCGGCGAGCCCTGACACGGGGATACAGACGATCACGCCGTCCGGTCGACAGACGGTGACGCATTCGACTAACCGAACCTGGACGGTGACGGGGTTTGGACCCAGCACCGTTTGCACGGTCACCGAGTTCCCGAACGCGACCGATCCAGCTGGGCCGCCGCCGGGTTACACGGCGGCAGGAACGCCACCGGGCCCGTCTGGGCACCAGTGCACGGCCCCTGCATTGACGCACCTGGGCGCGGTGACCTGCAAGATCATGAACATTCCCTACGAGACGATCTATACGGTGACGAAGGACTGGCTACCCGACAATCCCACAGGTGCCGTCTCCATCACACTGGCTTGTCCGCCCGGGGTGACGGTGCTGCCTTCAGCCGCGCAATCGTTTGTCGGGGACATGTCACTAAGCTGGACGGTCAGAGGGTTTAGTCCGGGTGGTGTCTGTACAGCTGAAGAGTCGCCTAATCCGCCGAGTGGTTATGCGGCGACTGGCTTGCCCCCCGCTGCAGGTCCTCCATCGGGGAAGTGTCAAGCAGCCGGGCTGGCACACGGTGTCCCCGCGACTTGCACGATCAGGAATACCGAAAACAGCACGACCTATACGGTGACGAAGGATTGGGTGCCGAATAACTCGTCCGGGGTGGTGTCGATCACGCTCACATGTCCGCCCGGTGTGACGGTGCTACCTTCACCCTCACAGTCGTTTACTGGCGACATGTCACTGAGCTGGACGGTAAAGCGGTTCATCACGGGCGCGTCCTGTACGGCCGAGGAGCTGCCCAACCCTCCGGATGGTTACACGGCTACGGGGTTGCCGGTCGCCCCGGGTGCTCCATCCGGAAAATGTCGGGCAGCCGGGCTGGCACACGGGATCACGGCGACGTGCACGATCACAAACACCTTGAAGACCGGGACGGTCCGGCTCAATAAGAACTTCTCGCCAGTGGTGGGAACGACAGTCTACGCGACGTTGTCCTGCCCTGGGACTGGGGCCACCGTTACCCCCTCAGCAAGGCAGCCCGTGACTCACACGGTGGACGCGACGTGGACGGTAACGGGGTGGACGGGAGCGACTGCATCCTGCACGGCTACGGAGTACCCTGGCCCCACTGGATCGGCCGGGCCTCCACCTGGCTATTTCGCCAGTGGCTCACCGGAGGGCACCTGTGAAGCGCCAACCTTGAGTCACCTCGCAATCGTTTCCTGCACGATCACGAACTCCCTGGATCCACAGGAGACTTTCCGCGTCTACAAGGCGACCTCAGACGGCTCGCTCCAATCGGTGACGGTAATGCTGGAGTGCGACCTTCCGCAGCCAGACTTTGAGACCGCGACATCGGCGTCTGGTTCCACTGCGGCTGTCCCGGCGGTGTGGGTTCTGAACGTATCGTCATTCCAACTCTGCAGGGCTACCGAACTGGCAGCTCCGAATGGCTACTTCTCCGACGGACCGACCAGCAGTCCCTCCGATGACCGTACCTGCACGGGTACGATATCGCCGGGTACAGACGGGTCCTGCACGATCGTGAACACGTTGCGGGAGGCGTGGGTCGAGGTGGAGAAGGACTTCTCCGACGACAATCCGGCGGATGTTGACGTCACACTTACCTGCACCTCGGGGACGGTGGAGGATGATCCGCCGTCTGACCACACGGCTTCGGAAGCCGACACGGCTCTGATCCGGGTGTACGGGTTCAACCCGGGTGCGACGTGCGGCGCTTCGGAGTCGCGGCCCGATGACCTGCTGGATAGATACGCTGACACTTACGTCGATTGCACCAGCATTCCGCTGATTCACGGCCAGACCAATTCGGACTGCGAGATCACAAATACTCCGACGTCAACGACTTTCAAGGTGATAAAACATTTCCTCGACGTGGACGGCGTTGATGTGCCGGACCCGGGGGTTACCGTTGACCTGGACTGTGGCCCTGGTGTCTCGATCTCACCTCCGCCGCCTGTGGTAGTGACGATGGCATCACCGGTGACCTTCACGGTCACAGGGTTCCTGGCTAACGGCGCGGCCTGCACCGCGACCGAGGATTTGTCTGACCCGGCCCTGGACGTATATTCGCCCAACCAGGCCGATTGCGCCGGTAGGCCAATCCAGCATGGCACGCCGCAAGAGTGCGCGATCGCGAATACGGCGACGATCGCACTGGTGCAGGTGACCAAGGACTTCTCTGACACCAACCCGGCCGGCGTGGATGTCACGGTGGGTTGCCAGCAGGGGACGACCACGCCTCCGACGCAGACGGTGAGCGAAGGCTCGTCGCCGGTCGACTTCTACGTGGAGTACTTCCCGCTCGAGGGCGGGACTGTATGCGGTGTTAGCGAGGTAGGTGTCCCGGTCGGCTACATAGTCACGACACAGTGCCAGAACGGCGGCGGGGTTGGCCACGGTGACACGATCCAGTGCACAGTGACCAACCGGCCGACCAGCGCAACGATCACGGTCAAGAAGGACTTCGACGACGATAACGGTGCGTCGGTGAATGTGACGCTCACCTGCGACGGCGCACCGATAATCTCGCCGTCTGCCACATTGCCCGCCTCTGAAACGACGGACGCTGTGTTCACGGTGACGTACTTCGACGCTGACGGCGTGAATTGTGAAGCAACAGAAAGCGGCATGCCGGCGGGCTACACGCAGGACCTCGCGGCCTCGAATTGCGACGTCATACCGATCGTGGATGGACCCGGCGCAACCTGCACGATCGTGAACAGGCTGAACGAGTCCACTTTCACGGTGACCAAGAACTTCGAGCCGGATCTGCCGGCCGGGACGATTGTGCAAGTAACGCTGGAATGCGAGGGAGAGGACCTCTCGCCCGCCGGTGCCCAACCCGTGGGCGAACAAGAGGGTGAGGCCGCGACCTGGACCGTCACCGGATTCGATGGCGATCCGAGCTGCACGGCTACGGAGTCAGGTCCCAGCGTGCCGGGGTACGTGCACGGCGTGACATGTTCGGAGGATCTGAGCGAAGGTGGGTGCACGATCGTCAACCCGATCCGGGAGGACACGTTCACGGTAAAGAAGGACTTCGTGCCCGATGACCCGGCGGGCACGGCCAACATCTCGCTGGAGTGCCAGTTCCCGCAGCCGACGGACGTGGACGGCCAGGATCCCAGCCCGGTGTTCGGGCCCGCGGTGACGGAGACCACGCCCTTTGAGTGGAGGGTGTTCGGGTACGAGGGGGATCCCCTCTGCACGGCCACGGAATCGCCGGTATCCGGCTACAGCGGAAGCGGCTCACCAGCGGGAACCTGCCAGGCGCTGCTGAGCGTGGGTGAATGCACGATCACGAACACGAAGATCTACACGTTCACAGTCAGGAAAGACTACGTCCCCAACAGTCCGATACCCGTGATGGTGTCGCTCTCCTGCGTCGGTGCTACCGTCGCGCCGCCGGTGTCCCGGGGGATGACAGAGTCTGCGCCGGCAGGGTTTGTACTCGAAAACATTGTGGGCGACCCGTCGTGCACCGCGATCGAGTCGGTCCCGCCCGGTTACTCGGCGAGCGGCTCCCCGCCCGGGACATGCACTGCTGTGCTGAGCGTGGGCGAGTGCACGATCACGAACACGCTGATCCCACCGCTGGGGACGTTCACGGTCGAAAAGGACTTTGAGCCTAACAACGCCGCTGCCAGCACTACAGTGTCGCTTTCTTGTGGCAGTGCGTCGGTCTCGCCCAGTTCCGGCTCAGTGTCGGAGGCAAATCCGCGGACCTTTACTGTCAGCGGGGCGAGCGGAAACCCGATGTGCACGGCGACGGAATCCCCGGTGCCTGGGTATGCAGGTAGCGGAACGCCGGAGGGGACATGCCAGGCATTGCTGAGCGCCGGCACGTGCAAAATCACGAACACGCGAGCCTTCACTGTCTACAAAGACTTTGTGCCAAATGAAGGGGGCGACCCGAGTGTAACCGTCACGCTGAACTGCGTCGAAACTGGAACATTCGCGCCGATTGGGACTGTATTACCTGCAGGTCCAGTATCTGTTTCGGAAGGCGTGCCGCGGGTGTTCACGGTGTCCAACTTCACCGGCGACCCCCTGTGCATCGCGAGGGAGATGCCGGTCCCCGCCGGCTACACCTCAAACGGCATGTGTCAGGCCAACATTATCAGCGTGGGGTTGTGCACGATCACCAACACGAACTCATGCCCGGCCGACGATCCGAGGAGGCAGTACACGCCGACTAACTCTGATGACTCGCGGATAGATTTGACCTTCAACCCGATTCCATCCGACGGCCCCGCTCACCAATTCGCGCAGACCGTAAAGATCAGCTGGATTGGGCAACCCGTGCCACCGCCACCCGAGCCAGAAGGGCACGTGACAGGTGCCGGATACACGTGCGTCAACTTCACTGCAGCACCGCCGGCGCCGGAGCCTCCGGAAGGGTTCGAACTAATTGGCAGCGGCAATTACAAGCTGTACTTTGAGATCGGGACGACGGCGACCTGGATTGAGAGCGCCAGGGTGTGCGTGAAGTACCAGGCGGGGTTCGTTTCAGAGCAGGACGCTCCGGTGTACTTGTATCACTACAGCCACCTGGTAGTGGACGGACAGGAAGTGGGGTGGAAGATGATCGGTGAGCACATTGGAGGTGGCGAGGAGCAGACGGTGTGCGGCGATGTCTCGCAGCCGGGAGGATTCTCGCC
>DAINRO010000032.1:6214-27847 GCA_036741795.1 Chloroflexota bacterium
GTGGCGAGGAGCAGACGGTGTGCGGCGATGTCTCGCAGCCGGGAGGATTCTCGCCATTCGCCGTAGTCCAGGCGGTGCCCGTCGGTGGTGTCGTGGAGGTCGTGGATAATGGAGGGTCGGCCGACGAATCAGCCAGATTGGCGACGTTCGCGGCAATCGGGGTTGTGCTGAGCGTTCTCGCTGTCGTCGCGCTGAAGTGGCGTCGTCGACTCAACTAATTTGGCAGAAGCATGCTGCAGCGCCGGGGTCTCCTGTGGCCCGGGCGGCTATTCCGGGGCCTCGGGTGACCGCCGGGCGCTGCGGCGCTGGGCTCAGTCCAGAAGAGTAAAGTTGCCGGCGGTGTCGGTGTGGTACTCGTAGTTGGCGCCGCCGGAGGCGAGGACGATCTTGTAGCCGGGAGTGATGACCTGGGCGTAGAACATCTCGCCCTGGGGGTTGCCGAGGCTGGCGTCGGGCCAGTCGACGGCTTCGAGGCTGACGAGCACGGCTTCGGCGCCGGTGTGGAATGAGAGGTCGTCGCTGACCTTGAGAACGATCTCGTCCGGGCCGGGTGAGCCAGAACTGCCGCCGCCGGTCCCGGCGTTGGGTTCACTGGGGGGTTGATCCGCCGGAGTGTCGTTGCAGTCTGTAGAGCCGGCAAGGCAGGTGCCACCAGCCGGATGGGTCAGGGGTTGATCGCTGACGGGCTCATCGGGGTTGGTGATGGTGTCCGCGCAGTCCACTGTGCCTTCAATGCAGATGCCGAGGACGTCCCCATCTCCGGCCTTGTCCTCATCAACGGTATTGGGATCTTCGCAGTCGGGAGACTCGGCGGCGCAGCGCGCGTCTTCGGCGGATTCACGAGAGACCTGTGCGGGATCGTCGTCGTCGCTTGTGAGCGCGTAGGCTCCGCCTGCGGCGGCAACGAGAACGAGGACGGCGGCGATTGCGGGTATTGCGAACTTATTCATCTGGGCTCCCTTTCTCAGGCGTGTTTCACGTTGGAGACGTAAAATGGCGCGGAAAAGTTCCCCGTGCTCTGGCTGCTATGATGTTGCCGGAAGAAACGCCCTACAGGAGGAGAATGCATGGTTGAACAAGCTACCCGCGTGCT
Source organism: Chloroflexota bacterium (assembly GCA_036741795.1). Taxonomy (GTDB): domain Bacteria; phylum Chloroflexota; class Dehalococcoidia; order SM23-28-2; family RBG-16-64-32; genus DATKKM01. Next base: position 7,308 of record DAINRO010000032.1, read on the forward strand.
TGTATTGAGCGAGATGGCTCTCGGCCTGGCGCGTGTGACGGAGGCGGGTGCTATTGCCGCCGTAGACTGGGCTGGCAAAGGCGACAAGAACCAGGTGGATGCAGCGGCCGTGGACGCGATGCGGGAGCGTCTACAGGAGATGAGTATTGACGGTGTGGTGGTGATCGGCGAGGGGGAGAAGGACGAGGCGCCGATGCTGTATAACGGCGAGCACGTGGGCGCGGGCGGAGTGGGTGTGGATATAGCCGTAGACCCGATCGACGGCACGACACTCCTGTCGAAGGGGCTGGCCGGGGCGATCTCAGTGATCGCTCTGTCGCAGCGGGGGACGATGCACGTGCCGGTGGAAGTGTTTTACATGGACAAGATTGCCGTAGGCCCGGCCGCGGCGGGTTCGGTGGATATCAACGCACCGGTGTCGCACAACCTGCGGTCGGTGGCGAGGGCGCTGGGCAAGGAAGTGGAGGACGTGACAGTGGTGATCCTGGACCGGCCCCGGCACGAGCAGTTGATCAAGGACGTGAGGGCGGCCGGGGGCCGGGTGAAGCTGATCTCGGACGGTGATGTGGCCGCCGGGATCCAGACGGCGCTATGGGAGAGTGAGATCGACGTGCTCATGGGGATCGGCGGTACGCCGGAAGGCGTGATCGCGGCCGCGGCGCTGCGGTGCACTGGAGGCGAGATCCAGTGCAAGGCGTGGCCTCGGGACGATGAGGAGCGTCAGAAGTGCATCGACGCCGGGCTGGACCTGCAGCGTGTGTATCGGACGGAGGAGCTGTGCGGGGGGGATGATGTCCTGTTCTCGGCGACAGGGGCGAGCACGGGGGAGATGCTGAAAGGGGTGCGCCTCTACCCACACGGGGCGTGGACACAGTCCGTAGTGATGGACTCGCGGACAGGGACGGTACGGAGGATCGACGCCAATCACCGGCTGTAGTACCTGAGCCGCTAACTGGAGATCGATTTGGCCGAGGGGCAGGAGCAGGGTTCGCGACCATTGATTCTTGACATCCAACTGTTCGCGCGCTGTATCATTTGCTTTGGGCCGATAACGAGCCCCCCGTAGTTCAAGGGGGACAATTGGCGAAGTACATATTTGTGACGGGTGGTGTGGTTAGTTCCGTAGGGAAGGGCATCACCACCGCTGCTATCGGCCGCATCCTGAAATCGCGCGGGATCTCCGTTGTTATCCAGAAGCTGGACCCCTACCTTAACGTGGATCCTGGGACCATGTCGCCCTATCAGCATGGCGAGGTGTTCGTCACGGCGGACGGCGCTGAGACGGACCTCGACCTCGGCCACTACGAGCGCTTCATCGACCAGGACCTGACGCGAGGCTCATCCGTGACAACCGGCCAGATTTACCAGGCCGTTATTTCTCGCGAGCGACGCGGCGACTACCTGGGACGCACCATTCAGGCCATTCCCCACGTAACCAACGAGATCAAGGAGCGCGTACGAGCAATGGCCCGGGACTCCGGAGCCGAAGTCGTGATCATCGAAGTGGGTGGAACAGTTGGTGACATCGAGCACCAGCCATTTCTCGAGGCCATCCGCCAGATGCGCAACGAGGAAGGCCGGAACGACACCCTCGCCATCCACGTCACCTTGCTTCCCCACATCTCGACCGGAGAACTGAAGACCAAGCCCACCCAGCACTCAGTCCGCGAGCTACGTTCCATGGGCATTCAGCCGGACGTCATTGCCTGCCGTTCGGACATACCAGTCTCCAACGAGATCCGTGAGAAGATTTCGCTCTTCTGCGACGTGGAACCGCGCGCCGTTATCCCGCTGCCCACAATGTCCAGTATCTACGAGGTACCCCTCGTCCTCGAAGAGGCCGGGCTTGGCGACCTTTTGTGCGACCGCATGAACCTGCGGGCGTCCGCGGGGGATCTGGATGAATGGAGGGACTGGGTCCACCGGCTGCAGCATCCGCAGCGGGCAATCGAGGTGGCGATCGTCGGCAAATACGTGGAATTGCCGGACGCCTATCTCTCTGTGAAAGAAGCGCTTATCCACGCGGGTGTCGATCAATCTTGTGCCGTGAACATCCACTGGATTCACTCCGAGGACGTCACGCCCACGAATGCGGCAGAGATCTTCGCGCGCATCGATGGGATCGTCGTTCCCGGTGGCTTCGGCGAGCGCGGCTTCGAGGGCAAGGTGCACGCCGCCCGATATGCGCGGTTGAACAACCTCCCGTACCTGGGGCTTTGCCTGGGACTCCAGGTGATGGTCGTCGAACTCGCACGAACGCACCTGGGGACGGAGGATGTTAACTCCACTGAATTCGACGCCGAGACTGCACATCCCTTGATCACCCTGCTCGACGAACAATTGCGAGTTGTGGACAAGGGCGGAACGATGCGCCTTGGTGTCTATCCGTGCCGCCTGGTGCCCGGAACAGCCGCGGCCGATGCGTACGGCACCGATGAGGTGCTCGAGCGCCATCGCCACCGATACGAGTTCAACAACGACTACCGAGAGCAGCTCGCCGATGCCGGATTGGCCGTGAGCGGTACCTCACCCGATGGTGGCCTTGTCGAGATCGCGGAACTCAGGGATCACGCCTGGATGGTAGGTACCCAATTCCACCCGGAACTACGGTCGCGGCCCGGACGGGCGCATCCCCTGTTCAGCGGCTTTACCGCGGCGGCGCTGGAAAGGGCTTCACGGCGGACTGGCGCTAGTGGACATGGAATGCCGGCGAAGGCATCGCAAGTAACCCAGACAACCGCATCCTGATCGCCTGCCATACCGATGAGCAGTAGCGCCGAACTCTTCCTGTTCTTCCATGTCCTTGCATGCTTCTGGTACGTTGCCGGGCTGACCGCTGTCCAGTTCGCCCTGGTAAACGGATGGCAGGTCCGGGATGTCGAACGCCGCCTGGAGTCCTACAACGATGCCTCGCACTACCAGGGGTTGCTGCTCGTGCCGGGAGCGATCGCGACTGTGGCAACTGGCTTGTTCTTCTGGGCCGCCCTCGATTACAACCTGCTCGGCCCCGCCTGGCTCCTGCTCCTGGACGTTATCTACATCGTGACGCTTGTGGTCTGCCTTCCCCTCATCGGGATCGGGATGCGGCGCGCAAGGATAGCTGCCTTGCAGACCATCCGCCTTGGAGAGAACGTGCCGGAACTCGACGAAGCGATGTCCGATCCTGTTCCACTGCTCTTCGGCGGGATCGCCGTTGTGCTAATCCCCGCAGCCGTAGCTCTGTCGGTGTTCCAGCCCTTCTAAAACGACAACAACAGTCGGCTATTGCGCGTCCTCTATTGCTGGAGTATCGTTTTAGTTGCACAGGTGAGTGCTCCCCGTTCCCCCTTCTGAACCCCATCATTTTTGTTCTGCCCAACCCCTATCTTTATTCCCACAGTACGGAGTGTCCGTGAACCTTACAGAACTCGAAACCAAGACTAAAGACGAACTCGTCGACGTTGCCAAAGACCTCGGTCTCAGCGGCACCGGTGGGCTGCGAAAGCAGGACCTCGTCTTCAAGATTATCCAGGCAAAAGCCGAGCGCGAAGGGAACTACTTCGCCGGCGGCATCCTCGAGATGGCATCCGATGGCTATGGTTTCCTGAGGACCGAGGGATCGAAGCCCAGCCTCAGCGACGTGTACGTCTCCCAGACACAAGTCCGCCGCTTCGCTCTGCGCACCGGCGATTACGTAATGGGTGCCGTTCGGCCACCCAAAGAATCCGAGAAATACTACGGTCTCCTTCGCGTCGACGCGGTTAACGGGCTCGACCCCGATACGGCCAAGCGTAGACCGTACTTTGAGCAACTCACGCCGATTTTCCCGGATGAGCAGATCTTGCTCGAAGAAGGTGTCTCCAATCTCTCAACGCGCGTCATCGATCTGATAGCGCCCGTCGGCCGCGGACAACGTGGCCTCATCGTTTCGCCGCCCAAGGCTGGCAAGACCTTGCTCCTTAAGACGATCGCCGCAGCCGCCGCCAATCGCTACGAAGACATCTACATCCTCGTCGTCCTTGTCGGTGAACGCCCGGAGGAAGTCACCGACTGGCGACGGACTGTCCAGGATGCCGAAGTCGTTGCGGCAACGTTCGACGATCCGGTCGAAGAGCAGACCAGGGTCGCAGAAATGGCCATTGACCGAGCCAAGCGTCTCGTCGAGTCCGGACGTCACGTCATGGTTTTGCTAGACGGAATCACCCGCCTGACACGCGCCTACAACCTTGCACTTCCACCCTCTGGCCGAACTCTTTCCGGAGGTATCGATCCAGTTGCCCTGCACCCGCCGAAGCGTTTGTTTGGTACAGCGCGCAACGTAGAGGATGGCGGCTCGCTAACGATAATCGCCACCTGTCTGGTCGACACCGGCAGCCGTATGGACGAGGTCATCTTCGAAGAATTCAAGGGTACCGGTAACTGGGAACTATGGCTGGACAGGCGTCTCGCCGAAAAGCGAGTATTCCCGGCCATCGACATTGCCCGCAGCGGCACCCGACGCGACGAACTGCTGTTGGACGAAGGGACTTACGCACGAGTGGTGCTTCTCCGTCGCATGACTGCACTCGTCGGTGGGAATGCGCAGAACCCCACGGAAGCCACCGAATTAATCCTCGAAAGACTGGGCCGGACGAAGACCAACACCGAGTTCCTGGCTACGTTGAAGGACGCCATCTAACAACACGATTTAGGGAACGTTACAAAGTTTCCACATTTCTGCCGATTTACGTACGGCACGAGTCTTTATCAGGTAGTTCCCCCGTATGAATTTGTAAGCCGTCAACTTGTGAAATCAAGGACAAAGGGATAGACTACCCCGAAGTAGCTGCAGCCGGTAGCTGCAAACCGGACTAGGAAGAGCACGGATGCGGGGTCGTGAAGCAGGGGCTCCACAATAGGAGGTTTCATCATACGAGAGCCGCGCGCTCCACTCCGGCAGCCTCAACAGCCGGAGCGTGAAGGGCGGTCGTCTCGCTTGAAAGCAGCGGGGCAGTCGCTAACCGAATACAGGAACTACGCCCTCCACGGTTTCCTTCTCTCACTGGCCCTGGTAGCGGTAATCACCGCGGTGGCCGGCAAGGTCACCGCCATCTCCCCAACCGGTGCAAGCGCCAGACCTGAGCCGGTGGCCGAGATCACCGCCGGGTACCTCAGGCCTCCTGTCCTCATCGCAACCGTACCCTCGGTCCTTGGACGCCATCAGGAAGAGGCTCAGGCCACCGACGCGGCTGCGCTGGGTACGCCCGGCGCTCCAACCGCCGCGCCCGCTGAGGCTGTGCCCACCGAGGCACCCCCACCCGCTCCCGCCTTCTTCACTTACACCGTGCAACCCGGCGACACCATCTCCACGATCGCCGCTGCCTTCGGCATCAGCGAGGAGTACATCATCTGGAATAACCCCGGCGTCGCCAGCAACCCCGATATGTTGCTCGTTGGCGCAACGGTTCTCGTGCCGGGGGTCAACGGAATCGTCTACAACGTCACCCTTGGCGACACCCTGAACGACATCGCGTCTTACTACGGGATTGACGTTGCAAGCATCCTTTCGTTCGGACCCAACAACCTCGCTACCCCGGACAACGTGATCGAGGGGATGGTCCTTATTCTTCCGGGTGCCGTTCCCCCCGCTCCTGTTGTGGCAGTAGTGGAGCCGGAGCCGGAGCCCGCGCCGGTGCCAGAACCCGAGCCCGACGCGCCGCCGCCCGCGGCTGCGCCTCCACCACCTCCGCCCCCGAGCTACCCCGTTAGCTCCGGCTTCATCTGGCCGTTCTACGGCAACATCAGCACCTACTACAGCGGCGGGCACCGAGGCATCGATATCGACGGCTTTGGTGCCTACGGCGCACCAGTTGGAGCCGCTGCTAGTGGCACCGTGGTACTCGCGGCATACGATTCATGGGGCTACGGCTATCACGTGATCATCCAGCACGACGACGGCTCGAGGACCCTTTACGCTCACCTCTCGGATATCTGGGTCGGCCAGGGTCAGTACGTTGGACAAGGACAAGGAGTCGGCGCCATTGGCAGTACCGGCTACTCGACAGGCCCGCATCTTCACTTCGAGATTCACATCGGTGGCGCCGTAGACCCGTTAGCGTACCTGCCATAAACTCTTGCCCTACGATGGGCATTCGCGGGCTCGCCCTGTTCGGCGCACTTCTTTCACTGCTGGCGTTTCCTCCTGGAGCCTCGTTCGCGGGAGATGACGAACTCCCTGTCTACCTCGCCCTGGGCGATTCCCTGGCCTTTGGGATCGGCGCCGCCAATCCCGCGGCAGAGGGATACGTTGGTCTAACGCATTTCTCGCTGACGGAAGAGGACCGCCTGTACGCCGACGGGCTGGAGCTGGCGAACCTGGCGGAGCCGGGTGCCACCAGCGCTGACCTGATTGAGCCCGACGGCCAGTTGGAGCGTGCCCTGAGCCTGATCGAAGAACGGGAAAGGGACGATATCCCTGGGAACGAGATTGAGATCATCAGCATCGACATCGGCGGCAACGATCTGCTGCAGCTCGCCGAGCCTGATTCGCCCTGCATCGTCGACACGGGTTCGGAGGAATGCCGTGACGCGATAAGCGACACGCTATCCGGCCTCCAGGAGAACCTGACGAATATCCTTGCGCAGCTTCGCGAGAGCGCACCCGAAGCGCGAATCTACACCATTGACCTGTACAACCCCTACTCGGGGACAGGAGACGCTCGTGAAGTGCTCGCGGGCGTCGCGGTCCAGCAGATCAATGGCGTGATCAACGCCACGTCAGCCAACTCCGCGCTCTCGACCCAACTTGTGACCATCTTTGAACTGTTTCTGGGACGTGGCGAGCAGTGGGTGGCTTCGGACCTGATCCATCCCAACAACAACGGTCACATCGTGATCTCAGAGGCGCTGGTGGCGGCAATAGAAGGACGTCCTGTGGAAGTCCCCGAGGAGCTCGCATCCGTTCCAACCGGCCCTGCTGACCCCGAAGAGCCGGCCGCCGCCTCTTCGGGCGGCGATGACGGTATATCAGGCGTGTTCCTCTACGGGCTGATTGCGATTGCTTTCATCGCTGGTCTCGCCGTTAGTGGCACGTATTTCTGGGCCCGTGGCAGGGCTGCTTAGCGTGCGTAATCGAGCAGCACGACCTGCGGCTCGGATGGTATGGCCGAGCGGCTGAGCTGTAGCTTCGCCAGCGGCTCCACCGACTTCACTTCCATTTCCTTCAGGAAGCGATCGGGCGTATCCAACCCGTTCTTGTGCGATTCCGTGTGGTAGTGCATAGGCACGACCAACTTCGCGTCGAGCAGGCTGACCACCTCCGCGGCGCCGGCGCCGTCGATGGTGGTCCCACCGCCGACAGGTACCAGGAGCACATCGCTCCCGACCATGTCCTCCACCTGTTCGGCTGAAGGTGTGTGACCCAGGTCTCCCAGGTGGCAGACCCTGATGTCCTCCATCTCGACAACGAAGGCGATGTTCTTACCCCGCTCCTCGCCGCGCTGAGCGTCGTGGAACGTCTGGATCCCGGTGACGAAGGCCCCGCCGATCTCGTACTCCCCCGGGCGGTCGAGGACAGTGGGGCTTCCTGTGACAGCCTTGGTGTAGGTGTGATCAGGGTGCTGATGGCTGATCGTTACAATGTCGGCCCTGGGTTTGCCTATCGTGTACCCGGAAGCGGGAGGGCACGGATCCATGATAACGGTGGCCTCACGGCCGCGGATGCGGAAACAGGAGTGGCCTAGCCAGACGATCTCCATCAGTTAGTTGCAGAGCAGATTGGATTAAATCTCGTCGTCGGCGAACTCGTCATCCTCGTCACTCCCTTTCCGGATGCGCAGGAACACGAGAACGCCGGCAATCGCGGCGGCTATGGCAGCCAGCAAGACGAACTTCTTCTTACCGCCACCCTTCTTCTGTGCTTCATCCGTAACCTGTTCCGTATCGACCATTGCGGCACCTCCTTGAACTAGGCGGTCAGTGGGGGCGAAATCCACCCTATCCTATCAATGGCGTTTTCGGCGGGTCAACGTGGCCTAAACACGCTGGGCTCGACAATTTCATCACAAAGTAAGCGATTAACGAAGTGAACACTTCGCTTATTGACACTACTAGGGGGCCATGCTAGCATCCTTGTGGCAAAACTCACAAATGGCTAACTCAGGGATCCCGCGTACGTGATTTCCGACCTTTTTTCTGACTATATTGCGGTTCTCCTCGCTGCAATCCTGGGCATTGTCCTCGTCGGTTCCGCCCTCATCGGCAATCTCATTCTCTCGCCCCGCCGCAAGACCGAGGCAAAAGGCGCCACCTACGAGTGCGGCATGCTCACCATCGGTCGCAGCCGTGCCCAGGTGCACTTCCGCTACTACCTCTTTGCAATCCTGTTTCTAATTTTCGACATCGAAGCCGTATTTCTCTTCCCCTGGGCAGTCAGCTTCGTCCGGCTGGGGGAACAGGCCTTCTGGGAGATGATCGCCTTTATCGGCATCCTCGGATTCGGCCTGCTCTACGCCTGGAAGAAGGGTGTACTCCGTTGGCGATAGATCCTCGTTCCCAGCCGGAGGTGGAGGTCTACGAGGTCCGCGACGACCCCCAGTTCTCCATCACCGCCGGCGATGCCCCCTTCCGGATGCAGGTCAAGACACTTGAAGCCACGGAGGCGGACCCCACCCAGGGATCCGCGGTCTACAAGCAACTCCTGCCGGGGGTACTATCGATGCCCGCAGATTGGCTCATCGCCTGGGGACGCAAGTCCTCCCTGTGGCCGCTTACCTTCGGCCTCGCCTGCTGCGCCATCGAGATGATCTCAACCTTCATGGCCCGGCACGACCTGGACCGTTTTGGCATCGTTCCCTGGCCGTCACCGCGCCAATCCGACGTGATGATCGTTTCCGGGACGGTGACGAAGAAGATGGCCCCGGCGGTCAAACTCCTCTACGAGCAGATGCCGAGCCCCAAGTGGGTGATCAGCATGGGGGCCTGCGCCACAAACGGCGGCCCCTACAGCCGCTACGACCGCGTCCTCCAGGGCGTAGACAAGATCATCCCGGTGGATGTCTACGTTCCCGGCTGCCCGCCGCGTCCTGAGGCTCTCATGGACGCGTTCCTTGCCCTGCAGAAGAAGATCATGGAGGACCGAGGCAAGATCGGACGGCGCTCGTGACCCAGGAAGCCGTCGAAGTCGCTCCGGCACCCGAGCCCGGACCCATTGCCCGGGTGCTCCAGGAAGCACTTCCGGGGGTGTCCATCGAACCCCTGGAAGCCACCGGCGACGAGACGATAGGCGTGATGCGGGACGACTTCACGAGGGTCATGGAGCACCTGTTTCGCGACGAGCGTCTCGCGTTCGATTTCCTGCGCTGCCAATCCGGGGTCGACTACCTGGATGAACTTGAAAGTGTCTGCCACCTCTACTCGTTCACCCACCGCCGGACAGTGACGGTGAAGACCCGCTGCCCGTACGCTGACCCCCACGTCCCCACCGTTAGCCACCTCTGGGCCGCTGCCAACTGGCACGAACGCGAGACCCACGAGATGTTCGGCATCATCTACGACGGCCACCCCGATCTGCGCCCTCTCCTGACCGAAGAGGGCCTCGGCTACTTCCTCCTCCGCAAGAGCCACCCCCTGGCCGAGATCGAGGAGTGGCAGGAGGACTATCTCCAGGCTGTGGAGGAGGCAAAGCGCCAGATGGCAGCGGCCTCCGGCCACGCGCCCATCGTCGACGAGAAGGCTATGAAAATCCAGATCGCCCAGCAGAAGGCGCAGATCATCAAGAAAACACGCGACAAGGCACGCGCCGACGGTCTTTCCACGGAGGACGAGAAGCGCGTAGTCCAGGAAGCCCTCGCCAAATTCGAGGAAGAACTGGCGGCAGCGCCGCCAGCCGGGGCAGTTGCTGCGCCGGCTATGTCCAAAGTTGAACTCGCACAGGCTAAGGCAAAGGTCATCAAAAAGGCCCGCGACGAGGCTCGCGCCCAGGGGAAGTCCACCGAGGACGAAAAGGCCTACGTGGCCGAGAAGCTCAAAGAATTCTCGGCGCAGCAGGAAGCCGGGGCCGCTGCGCCGGCAGCCGCCCCCGCCCCAGCGATGTCAAAGGTTGAGCTGGCACAGGCGAAGGCCAAGGTGATCACGAAGGCCCGCGCCGAAGCTCGCGGCCAGGGAATGTCCACGGAGGATGAGAAGAAGTTCGTGGCCGAAGCGCTCAAGAAGTTCTCCGAGGAGAACAAGTAGCGATGGCCCGCGAAACCCTGGTCCCCGGCGAGCGTGAACTCGAAACGATCGACATCAACGTCAACGTCGGCCCACAGCACCCCGCGACCCACGGCGTATTCCGAATGGTCATCAGCGTCGACGGCGAAATCGTGAAGGATCTCGACCCCGTTATCGGCTACATGCACCGCGGGAACGAGAAGCTCCCCGAAAACCTGGACTACCGCCAGGTCATAGGTTTCCACGACCGCACGGACTACCTGGCGCAGTTCAACACCGAACACTGCTGGGTCGAGGCTGTCGAGCGCCTCGGCGGAATCACGCCAACGGAGCGCTCGCAGTACATCCGTGTCATCCTCGCTGAACTGAACCGGATCACCAGCCACCTGATGTTCGTCGGCGCCTTCGGAACTGACGTCGGACTCTTCGGGACCTCGTTTATGTATGCCTTCCGCGACCGTGAGACGGTCCAGGACTACTTCGAAGAGATCACCGGCGAGCGGATGATGTACAACTACTTCCGCCCCGGCGGCGTCGCCTGGGATGTCCCAGAAGACTTTGTAGAACGCACACGCCAAATCGTGGCCCAAGTACGCAAGGGTGTTAACGACCTCGATAGCTTGATGATGGCGAACGAGGTTGTGCTGGCCCGCTGCCGCGGCCTCTCACCTATGACCCCGGCCAAGGCCATCAACTGGGGAATCACCGGCCCGCTGCTGCGGGCTGCCGGCGTCCCTCATGACCTCCGCCGCGCTGAGCCGTACTCGATCTACGACCGGTTCGACTTCGATATCCCAACCGGAACGACAGGTGACGTTTACGAACGAATCGTCGTCCGCATGGAGGAGATGCGGCAGTCCTGCCGCATCGTCGAGCAGGCGCTGGATCAACTCCCGGACGGCCCAATCATGGCCGAGGGGGTTAAGCGCGTCCTCCGCCTACCACCGGGCGAGATCTACATGAGGGTTGAGAGCCCACGCGGTGAGTACGGCGTGTTCCTCGTCTCCACTGGAAGCGAGAAACCGTACCGGCACAAAGTGCGTGGCGCGTCCTTCTGCAACCTCTCCGCCCTCCGGGAGATGTCCATAGGCCACTACGTCGCCGATGTCATCCTTATCCTCGGCTCCATCGACATCGTCCTCTGCGAGGTGGACCGCTAATGTATCTCCTCGACATCTTCGCGAACGATGCGCTCGACGCCCTCGTGCGACTGTTGATCGTTGCACTTCTGCTTCCGCTCGGCGTGATTGCCCTAACCTGGCTCGAGAGGAAGGTCATTGGGCGCATGCAGGAACGGCTGGGGCCGATGCGAGTCGGTCCCTGGGGCCTCCTCCAGGGCTTCGCCGACACGATTAAGCTGATCACGAAGGAGGACGTGCGTCCGACCTCCGCCGACCGCTGGACGTTCGAACTGGCGCCGTTCGTCGTCGTGGTTCCCGTGATCATGGCACTCGTCGCCCTGCCCTTCACTGCCGAAATCTTTATCCGCAACATGGCCCTCGGTCTCTTTTATATCCTCGCCATCTCCAGCCTCTCCATAGTCGGTTTCGTCATGGCGGGATGGGGCTCTGACAACAAATACGCCCTCCTCGGCGGCGTGCGCGCCGGTGCCCAGCTCATCAGTTACGAAGTCCCCCTTGTTCTCTCCGTCGTCGCGGTCGCGATGCTCGGCCAGAGCCTGAACCTGTACTCCATTGTCGAGTTCCAACACGACACTCCCTGGATCGTTTACCAGCCGCTCGCCTTTATCATCTTCACCATCGCCGGACTCGCCGAGCTCTACCGCCAGCCGTTCGACATCCCCGTCGCTGAATCCGAGGTCGTCGGCGGAGCAACTGTCGAGTACTCGGGCATCCGTTGGTCGATGTTCCAGCTCAGCGAGTTCACCAGCCTCGTGCTCATCTCCATCCTCGCATCGCTGCTCTTCCTCGGGGGCTGGATCTGGCCGTTCAATACCGACCTTGATGCCTGGGCGCAGGCGCTACTAATGCTCGTCAAGACATCAGCCTTCATCGTCTTCTTCATGTGGATGCGCGGCAGCATGCCGCGGCTCCGTATTGACCAGCTCATGGTTCTCTGCTGGCAAATCCTGATCCCGTTTACGCTGCTACAGATCATGATCAACGGCCTGGTGCTGGTTTACGACTGGCCGGATTGGACCCTCGCGGTGATATCGGGCGTCAGTGCGGCTGCCCTGCTGTTCGTCATATACCACGCGGCCCGCCGGTCGGGTGCTGCTTCCCAGCCCCGTGCAGCTCAGCGCGTGGGGGGGATGCTGTAATGCTGGGAATCGTCAAGTCCATCGGAACCACGATTCGCGCCTCTTTCCGGGGCCGGGCGACCGTTCAATACCCGACGGAGAAGAAGGAACTTCCCCACCGCTCACGTGGTTTCCCCGTGCTCCTCTACGACTTCGATGTGGACGAGCCGTTCTGCACAGGCTGCCAGGTCTGTGCGCGCTACTGTCCGGTTGACTGCATCACCGTCACCATGAAGGACAACCCGAAGAAGGAAGAAGGAAAGAGCAAGCGCAAGAAGATCGTCGACAAGTTCTACCTGGACTACGCGCGCTGCATGCGCTGCGACATCTGCGTCGAGGTCTGCAACTTCAGCGCCATCGTCATGAACAACACCTGGGAAGGCATCGAGTTGTCGAAGTTCGACCGCAGCGACCTCGTGATGGACAAAGACGCTCTCCTCGCGCAACACCGCAAGGGCGACCTCGCCGATCCGTTCCGCGAGCCCATGGGAGTGGCGCACCACGGGTGGGCGCCGAAGAAGGTTGAAGAGGGCGGACATGCGGAAGCCATCCCAATCGCCCCTGCGGCCTCGGGAGGCGTTCAGGACGAGATGGCCGCCAAAGCAACGCCACCTTCCGAAGACCAGGACACACCCGATCCGCCGACGGCCGACGGCGAGGGCACGACGCCCGAATGAGCACCGAAGAGATCATTTTCTACGGCGTCGGCGGGATGGCCGTACTCGGTTCCCTTGGCGTCGTCATGGCGCGCAACGTAATCCACTCCGCGCTGTTCCTTATCCTCGCGCTGATGGCGGTGGCCGGCGTGTTCATCCTTCTCGCGGCCGAATTCCTGGCCACTGTCCAGGTCCTCGTCTATGGTGGCGCCGTAACGATCCTCATCCTCTTCGCGATGATGCTCACTCGCGTACGTGAAGACCCTGAGGCCCTGGACGGGCCACAGAAGCCGTTTGCTGCCCTGAGCGCCCTCGCCTTCGTGGTGATCACAATCTTCGCTGTCTTCAGTACGGAGTTCCCAAACGAGGGCAACGAAGTCACCGTCATCTCATTCGATGCCATCGGCGACGCTTTGTTCACGACATGGGCGGTCCCGTTCGAGATCGCTTCCCTGGTGCTTATCGTGGCCCTGATCGGCGCCGTTATCCTCGCCCGGGGTGAAGAGGGCGAATGATCCCGATAAACCATTTCCTCGTCCTTAGCGCAATCATCTTCTCCATCGGCATGTACGGGGTGCTTGCCCGGCGCAACGCCGTCCTCATCCTGATGTCGGTCGAGCTAATGCTCCAGGCGGTGAGCATCAACTTCATCGCCTTTGCCGTTTACCTCCACCCTGAGCAATTTACGGGCATGATCTTCGCCGTGTTCGTCATCGTCGTTGCCGCCGCCGAGGTAGGGCTGGCCCTTGCGATCATTCTCCGCCTCTTCCGCAACCGGCAGACCGCCAATGTAGACGAAGCCGATATGATGCGATGGTGAGGCCGTTCTGATGGGCATGGAACAGGCCTGGCTCATCCCGGCAATCCCCGCAGCCGCCTTCGTGCTGTTGCTCCTCTTCGGCCCCTACATCCCGCGCCGCGGCGACTGGGTGGCGATCCTGGCAATCGGCGCGTCCTTTGTGCTCTTTTTCCCGGTGCTGCTCGATTTGCAGGACGCGATCGGCTCGGATCCGGAAGCGTTCCAGGGCGGTGGTAAGAGCTGGGAATGGATCTCCTTCGAGGGCTTCGAGATAGATCTCGGCTTCTTCGTCGACGAAATCACGATCGTGATGCTCGTAGTCGTGTCGTTTGTTGCGCTGTTAGTGCAGATCTACTCGGTTTCGTATATGCGCGGCGATCCCCGTTACGGCTGGTACTTCACCGTGATGTGCCTGTTCACCGCCTCGATGCTGACCCTGGTCCTGGCGGACAACCTGCTGTTCATGTACGCCGCCTGGGAGGGCGTTGGCTTCTGTTCGTTCTTATTGATTGGCTTCTGGTGGGAGAAGCGATCCGCCGCTGAGGCCGCCAAGAAAGCGTTCGTCACCACACGAATCGGCGACGTTGGTTTCCTTATCGGCATCATCATGCTCTGGGACAAAGCGGACACCTTTAACATCCAGGAGATCATCGAGTTCGCCGAAGGCGGCGGATATGACGAGACCTACCTCACCGTCGCGGTGCTCGCCCTCTTCGCGGGCGCGGTCGGCAAGTCCGGCCAATTCCCTCTTCACGTCTGGCTCCCCGATGCGATGGAAGGGCCGACGCCGGTTTCCGCCCTCATCCACGCCGCCACGATGGTCGTGGCCGGCGTCTACATGGTCGCACGGACACTCCCGCTGTTCGTGGTAGCAGATCCGATTGCGCTCGACATCGTAATGGCGATCGGCCTGATCACGATCATGCTTTCCGCGACGATGGGGCTCGCCGCCACCGACATCAAACGGGTGATTGCTTACTCAACGCTTAACTCGCTCGGTCTGATGTTTGTCGCCCTTGGGTCGCTCTCCGTGACAGCTGCCATGCTCTACCTGTTCGTCCACGGCTTTTTCAAGGCGATGCTCTTCCTCGGTGCGGGCTCCGTAATCCATGCCACGGAAAAACAGGAAGTGAGCGAGCTTGGCGGCCTGGCGAGGAAGATGCCGATTACGGCACTTACCTTCCTGCTCGGCACCCTCGCAATGATCGGTATCATCCCTCTCTCGGGGTTCTGGGCCAAGGACGAAGTTCTTGTGGCCGTCGAACACGAACAGAGTACGGCTGCTTACGCAATCCTCCTGTCGAGCCTGTTCATCACGGGCCTTTACATGACGCGGTTGTACATCCTGACATTCCTCTTCGAGGCCAGGGACAAGGAGGCGAACCACCACGCCCACGAAGGCGGCCTCCTGATGGCCCTTCCGTTGCTCATCCTGGCGGTGCCGACGGTCATCGCGGGCTTTGTGGTCTTTGACGCCGTGGGGGAGGCGCTCGGCTTCGTTGGGGGCTTCGGCCAGTTCGTGTGGCTGGAGGAGCCGCACGAGTTTGAGTTCCACACGGACATCGCGGTCCTGTCCACCGTGCTCGCTGGGAGCGGTATCGTAGTTGGCTGGATACTCTGGCAAGGCAAGGCTACGCTGGCAACACGCATTCGCGACACCTTGAGCCCGGTCGCCGCCCTCCTCTCTAATCGCTACTACATCGACCAGGTCTACCAGTGGGCGATCGATAACGTCATCCTCGGAATCAGCAAGATTGTCGCCTGGTTTGACCGTGTCGTTGTGAACGACACCGGCGTCGACGGCTCTGCCGGCCTGACCTACTTCGCCGGCTTCGGACTGAAGTTCACGCAGACGGGTCGCTTGCCTAACTACGCGTTGGCAATCGCCGTCGGCGCTATCGTTCTTGCCGTCATCTTCATCGGGTACGAGGTCGGGGTTAACTGATGGAGTACGTGCTCCTTGCGTTGCTTGCCGTACCCATCGGATGCGCAATTGTTTTCACGCTCATCCCTGGGCACTACCCGCAGCTAATACGCTACGTTGCGTTCCTCGGCGCGGCGGCGATGTTCATCATGTCCGCCGCCGTGTTTTTCGGATACGAGATCAACGGAGAGTCCGGCCTCCAATACGAACTGCGCTGGGACTGGCTGGAGAACATTGGATTCTTCGGTGAGGACGGCATCACTCTGTTCCTCGCTGTCGACGGCATCGCTGCACCGCTGGTGTTCCTCAACGGAATCGTCATCTTCGCCGCCGTCTTTGTCTCCTGGAACATCGCCAACCGCAACAAGGACTTTTTCATACTCCTGTTCCTCCTTGTCGCGGGCGTGTACGGCGTCTTCATGTCCCAGGACCTCTTCTTCTTCTTCTTCTGGTACGAAGTGGCCGTCCTTCCGATGTACCTCCTGATCGTCATCTGGGGCGCGAGCAGCGACTTCGGCACCTTCACGCGCACCAAGGAATACGGCGCGATGAAGCTGACGCTGATGCTTGTCGCCGGATCCGTGCTTATCTTTGTGGCGATCTTCGCGACCTTCACCGAGGCCGGTCTCGGCACCTTCGATATGACCCAGCTCAGGGAGGTGTCCTACGACGAAGACTTCCAGAAATGGTGCTTCCCGTTATTCATGATCGGCTTTGGTGTCCTGGCGGGCATGTGGCCGCTGCATACGTGGTCCCCGGACGGCCATGTGGCGGCGCCCACAGGCGTCTCGATGCTACACGCCGGAGTCCTCATGAAACTCGGCGCCTTTGGCATCCTCCGAGTCGGCATGGACATCCTGCCAGAGGGAGCTGCGTTCTGGGCGCCGGTCTTGATGACCGTCGGCGTCACCGGGGCTCTCTACGGTGCTGTGTCTGCCCTTTCCCAGACGGACCTCAAGTACATGGTTGGCTATTCCAGTGTCAGCCACATGGGATACGTCCTCATGGGCCTCGCTTCAATGACGACAATCGGCGTGACGGGATCCGTCCTCCAGATGTTCGCCCACGGTGTCATGACCGCCCTCATGTTCACCAACGTCGGGGCGATTTACGATCAGGCGCATCTCCGCGACATGACAAAGTTCGGGGGTATCGCCAAGGTGATGCCCAGGCACACGGCGTTCTTTACCATCGCCGGATTATCTTCGCTCGGCCTACCGGGCTTAGCCGGTTTCGTGGCTGAGTTCCACATTTTTGTCGGGGTCTTCCAGGCAGACTACTACTGGGCTGGCGCCCTCGGTATCCTCGCTGCGGCCATCACGGCAACCTACATCCTGCGCATGCTCGCCCGGGCGTACTTTGGGCCCCTGAACGAGCATTGGGAGGGACTGAAGGAGATGCGCATCGGTGAGCAGTTCGCCGCAGCGCTCTTGATCGCGGCGATCCTCTTCATGGGGCTCTGGCCCGCACCCTTTGTCGACTCCATAACGGACAGCGTCAATTCGATCTCGGGGATCGCCTAGATGGTCAGCGGGAACATCGAATGGGAACTGCTGGCGCCCGAGTTCATACTCGCGGGCTGGGCGGCCGCGATTATCCTGCTGGACCTTTTCTGGGGGCGCCTGGGCAAGGAACCCCTGGGCTATCTCGCCGCCGCAGGTGCCTTCGTCGCGGCCGGTGTCGCCTTGATCTGGGCCGACGACACGACCGACGTCGGCGGTCTGATCGACATCAACGATTACACGACGTTCTTCCGTGTATTTTTCGCCCTCATCGGCGGCTTTGCCTGCATCGCTTCCGCTCGCTACGTGAAGCAAAAGCTCCTCCACCCGGGCGAGTACTACGCGCTGATCCTCATGACTGTGATCGGCGCCACCGGTATGGCCGCATCGAGCGAGTTGCTCACCGCCTACATCTCTCTTGAGCTGCTGAGCTTCTCGCTCTACGTCCTGACTTCCTATTCGAAGTTTGACCTGCGCTCCAACGAGGGTGGCCTCAAGTACAACCTGCTTGGGGCTTTCGCTTCCGCGTTCCTCCTCTACGGGATCGGTTTGGTCTACGGAACAACCGGCACCACGAGCTTCGCCGGCATCGGCGAAGTCCTCAGCGGCGACATCGACGACATTCGCTACGGGCTGTACCTGGGAATCGCGCTGATAACTGTGGGCCTCGGGTTCAAGGTTGCGGCGGTGCCCTTCCATATGTATACGCCCGATGCGTACGAAGGCGCACCACTCCCTGTCACCGCACTTATCTCCGCCATCTCCAAGGCGGCAGCAATGGCCCTCATACTCAAGCTGTTCGCCCAGGCCTTCCTCCCGATCATCGACGACTGGCGTTACGTAGCTGCCGGTCTGGCGGTGGTCACTATGGCGCTCGGGAATCTCGTCGCCATTCAGCAAAGCAACATCAAGCGATTGTTCGCTTACTCGAGTATCGGCCAGGTTGGATATTTACTCGTGGGCATCGCCGCCCTCTCGCCGGAGACTGCTTCGGCGCTAGTACTCCACATGGTCGGATATGTGGCGACGAACCTCGCCGCCTTTGTGGCGATCATCGTCTACTACAACTGGACAGGCCGGGAGGAGATCTCCGAATTCAAGGGGTTGGCCCAACGCGCCCCCTATCTCGCCCTGTCTTTGACGATAGCCTTGTTCTCTCTTGCTGGAATGCCGCTGTTCGCCGGCTTTGCCACGAAGTTCATCCTTTTCCAGGCCGCCGCAGAGGAAGACCTTCTCTGGCTCGCCGGAGTGGCGTCGTTCTTCAGCTTCATCTCGCTCTACTACTACCTTGTCATCATCCGGGAGATGTATCTCGGAGAGCCCGACGAGAAGTCACGGTTCCCCACGCCCTGGTTCGAGTACGGCGCGCTCTCAATTCTCATAGCCGCCGTCTTCGTTATCGGCCTCTACCCGCAGCCGGTGTATGAAGTCGTGGAGGATAGCACCAATAGTATTTTCCTGCCAGCCGACGATGACGCGCTCGTAGAGCAGCGCTGATTTCTGGCATAATCCTTTAGCGCGCCCGTTTCCCGCAACAGCCCCCCAACCTCGTGCGTCCAACTTGGTGTCGCCTCGCGCGACCGCTGGTACTTTATGGCTGCTTGGTCTCGCCTCGTCCTTGCGGCGGCCCTTCTGGTCGCCGCCTTCGCTCTCTCTCCTGAACCGCAGAGCGCGGAAGCCGTCCTACCCGTAATCGCCCCCACCACAGGCTGGGTGACTCAGGAATTCGGCGGTTGTCAGACCGACGGCCAATGCCACGCTGCTCTCGACATCGCCGGCCCGCCAACATTGCCCGGTAACCCTGTTTACTCGATGGCGGACGGCGTGGTCATTCGCCGAATCCAGCAGAGTAACGGCTACGGCTGCCACATAGTGATCGACCACGGCAATCATGGGAATGGTGAGCACGTGTATTCCCTCTATTCGCACCTGGGCCGCAAGGACGCCCAGGGCGTCACGACGGAGTGCTACTTCAGCGTTGGGTTGAATCAAGCTGTGGGACGCGGCCAACAGATCGGGTATCAAGGAAACTCCGGGCTTGCGACCGGCACCCACGTCCACTTCGCCGTGTTCGTCTACCCGCCACCATGGTCCGGCTCGCACCACGCGATCGATCCCCGACAGTGCATCGGCTTCGCGGATTTCTACAATGCCGGCTCCCCTGGAGTTGGCTGCGGACCCGGCAGCTGCCCGCACGATCTCGCTGACGGCTGTATTCTCCACGCAGTGCCTTCGGGCCGCCAGTTCGTGTTTCACGGTGGCGCCGGATTCCACATCCCAAACGAGGCGACGCGAGCCTCCCTCTTCGGTTCGCGCCCGTCCTGGGATGTATCCGACCATTACGCGAATTCGCTCCAGGGGCGCACCCCGCGCGATGGGACGCTTCTTCACGACACGTCCAACGGCAGACAATATGTGATCGTCAAAGGAGCAAAATTCCACATTCCGGACGAAGCAACCCTGAAGAGCCTGTACTGCCCGTCGTACCCTCAAGTGAGGTGCGCGGGCGACCTCTGGGCCGGTGCGGTTAACAGTATCAACGGGACACTGCCAGATGAGACGGTGCTGAACGATGCTTCAGATGGACGCGTCTACGTCCTGATCGGTGGTGCGAAATTCCACATCCCTGACCCCGATACTCTCTTCGACCTTTACTGCCAAACCTCCCAGTCCCCGTGCGTCAATACCCTGTGGCACGCGGCGATCGCGGCCATTCCGACGACACCACGCAATGGGACCATTGTCCACGATCCGTCGACCGGCGCCGTTCACGTGGTGTTCGGCGGAGCCCGCTTCCACGTCCCGAACGAACCGATCTTGAAAGACCTTTACTGTCCCACGTACCCTGCGCCGGGCTGCTGGCGAAACCTCTGGCATGCCGCTGCGGAGAACATTCCGACGACTCCCACCGACGATACCATCCTCAGGGAGCATCCTGATCCGCGCGTCTATGCCATGTGCTCAGGCGCCCGCTGGTGGATCCCATCCGAAACTGTCTTCAACCATCACGGCTACCGCCCGGACAAGATCGGCCTTCTCTGGGTCGGCGCCCTCTTTTTCCCGGTCACCGGCAACACCGATACCCAGGTCGCCTCGCCCGGCGACAAGACCTGCGACAGCGCAGACATCGACGATGATGACGACACAACTCACGATAGCGATGAACTCCGCCTCTTCACGACCAATCCCCTTCACCCCGACTCTGACGCTGACGGAGTGCTCGACCCTA
>DAINRO010000033.1:0-27742 GCA_036741795.1 Chloroflexota bacterium
GTGGTTGCTGCGCCCCTACGAGGCCATGTTCGTTCATCCTTGCCGCTTCAACTTCCCGGTCCGCTTCGCCCACGTCTCGGCCGTCGCAAAGACGCCGATGCTACCGGGCAGCAGAACAGCCCCGAACACCGCAAGCAGCGCCAGCAGGCCGAGCGTATCGCCGGGGCTCTCGCCGTCGATCAGTGCGCCGCGGATCCCTTCGAGGATGTAGGTCGCCGGCGACAGGTAGGAGAACACCTGTAACCACGCCGGTAGCACTTCGACGCTGTAGTAGACGCCGGACACGAGCAGCACAGCCGCCTGCACCATGAACGACATCTGCGTGCCCTTTTCCGGGTAGAGCAACGGCAGCACGCCTGCCAGGATTCCCAGCGCGGCGATGCTGAAGCTCCCGACCGCAATCACAAGCACCGCGGTCGTCCAGTCCGCCCCGGTGAAGCTGACGGTAAAGAATGGCAATGCGATCAAGAAGATCAACAGCGTGCGCACGATCGCGTGCAGCACCCCGAACGCCGCCATCCCGACGAGGTGGATCCACCGCGGAACCGGCGCCATCAACGTGTGTTCGATTGTCCCCTCCCAGCGCTCCCACGTGACTACGAGGCTCACGTCATCAAGCACAGCCGAAAGGTACGCCCAGACAAGTGTGCCGAGGAGCAGGAACAGGACGAGGTTGTTAGCCTCCTCCGCGGTCGCCGCGCCTGACTGCTCCACCTCCTTCGCGATGAACGTGATCGCCAGTGTGTTGACCACGCCGTAGACCAGCCACACGATCTCCCACGCCCAGTAGCGCTTCCACAAGTTCGTCTGACGCTCCACGAACGCCCAGGCAAGGCGCAACGAGCCGCCAACCCCCGGAGCGGCGATGTGGCTGTCGATCGTGCTCATGATACGAGTACCTCCACGAGCGGTTCGTCTTCTGTGATGTCCTTGCCGGTCAGCGCCATGAATACGTCGTCCATGCTCACGGAGTCCGGACCACCGCCGTTCGCGACCCGCGCCTTCAACTCGCGCGACGTACCCTCGGCCACGATCCGCCCCCCGGCAAGGAAGGAGATGCGTCCGCAAAGAGCCTCGGCTTCCTCCATGTCGTGCGTCGTCAGGATGATCGTCGCGTCGTGCTCGCGCTGCACTTCCTGGATGAACCGCTGCACATCGCGCTTCGATCGTGGGTCCAGCCCCGTCGTCGGCTCGTCCAGCAGCATCAGCACCGGCGAGGTCAGGAACGACCGCGCCACTGCCACCTTCTGTTGCTGGCCGCGCGAGAGGTGGCTCATCGGCTCGGAGATGCGCTCTCGCTCAAACCCCAACCTTTCTAGGATATCCGGCACGTCGCGCCTGATCCGCTCCTGGTCCAGCCCGTACACGCGCCCGAAGAACAGCAGGTTCTCGTACGGCGACATGTTCCGGAAGAACGAGGGGTCCGCCGAGACTCGGTTGATCAAAGAGCGCACCTCGCCCGAGTTGCGCACGACGTCCCACCCGAACACCTCCACACTCCCCGCGTCGGGCAGAAGCAGTGTGCTCAGGATGCGGATCAGTGTCGACTTGCCGGAGCCGTTGGCCCCGATCAACCCGAACACCTCGCCGCGCCGGACCTCGAACGAGATCCCGTGCAGCACCTGCGCACGCCCGCCCTCCGGCCGAGGACCGATCCACAGCAGCAAACTCCGGGCGTCAAACCCGCCGCCAAAGTACTTATCTATGTTGGTTACTCTCAATGCCATGTCGTTCATCGCGTTGTCTCCTCACTCATCTGGCCCAACGCCCCTGCCTGTACGCCCATCCCGTGCCTCCGCCCTGTCAGTTGTTGTATGCTCCGTTGCCATCAAGAACCCCGCCCCTTCTGCTGCGACACTCTCCGGATAAGCCCCCGTTCTGAATGCGCCCTCGCCTGCCCCGGCGCTTCTTGTTGGTGTGACTGCGCCTTTTGCGCTCCCGGTGCCTGCGCCTTCCCGCTCTGCTTCTTCTGATGTCGTCGTTCCGCTCTATTCATCACGTACACCTTTCTCTGGCTACTGGCTCCTCGTTCCAGGCTCCTTTTTGGCATAGAAAAAGCCCACCGATTCGCTTGAATGGTGGGCCGGGACTATGTGCTCTGGGTTCAGCCCTGACTCAGAGGAAACCTCCGGAGACGGGCGCACTCATCCGGCCCACGCGAACGCCAAAGGGCGCACCGGTGCGCTCCTCCAGGCGATCCCTTGTGATGCCAGTGCTATTCATCGGATTGAGTGCTCCTTCATTGGGCCGAATGCTCCAAATCGCCGCGCATCGTATCACCGCCTCGCCAAACCTGTCAACGGCAAAACGCCCCGTCCAGGAACCCACCACTACCCTCCGAGTTTCTCCGTGGGCCCCCGTGGCTTGCCCGACGAACGCGCGCCCACGTATCCTCGACTGGCTTACACGAAACAGGAGGTCGCCACCAATGAAAGCTGTCACATTCAAAGGCCCGTTCAACGTCGAAGTCGCAGAGATCGACGATCCGAAGATTCAGCAGGACAACGACGTCATCATCAAGGTCAATGCCGCGGCCATCTGCGGCTCCGACATGCACGTCTACGACGGCCGCATGACCCTTCCGCCCATCGGGTTCAGCATGGGCCACGAGTACATGGGCGAGGTCGTCGAAACCGGCCCCGGCGTCAAGAACTTCAAGAAGGGTGACCGCGTCGTTGGCTCGTTCACCTCATCCTGCGGCGAGTGCTGGTACTGCCAGCACGACTGGCCCAGTCAGTGCGCCACCCAGGCCACCTTCGGCTTCATCCAACTCCCCGGCGCCCAGGCCGAGTACCTCCGCGTCCCCAACGGCCACTACACGTTGGAGAAGGTCCCGGACGGCGTCTCAGACGAGAAGGCCGTATTCGTGGGTGACATCCTCTCCACCGGCTACTTCTGCGCCGACCGCGGCGAGATCAAGCCGGGCGACACCGTCGCCGTCATCGGCTCCGGCCCCGTCGGCCTCTTCACCCAGATGAGCGCCCTCCAGTTCGACCCGAAGGTCGTGCTGGCGATCGACTCCATGCCGGAGCGCCTCGCGCTCTCGGAGAAGATCGGTGCCGTGCCAGTAAACATGTCCGAGACCGACCCGGTGGATGTCGTCAAGAAGCACACCGAAGGCCGCGGCGCGGACGTCGTCCTCGAGGCCGTCGGCATCGAGCCGGCCGTTAAGTCCGCGTTTAACTACATCCGCGGCGGCGGCATCATCAGCGCCGTCGGCATGTACACCGAGCCGGAGTTCCCCTTCCCGATGTTCCAGGCCTTCCTCAAGGACATCACCTTCAAGACCGGCGTCTGCCCGGTCAAGCGCTATATGGGCACGCTGCTCAAGCAAATCGAAGACGGCAAGATGGACCCCTCGATGATCATCACCCACACCATGTCCCTCGACGAGGCTCCCCGCGGCTACGACATCTTCACTCACCGCAAGGAAAACTGCGTCAAGGTCCTGCTAAAGCCTCACGGCTGATCCGCTCAACACCCACCACCGTGTCATCCTGACCGCAGTCAGGATCTGGCGGTGGGATGGGGCGAAAAACGCGATGCGAAGAGGAACGCGACTGACGATCGGAGCTCTGGTCACCGTGCTTATCCTCGTCGCTGCGTGTGACGACTCCAACGATGAGCCATCCGAAACTCCCACGACGGTAGAGGCAACGGACACCCCAAACGAGGCGACCGCCTCAACCGCCGTAACTATCACCGGCGAGTCCGGCTGGACCACCCTCGCCGGTGTCCCAACGCCGCGTTCCGAAGTGGCCGTTGCCGCCCACGAGGGCAAGGTCTACGTCATCGGTGGGTTCGATCCGGGCGGCACCAACACCGCGCTAGTCGAGATCTACGACCCGGTGACCGACACCTGGACGCAAGGGCCACCCCTGCCTCGCCCCCGCCACCACGCGGCAGCCGTCTCGGTTGACGGCGTCTTGTACGTGACAGGCGGCTTCGAGATCCTCTTCTCCGACGCGCGCGACACCGTGTTCGCGCTGGAGGATGGCGCCTGGGCCGAACGCGCGCCCATGCCCACGCCACGCGGCGGGCACGCCGTCGACGTCATCGACGGCCAGATCTACGCCGTCGGCGGTGTCCGCGCGGAGGGCGCACCCACCGCCAACGAGCGCTATGACCCCGCAACCGACTCCTGGGAATCCTTGCCGCCAATGCCAACCGGCCGAGACCACCACGTCGCGGTCGCCGTCGACGGCAAACTCTACGTCATCGGCGGCCGCATCGACTTCGACTACGGCCAGAACCTCGACGCCACCGAGGTGTTCGATCCCACGATGGCCACCTGGCAGGCGCTCGCTCCCCTACCCACGGCGCGGAGCGGTGTCGCGGGTGGAGCGATCAATGGCCGCATTTTCGTGGCCGGCGGCGAGGGCAACGAGGGCACGTTCGACGAGAACGAGGTTTTCGACACGGCGTCCGGCGCATGGTCCGCTGCCGACCCCATGCCCACCGCCCGGCACGGCACCGGCGGCGCCGTGATCGACGGCGTCCTCTACGTCCCGACCGGCGGCCCGACCCCCGGCCTCTCATCGACGCCGATCCACGAGGCGTACTCGCCCTAGGAGGAACCCCGGATGATCCAGCTACTGTCCGTCGTCGGCGCAATCCTCATCCTCGCCGCCTACGTCGGTGTCCAGACGAACCGCCTCCAGGCATCGTCGCTCGCCTTTAGCCTCCTCAACCTCGCGGGCGCCGGATTCCTCACAGCCGTCGCGATTGTCGAGGAGCAGGTCGGCTTTATCCTCCTCGAGGGCGTCTGGTCCGTCGTCAGCCTCGCCGGCGTCGTCCGCGCCCTGCGCGCCACCGGCGACCCCGAGAGTCAGACTTAAGCCCGAGGTTCAAAAGAACCCTCTAAAACCCTGGGTGTTCCTCCGCGTCCGTGGCTAACTTGACAGCCTCCATTACCCGCCGTAATCTGATCGTAAAACCCCCACCGGGGGGGTATGGGTACAACGGAGAACAACATGAAAGCAGAAAACAAGCCAGACGTCCTCAAGCGCCTCGCCTTCATCGAGGGCCACCTCCAGGGCATCCGCCGCATGGTCGAGGAGGACAAGTACTGCGTCGACGTCCTCAAGCAGACCTACGCTGTCCGCCGCGCCATCGAGAAGATGGAGAGGCTGATGCTGGACAACCACCTCCACACCTGCGTCCTCGAGGGCGTCAAAGAAGGCCGCGACGAGCAGGTGATCCACGAACTGCTCGAACTCTACGAGCTGGCCAACAAGTAGGAGGAACCCCATGGACACTTACGACTGGATTCAAGTGGGTCTGGTGGCGCTCTTCCTCGGCGTCCTCGTCATCCGCTCCTTGATGATGCTCGCCCGGGACGGGCGCAGCCCATTCACGCTCGGCAAGGGGAAGCAGGGGGCGGCGCGAGTTGTGGAAACCCTCATGCCCATCCTGTTCCTCGCCTGGTTCGTCGCCCTGTTCGTTTCCGTCACCGGCGAGCCCGAAGACCTGCCGGGCATCCTCGGTGAGGTCATCGTCGACGCCGACTGGGCGTGGGCCATTGGCAGTGCCATCCTGGTGGCCTCGGTCGCACTGTTCGTCTGGTCCCTGGCCTCCTTCGGCTCATCCTGGCGCGTGGGGATCGACGAGAAGGCGCCCGGAGCGCTCGTCTCGAGTGGCGTCTTCGCCTACTCTCGCAACCCGATCTTCGTTTCGATGGACGCCTTCTTCCTCGGCACGTTCCTGATCCAGGGGACCGTCTTTTTCCTGGTCGGGTTCATCGTCTGCGTGGCGCTCACCCACTTCCAGATTCTCCAGGAAGAGGCATTCCTCTCGAAGGAGTACGGCGACGACTACCGGATCTACAGGGGCTCGACACCCCGCTACTTCGGCTGGGTACGCCGCGCGCAACAACTCCAGGAGCAGACTTAAGTAGACATAACGCCCATGAAAAACACGAATCTCCAAAACGAACTTCCCGGCCGCCACCTCAGCGACGTGACGATCCCGGTGGCGGGGATGACCTGCGCCGCCTGCGTGAAACGCGTCGAAAAGGCGCTCTCGAGTCTCCCGGGCGTCGAGGGTGCGACCGTGAACCTGTCCGCGGGCAAGGCCGGCGTCAGCTACGACCCCGCGGCCTGCAACATCCCGGCGATGTGCGAGCGCATCGAGGAGATCGGCTACGAAGTCCCCGCCTCCCGCATCGAGCTTCTCGTACTCGGCATGACGCCGGGCCACTGCGAGCACATCATCGGCCCGGCGGTCCGCGGCCTCCCGGGCGTCCGCGACGTCGCCTTCAACTTCGCGACCGACACAGTCACGGTAGAGTTCCTCGACGCCGCCACCCCCGCTGCGGAGATCAAGAGGGTGATCCGCGGCCTCGGCTACGAGGTGCACGACAAGGGCCATGGCGCCGATGCGCTGGACCGCGAGCGCGAACTGCGCAAGGAGGAGATCAGGCGCCAGACACGCAACATGTGGATCGCCTGGCCGCTCGCGTCGCTGGTGATGCTCCTTACCTTCAGCATGTACGAGCCGCTGGACTCGGTGATGCCCGACTGGGCAGATAGCAAGATCCTGCTCTTCGCCCTCACGACGCCCCTCGTCTTCGGGCCGGGCCGGCAGTTCTTCGTCCACTCCTGGAACGGCCTCCGCCGAGGAGTCACGGACATGAACCTGCTGTACGCCACGGGCATCGGCGCGGCTTACGGGATCGCGGTGATCAACACCTTCTTCCCCGATGCCGGCTTCGGCGGCGAGCGAGCCGTCTTCTACGAGGCCGCCGCTCTCCTCATCGCCTTCATCGTCCTCGGCCGCTACCTGGAGGCGATCACCCGCGGCCGCACCTCGGAGGCGATCCGCAAACTCATGACCCTCCGCCCACGCCGCGCCACCGTCCTCCGCGACGGCCAGGAGATCGAGATACCCGCCGACGAGGTGCTCGTCGGTGACATCGTGCTGGTGCGTCCCGGAGACGCCATCCCCGTAGACGGCATCGTCACCGACGGCTACTCATCGGTCGACGAGTCCATGATCTCGGGCGAAAGCATTCCCGTCGAGAAGGCCACGGGCGACCAGGTTATCGGCGGCACCATCAACAAGACGGGCGCCTTCCGCTTCGAGGCGAGCCGCGTCGGCGCGGACATGGCCATCTCGCAGATCATCCGTCTCGTCGAGGAAGCGCAGGCATCGAAAGCGCCTATCCAGGCCATCGCCGACCGCGTCGCCGGACACTTCATCCTCGGCGTCCACATCCTCGCCCTCGCCGTCTTCCTCTTCTGGTTTTTCGCCGGCTACGGCCTCTGGTTCAGCGAGGATACGCGCCTCATCCTCACCCCCTACGAACTGAGCGAGCTGGAAGTCTTCGGCTTTGCCCTCCTCGTCTCCGTTACGGTGCTGATCATCTCCTGCCCCTGCGCCGTCGGCCTCGCCACACCCGCCGCGATGATGGCCGGCACCGGCAAGGGCGCCGAGTACGGAATCCTCTTCAAGGGCGCCGACGCCGTCGAGGCGGTCTCAAAGGTGCAAACTGTGGTGCTGGACAAGACAGGCACACTGACCCGCGGGGAGCCTTCGGTGACGGAAGTCCTCCCGGTTAGTGGCATGACGCGCGAGGAACTTCTCGCGCTGGCGGCATCGGTCGAGAAGAACTCGGAGCACCCCCTCGGCGAGGCGATCGTGCGCGAGGCAAGTGAGAGCGGCCTCTCCATCGCCGACGCCCACACTTTCGACTCCATTCCAGGCCGAGGTGTAATAGCCCGCACGGGTGATCGCGAGGTTGCGCTCGGCAACCGGGCGCTGATGGCGGATCGCGGCATCGATGTCACCGGCCACGCCGAGGAGGGCGAACGCCTCGAGAGCGAGGGCAGGACGGTGATCTTCCTCGCCGCCGAGGGCCAGCTCGCCGGTCTCATCGCCGTCGCGGACACCCTCAAGGAGTCGTCCGTGGAAGCCGTGGCTGAACTGAAGCGAATGGGCCTCGAGGTCATCATGCTCACCGGCGACAACGCACGAACGGCGGAAGCGATCGCGCGACAGGCCGGCATCGACCGCGTCCTGGCCGAGGTGCAGCCCCAGGACAAGGCGGCAGAGGTGCGCAAGCTGCAGGAGTCCGGCCGCGTGGTCGCCATGGTCGGAGACGGCGTCAACGACGCGCCGGCGCTGGCACTGGCCGACGCCGGCATCGCGATCGGTTCCGGTGCGGACGTGGCGCGCGAGACCGGCAACGTCGTCCTCGTCCGCGACGACGTGCGCGACGTGGCCGCCGCGATCCAGGTGGGCAAGAAGACGATGCGCACGGTCCGCCAGAACCTTCTATGGGCCTTCGGCTACAACGCGGCGATGATTCCCCTCGCCGCTGGCATCCTCTACCCCTTCACGAACCAGATCGTTAGCCCGGAACTGGCGGCGCTTCTGATGGCGCTAAGCAGCTTCTCGGTGACGATGAACACGCTTCGGATGAGGGGATTCCGCCCCGCCGGGCGCGGTCCCCAGGCGCCACGCGAAGCATCGTCGGCCCACGAGCATCGCACGGCGGAGGCAACGTCGTGAAGGTGACGTCGGCGAATGCCGGACTGGTGTCCGCGGCCCTGTACACGAGCGGGTCGCTGATCGCCGCTGCGACCTTCGCCGCCGCGGCAGGCCTCGCCGGCGAGGATGCAGTGGCCGTCCTCGGCGGCGCGTTCTGGGTGTTCATACTCTCGATGATCATCCTGATGTCCACAGTGACGCCGTGGCTGACGGGCCGCCGCATCGCCGAAGATCACTCGAACCACTGACCACAACGGATCCGGATAGAACCCTCGGCCTCAGTGTCCTAACCTGTCGACGGAGGTGACTCAATGACGCTATCGCCCGAACAGACCAACGAACTCAACGTCAAAGCCGCGCGCCTGCGGGAACTCCTCCAGGCGCCGGAGATCCTGGTCATGCCAGGAGCTTTCAACGTACTTAGCGCCCTTCTCTTCCAGCACCTCGGCTTCCAGGCGATCCAGGGGAGCAGTTCCGGGTTCGCCAACGCCATGGGTTACGCAGACCTGGCTATCGGTCGCGACAAGACGGTCGAAGTCACCCGAATGGTGGCGTCCGCCGTGACTTTGCCGGTGAATGCGGACGGCGAGGACGGCTTCGGCGGCCCCGAGGAGGTGAAGGCCACCGTCCGCGCCCTCGCGGAA
The DNA here is from genome assembly GCA_036741795.1 of Chloroflexota bacterium. Lineage (GTDB taxonomy): Bacteria > Chloroflexota > Dehalococcoidia > SM23-28-2 > RBG-16-64-32 > DATKKM01. Next base: position 9,135 of record DAINRO010000033.1, read on the forward strand.
GCGGGCGCGGTAGGCATGAACATGGAGGACGGCGACCGGGAACGTCGCGGCGCCCTCGTCGATGTCGCCTACCAACTCGACAAGATTGGCGCCTTCATGGACGCCCGCAAGGTGCTCGGCGTCGAGTTCCTCCTCAACGCACGCGTCGACTCGTACATCGCCATCCGCGACGATCGTGCGGCGGCGCTGAAGGACGCGATCGCACGCGGCCAGGCGTACGCGGAGGCAGGCGCCGACTGCGTGTTCTTCTTCGGCCCCTCCGAACCCGACGACATCCGTACGCTCGCGAAGGAAGTGGACGCGCCGATCAGCATCCTCGCCAGCCGGATGACACCCGGCCCGAAGGAACTACAGGAACTTGGTGTGGCGCGAGCGAGCTACGGGAGCCAGTTCCTCCGCATGGCCGTCGGCGCCGTGCGCCGCTTCTCGCTCGAACTACTGGAAAAGGGCACCCACGACTCGTTAGCCGATGAAGCTACCGGCCCGGAGATCAAGGCGATTCTGGAAGAGCGGAACCGGGGCTAGTACCAGTCCGGGCAGTAGGGAATTGCGTCGACGGCAAACAGCCGCGTAAGTTCCTCCATCGCCGCCTCCGACCGGATCTTGATTCGCCCGCTGAGGGCTGCCCGCTCTGGAGTGATGTGGCCGGTGTAAAGCGGCGCCAGCATGTTCACGGACATCTCCGCGTCCGGCTTGGCGTCGGTCTTCTCGGCTGACATCTCGCGGCCAGACCCATCGATGCGCCACGTGCCATGGTTCCCGCCGAGAGTTTCGTCTTCTATTCGTATGACTGCGGAGGCAGATTTGCCGCCAACGTAGGGTCGATTCGCAATCGCCCGCTCCACGTCAACGACGCGGATCATGCCACCTTCGGGAATCGATTGCTGGACTGCGGACGGGTCCTCCAGCAGGTCCGGGAAAAGGTCGTCAGGACGACACTCCCAGACGATGTTCGACGCCAGGTCGTGCGCGAGCAGATGCTCGCATAGTCCAAGGTAAGCGTCCGGGGTTAGCGCGATGAAGTCGCGTACGAAGATCTCCTGCTGCTCCCAGTTGCCTTCGCGCACTCCGGTGGAGCGTTCGAAGTAGATGACGTACCCCTGGTCATTGCCATCGCGGTCTGTCCAAACCACTGCATCGCTGTCCGTCGCCTTGCTGTCGCGGCCGTATTCTCGGAGTACGACTTCTTTCCACCAGATCTCCGCCCGCACGAAGGGTCCGTTGGCGTCCCGCGTTGCGGCGCGGTAGATGGCATCAAGACGAGGCCAATCCTCGTTCTTGACCGGCGTCGTCGATCCGCGCTCGCCGCGGAAACGGAGATGCGCCTTCTTCGGCTCGATGACGTACTTCTTCTTTCCCTCGGCCCGCTCCCAGCCGTATCTGCGATAGAGGGCGTCGTGCGGCGTGTAGAGCCCGGACAGCGCCTGGCCCCGCTCGCGCATCGTCTCCAGGGCCAGCTTCAGCGTCTTGCCCACGTGACCCTGCCGCCGGTAAGCCGCGAGGCAAGCAACAGGCCCCACCGACCCGAAGTGACACTTCGAGCCACTCATGCGGCGGATCTGCGGAATGGTGCGCACGTCGGCAACCAGCGTCCCGTCGACGAAAGCACCGGCAGTCCACTCCGGAGGGAAGAACTTGCGCAGTTGCTCCACCGACTCCGGCGACGACCGGTTGTAGAAGGCCCGGGACTCGACGTGAGATGCCTGCTCCAGGTCATCGGCCGTAAGCAGGCGATATTCGATACTCATGCCACGCCGCTTCGGAGAAGCTGCCCGGAGTGTTCCTGCACCTGCCGGCCGCTTTCCGCTGCTATCACGCCGTTGATGATGACGTGGGAGATGCCCGCCGGATACTGCCGTGGTTCCTGGTAGGTGGCGATGTCGGCAATCGTCTCCGGATCGAAGATCACCATGTCCGCGGCCCAGCCCTCTCGTAGTTCGCCGCGCTGCGCCAACCCGAAACGCCGTGCCGGGAGCGAGGTCATCTTCCGCACCGCCTCCTCGAGCGTCAGCAGGTTCTCTTCCCGGACGTAGCGCTCGATGACGCGCGGGAACGTGCCGTAGAGCCGCGGGTGGGGCTTGCCGGTGGGAGAGGGTATGCCGTCGGAGCCAATCATGCAGTGAGGATACGAGATCACGCGCCGAACATCGGCCTCGTGCATCGAGAAGAAGACGGCGACGGCCATCGGCTCTTCCAAGAGGATATGGTTGGTGACCTGGTCACCGGGGATGTTCAGCATTTCGGCGATCTTGGTAAGCGTCTTGCCCTCCCACTCATGGCGATTAGTGCAGGAGGCGACCATGATCTCGTCGGTGTCGATCTCGCGGCCGACCCTGGCGGCCGCAGCGAGCACCGTGCTGCCGGCGGTGTAAGGGTAGACGTCCACGGTGATGTCCAGCCCGGCGCCCCGCTGCTCATCGAGGTAAGCCAGAGTTTGCTCCGTCTTTCCCCAGACCGACTTCACCGCCGCCTTGTGGTGGGAGATCTGGACGGCAGTGCCGCCCTCCCGGCCGATGCGGACAGCCTCCTCGACCGCCTCCATCAGCGTCTCGGCCTCGTTGCGGATGTGGCTGACGTACGGCGCGCCGTGGCGGGCCGCGATCTTGGCCAGCTCGATAATCTCCTCGGTCTGGGCGAATGTGCCGGGCGGATAGATGAGTCCGGTAGAGAACCCGACGGCGCCGGCGGCGAGACCTTCTTCGATGTAATCACCCATCCTCGCGAGTTCGGCGTCGTCCGGGGCGCGGGCGTCCATGCCTATGACCGCGTTGCGTACCGCGCCGTGAGGGACAAAGCAGGCGACGTTGACGGCGGGGTTCGCCTTCTCCACGGCGTCCATAAACGCGCCGAAGGTATCAAATCCGCCCTCGGGCACTTCGCCGAGGATCAACTGGCTGCCCGGGACCTGGCGGCCGCCGGGACTGGGGGCAATGCCCGCGCCACAGTTGCCGACGATGTCCGTGGTCACGCCCTGCATCAGCTTGAAGTCCATGGGCGTCGCCATTACCGCGCCATCGTCGTGCGCGTGGACGTCGATGAACCCCGGCGAAACGGCGAGGCCGGAGGCGTCGATCGTCTTGCCGGCGGCCCCTTCGATCTCCCCGACGCCAATGATCCGGCCGTCGCGAACGGCTATGTCACCAGGGCGTCCGGGTTGGCCAGTTCCGTCGATGATCGTGCCGCCTGTGATCAGGATGTCGAACGTTGGTGGCATAGCCCACGCAACGTATCAGCCGGTGCATCGGCAGGTCAACGCAAATTCACAAGATGGTGCCACTTGCCCGTTGCGTGCCTCGTTCCGGTGGCCGCATCCTGCACGGGATGAGTGCCTCCGTGGAGCAGGCCCGCCCTGATCCATCCGCTTCTGAGCTGTCGAGCGTGCTTGAACAGTACTTCGGTTACGGGTCGTTCCGGCCACTGCAAGAGCAGATCATAAGAGACACTCTCGCGGGGCGAGACGTGTTGACGCTGATGCCGACCGGCGGCGGAAAGTCGCTCTGCTACCAGTTGCCAGCCTTGATCCGGCCGGGACTAACGGTCGTCGTCTCGCCTCTGATTGCCCTGATGAAGGACCAGGTGGATGCTCTCAGGCGGCAGGGTGTTCCCGCCGCACTGATGAACTCGACGCTCGATTCGGCACAGTTGCGACAGGTGACCGAAGGGCTGCGAGCCGGACAATACCGGATGCTCTACGTCGCCCCGGAACGCTTGATGAAGTTCGGCTTCCTGAACGAGGTCGCCTCGTGGAACCCGGCGCTGTTTGCGATCGACGAAGCGCACTGTATTAGCGACTGGGGCCACGACTTCCGGCCGGAGTACCGGCAGCTGCGAGAATTGCGGCTGCGCTTCCCGAACGTACCCGTAATGGCACTGACAGCGACGGCGACCGAACGAGTGCGCGCCGACATCGTGACGCAGCTTGGACTGCCGGACGCCGGGATCTACGTTGCTAGCTTCAACCGCCCCAACCTCCACTACGTGGTCGAGCGCAAGAAGCAAGCATGGGAGCGGCTGATCACCTTCGTGCGGCGGTATCGCGGCGAAAGCGGGATCGTCTACTGTGGCACTCGCGACGGCACCGAGAGCCTGGCCGCGAAGCTGCGTGCTGCAGGATACAAGGCGGCGTCCTACCACGCGGGGATGGAATCGCCTGACCGGGCGAAAGTACAGGAGGACTTCCTCGAAGACCGCGTGGACATCATTTGCGCGACGATCGCCTTCGGAATGGGCATCGACAAGCCGGACATCCGCTTTGTCGTCCACTACGATCTGCCAAAGAATATCGAAAGCTACTACCAGGAAACGGGCCGCGCCGGCCGCGACGGCGAACCGGCCGAGTGCCTGCTCCTTTTCGGGCGTCAGGACCTGATGCAGCACGAGCGACGGATCGGCGAGAAGGAGTCGGCGAAAGAGCGCGCGATCGCGCAGGAGCAACTGCAGGCGATGACGGCCTTCGCGGAGTCCGCGAGGTGCCGGCGGAAACGGTTGCTGGAGTACTTTGGCGAAAAGTCGCCATCGGAGACGTGCGGGGGCTGCGACAATTGCATGCGGCCTGAGGGTAGTATGGGCGAAACCTTTGGCGGATCGCTTGACGCTGGCGTGGCGACGAGGGAGGACCGCAGCCAGGACGCGCGGCGTTTCATCGCCTGCCTCGACCAGGTCACTCGCGAGTCGTTCGCCGTCGGCCAATCGTGGATCGCTGATGTGCTAACGGGCACGGCGACAGACAAGGTGACGAAGTACGAACATGACAAGCTTGCTGTCTTCGGCCGCGGCCGCAACGTGAGTAAGACGGACTGGAACGAGATTGCGCGCGAGCTGTTGCGGATCGGATATCTTGAGCGGAACGAGCACCAGGCGCTGCTGATCACGCAGGCGGGCCGGGACTTCGCGCTGAAGAAGACCGACGTAGCGGTGGGGATCGAGCGGGCGACGTCGGGGGCATCATCAATCGGGTGTGGAGCGCCTGCCGACTCGTACGACGAGGAGCTGTTCGCGCGGCTACGATCCCTCCGTAAGCGAATATCTGACGAGCGCGAAAAGCCCGCGTTTACGGTGTTCTCGGATGCGGCTCTTCGGGGCATGGCGCGGGAGTACCCGGAGTCGGAGGAGGCGTTCTTGCGGATCAACGGAGTTGGTCCGGCGAAGCTGGCGGACCTCGGAGCGACCTTTACAGCCGAGATATCGGACTACGTTCGGGAGAACGGGAGGCGCGATTTTGGACCCCTGCCGGAAGTCGAGCCGGAGCCGACGATTGCCGGGGGTTCGGACCTCCAATCGCTGGAAATGTTCCGCCAGGGCAAGTCTGTTCACCAGATCGCGGTGGAGCGTGGGTTGAAGCAGGGGACGGTCTACCGCCACCTGGCGCGCGCGGTGGAGTCCGGTGAGGAGATCGATCTTACCCGGTTCGTCGACGACGCGGGGCAGAAGGAGATCGCTGCTGCGCTCGACAAGCACGGCACGGCGAGCCTGACCATCGCCTTTGAGGAACTGGGTGGACGCTACGACTACAACGTGCTTCGAATCTGCCGCGCCGTCCTCTCCCGAGCCTTGGTTAAGGGGCCTTAGATTGAACGGCTTCTTCGACGTCTGGATCGACGCTCAATCAACGATTAGTTGCAAGCTGGCGAGGAAAAAACCCGGAATTCGCTCCCCGATAATCAATCCCCCAACACGAAAATCGACGTCCAATCAAACTTTACACACGACCAAAAACGCACGAAATGCGTCCTTTTACGCATTTTCCGCGCTAACCTGACCCCATGCCTCTCCACATCCTCTACGGCTACGAGACCTTCTCCCGGGGCGAAGCCTTCGCCGCACTGAAGGCATCCCTCGACCAGGATGGCGCCCTAGCAACCAACACCACTGTACTTGCGGCTGGACAATCGAACCCACAAGAAGTAATGGCGGCCTGCGACACCGTCCCGTTCCTGGGTGAGCACCGGCTGGTGATTGTCGAAGGGGCACTGGGTGCCGGTGCGGGACGGGCAAAGCGCCGTGCTAAGAAGGACGAGGTCGCCCCCGAAGACCTTGGACCCTGGGAGGCCCTGGCCACCTATGTCGACGATATGCCTGCGAGCACCACTCTCGTACTCGTGGATGACAACGTACCTGGCAGTGATGCGCTGCTGAAGTCCCTCAGGGCCAAGGCCGCTAGTTGCCAGCAGTTCCTTCCACCGGCGGACAAAGAACTGCCCGGCTGGATCATGGCCCGCGCCCGCCAGATCGAGTTGAAGTTGGATGCTCCCGCCGCAAGACTGCTGGCGATGCTGATTGGATCGGCAAAGGAGGACCGGGGAAAGAACGAGTCGCACCTTCCGATGGTCGCTTCAGAGCTAGACAAACTGAAGGCGTTCGCAAACGGGGACGTCGTGCGCGAGGACGATATCCGTGAGTTGGTGAGTAGGGCGAAGGAGCACAAGGGCTGGGACCTCTCGGATGCCGTGGCGGACCGCCAGCCGGTAAAGGCGATACGCGTGTTGGCCGAGATGTTCGAGGACGGCGACCATGAGGGAGCGCTACTGGCGACGATTGCCACAAAGTTCCGTCGGATTGCCGTAGCGCGGGACCTGCTGGACCGCGGCGCCTCGCGAGCAGAGATTGCGCGGCGACTGAAGATGCAGGATAACTTCGGCCTGACGCGTCTCATCGAGCAGGCAGAGTCGATGAACATGCCGGGCATCAGGTGTGCGTACGATGTGCTGGTGCAAGCAGACTTGGCCCCGAAGTCCGGGAAGATGGACGGGAAGGACGCAGGCAAACTGGCGTTGGAGCTGGCGGTAGCGGAGTTGTCAACGCCGGCGAAGCACGGGCGTTCATAGGGTCGAGGCATGCCTCGAGCCCAGGATTGTCGGTTGGCTAGAGGACTTCGTTAATCGCGATCGAGATCGCGAGGCCTGCAATGAAGAGCAAGCCGAAGCGCCGGTTGTGGATAAACGCGACCGCGACGAACCAGAGCGGCCATCCGGGGTAGCTTTCGGGCGGTTCCGAGGGCTTCGGCTTTGTGTAGAAGCGCAACACCAGGCTCATCAGGGGCAAAGCGCCCAGAACCAGGACGAGTGCCCACATCTCTTGCCAGACGGCCAGGGCTGCCGTGGACACGTACATGCCCATACACAAGGCGATCGTCACCTGCCGGGCCAGCTTCTCGCCCAGGACGATTGGCATCGTCCGGATCCCCTTCTCCTGGTCGAACGCCAGCTTGTCGAGGTGCTTGCCAAATAGGACGGTCGTGACCCCGAGGCCGTAGGGAACCGACGCGAGCAGGACCCACGCGGGGAGTTCCTCGGCCATCACGTAATAGGACCCGCCGATCATCAGCGGTCCCCACACGATAAAGACAGCGATCTCACCCAAGCCGAAGTACTTCAGAGGAATCGGGCCGCCGGAGTAGAACATGAGCACGAAGGCACCGGCAAGGGCGAAGATGAGAACCTCCGGCCCGGCGACGAAGGTCAGGTAGACGCCGATCGCGGTCGCCCCGGCCAGGATAAGCGCCGTTACGAACAGGAACTCCTGCATCCCGCGGGTCTTCTCGACGAAAGGGTGTGGGCCATAGGTGGCACGCGGTGAGTCCGGCGTGTCGATCCCGTGCTGGTAGTCCCAGTAGTCGTTCACGAGATTGCTGCCGGTGTGGGCGAGGATGAGCCCGACCGTGACGAGTAGGAGGAGCCAGGGGTCGAAGACGTCGTCGTGAATCGCCAGTAGGCCGCCAATGACGGCGGATATGGCGGTCATGATGACGACGGAGACGCGGCCGAGGATGAGCCAGCGGCTTATCGCGTCCACCTCACCGGGATCGACCCGGGGGATCGTGTAGAGCGCTCGCAGCCAGAGTCCGGGTCCGCCGCCGGTCTTCGTTGCTGTAGTCATAGTTCCTCCAGTCGCCTACTGCGATTGTATCCGGCCCGACGCTATGCTGCCTTCTCTAGCTTGAAGGCGCTGTGCAGGGAGCGGACTGCCTCTTCGACTTTGTCTTCGTCCACCAGGCAGGTGATGCGGATCTCGCTCGTGGTGATCAGCTCGATGTTGATCTTCGCGTCGAAGAGCGCCTTGAACATCCTCCCCGCATAACCGAGCCCGGAGGTAATGCCCGACCCGACGATGCTTACCTTGGCGAGGTGTGTGTCGGCAAGGACCTCCGAGGCGCGGATCTTCTTCGCGACAGGCGTGACGATGCCCATCGCTCCGTCGAGGTCTTGTTGAGAGACCGTGAACGTGACGTCCGTCAGCCTCTCGACGCTCGCGTTCTGGACGATCGTGTCGACGCTGATCGAATTCTCGCCCAGGGGCTGAAATATGGACGCCGCGATTCCCGGCTGGTCCGGCACGCCGCGGATGGTGATCCGGGCGACGTCCTTATCGTGTGCGATTCCCATGACCTTGTTCGTCGGTTCCATATACGGTCCTCCGTGGATAAGCGTGCCTTTCGCGTCCGAGAAGCTGGACGCCACGTAGATCGGAATCTTGTAGAGCGCACCCAATTCTACGGCGCGGTTGTGCATGACGCGTGCTCCCCAGGTCGCCATTTCCAGCATCTCCTCGTAGCTAGCGTCAATGAGCTTGCGGGCTTTGGGGCAGACCCTGGGGTCGGCCGTGTAAACACCCTCGACGTCCGTGTAGATCTCGCAGCGTTCGGCAGCGAGGGAAGCGGCAAGGGCAACGGCGGTAGTGTCGGAGCCGCCGCGGCCAAGCGTGGTCAGCTCCATTTCCTCCGAGAGCCCCTGGAAGCCTGCGACGATCACGACGTTGCCGGCTTCCAGCTCCTTTCGGACACGAGTCGGGTTCACCTTGAGGATCCGGGCCCGCCCGAACCGGTGGTCCGTGCCGATGCCCGCCTGCGCCCCCGAAAGGGCGACCGCGGGCTGGCCGGCGTGCTTCAGGGCCATCGCGAGGAGCGTCGAGGTGACGATCTCACCTGTCGAGAGCAGGAGGTCCATCTCCCGGGCCTCGGGCTGGTCTGTCATCTGCTGGGCGAGCGCGACGAGTTCGTCCGTGGTATCGCCCATCGCGGACACGACGACGACGAGATCATCGCCGCGTTTCTCGCGCTTGACGATCCGCGCGGCAATCGCCTTGATGCGCTCCGCGTTCGCGACCGACGTGCCACCATACTTCTGGACGACTACTGCCACATGCGTCTCCGCATCATGCTTCCGAGACGACCTCGGCGCCGGTGTCCGAAGGCCGGGTAATCACTGTCCGTGCTTTGAGGCCGCTCTTCTCGGCGGCGGCGAGCATCGACGATGCGATTTCGTCCATGGAGGCGGTGGCGAGGGCGCAAATGGTGGAGCCGCTCCCCGAGAGGTAGACGGCGTGGGCGCCGGCATTCCGGGCTGCATCGAAGATCGGCGTCATCGCCGGATAGATCTTCGAGCGGTACGGCTGGTGGATCCGGTCCTGGGTTGCCGTATCGAGTAGGTCGAAGCGTCCGCGGGCCATCGCGGCGACGAGTAACGCGGTCCGGGCCGCGTTAAACACAGCGTCTTCCCGCGAGAGCGTGCGCGGTAACACGCGCCGGGCGTCCTTCGTTGCGATGCGCAACTCGGGGACAAGGAGGACCGTGTGAAGACCGTCGGGAAGGGGTGCGCTGGTGTGCAGCACGGTTCCGGAGTCGTCCACGACTGAGACCTGCATCCCGCCGAAGATCGCGGGTGCGGCGTTGTCGGCATGGTTTTCGAGATCAGTGGCGAGGCGCAGGAGTTCGTCGCGATCAAGGGGGTTTCCGGCGAGACGGTTAGCGGCCACCAACCCACCGACTCTGGCGACGGCGCTGGCCCCAAGCCCGCGGGCCAGTGGCACATCGCCTTCATAGCGGGCGTGGACGTCACCGGAGGACCGTCCGATCTTCTCGAAAAGTCGCCTCGCTGCTGTCCTCGCCATCGCCACCATCGGATCGTCGGCGGCCTTTCCCTTGTCCAGCGACAATGTGATCCGCCCCCATAGGTCCACGGCAAGGCCAAGGCAGTCGAAGCCGGGGCCCATGTTGGCGCTAGTAGCAGGGACTTTGACAGTAACAGTGTTGCTCACGGCGGAAAAAGAGGCTGGGGGGACGGCCTCGAATCGATGGTAAGTCCGCGAATGTGCTGGGTCTAGAACGCGCTACCTGGAGGTCGGAGTGACAGTAACATCGACGGGGAGACCCTCGCGGACGGCGCCGGTGACCACGCAGAAGTCCTCGAAGATGTCGAGGCAGCGGCGCATCCTCGGAATATCAGCTTTTGCGACTACGGGAAGCAGCACTACGGACAGGCTGCCGACGCGCAACCTGCCGGACTCAGTTCTCGTCATCTCGCCGTCGACTTTAGCGGTCATTGATTCGACGTCGATTCGTGCCTTCCGGAGGCAGTACAGGGCGCTGGACGCCAGACAGTGTCCGATGGACGTGGCCAGCATCCGTGTCGGGCTGGGTCCGGCACCGTCGCCGATGGGCGGCGGTTCGTCCACGCGCATCGAAGCAACGCCCGGAAGGTCGAGGTCAGCGTCGAACTGGTAGTTTCGGTCGAGGGTCAGTGTGACGGTGAATCCACTCCTCGCCGTGTCCTTCGGCTCGCCCGTTGCCGTCATGGGGCACCTCCTGACGCCTCAAGCCCGGGCGAGGACGTAGTTGACGAGGGTCCTGGTGGGGATGCCCGTGGAGCCCTTAACGAAGACTCCCTTCTCCTTGTCCGAGTCGTCGGTGCCCGCCATGTCGATATGCGCCCAGGGAGTGTCCTCGACGAAGAAGTGGAGGAAGCTGGCGGCGCTGATCGCCCCACCGAAGCGGTTGCCGGTGTTCTTGATGTCCGCGACGTTGGACTTGAGGTTCTCGCCGTACTCCTCGATGAGCGGGAAGCGCCACATTCTCTCTCCGGACTTCGCGCCAGCCGCGGTCAACCCGTCGGCAATCTCGTCGGTCGTCGCGAAGAAACCGGTGGCGCCAGGGCCGAGGGCGATCTGCATCGCACCGGTGAGAGTGGCCACGTCGATGATCGGCGATAGTCCCTCCTGCTTGGCGTAGCAGATTGCGTCCGCGAGGATGAGGCGGCCCTCCGCATCGGTGTTAATTACCTCGATCGACTTCCCGTTCATCGCCTTGATCACGTCGCCGGGCCGAGTGGCCGTGCCCGACGGCATGTTCTCGGCCGTCGGCACCAGGCAGGTGACGTTGATCTTCGGCTTCAGCTTTCCGATGGCCCACATTGTCGCGATGACGGCGGCTGCACCGGACATGTCGCCCTTCATCGCCTCCATGCCAGCGGCCGGCTTGATGGAAATGCCGCCCGAGTCGAAGGTGATGCCCTTGCCGAGGAGCCCGAGTGTGCTCTTGGCCTTCGCGTTTCCGCGATACTTGATGACGATAAAGCGGGGCGGTTGAGCGGAACCGATTCCGACGCCCATCAGCGCGCCCATGCCCATGCTCTTGATCTGCTTCTCGTCGAAAATCTCGCAAGTGAGGCCAGCGTCCGTTGCAAGGGCCTTTGCCCTCTTCGCCAGTTCCGCCGGCGGAAGGCCGTTCGCCGGCTCGTTGGCAAGATCACGAGTGTGATTGGCCGCCTGGCCAAGGATTGTCCCGCGCTCGATACCGCGCTTGATGGCATTGATCTTCGACTTGTCGGACTCGACGATCGACAGAGAAGCGATATCGACACCAGCATCCTCACCGCCAGCCTTGTACTTGCGGAAGCGGTAGGCGCCCATAACAGCACCCTCTGCAATAGCCTGAGCACACGGTTCGGCGTCCAGTCCAGCGATGCCGGCGCCGTGAAGGATGGTGGCAACGCTAGTCGCGCCCAGCGCTCGTGCTCGCCGCAGGGCAGTGCCCGTGAGATTGCGGATGACATCGACGCTGAACTCGTCCTGTTTGCCCAGTCCCGCGACGAGGACGCGCGGAGTGCTGATCTTGCCGAGTGTATGAACGACGTGCATTTCGCCGCGCTTGCCCTTGAGTTCGCCTTCCTTGATCAAGGCGGAGAGGCCGCCGTCCAGCGCCTTGTCGATGGCGCCCGTGGCGCCGCCGGGCGATTTCACACCCTGGAACAGGTTAACGATGATAGCTTTCGCAGAATTCGCGGCAATGTCGCCGCTTTCCACAGTAATCTTCACGGACAGGCTCCTTGGAATCGTGGAGTTATGGCAGGTAGGGACGCTGAAGATGATACAGAGGCGGTTTGGTGACGGTCAAAAAACGAAGCTCAAGCTTTCTTGCGGGAGCGTGCGACTCCATTCGAGCTGCGGGATTCCGCGACCGGGCGCTTCCTGCCAGTTGTGCGCTTCGGCGGGGGGCTGGCCTTGGTAGCGTTCTTGATCGTCCTCCTGGATGCCGTGGGCTTCGTCTTTCGCGGCACCGCTGGCGTGAGCGCCTCGATGAAGCCGATGGGGTCGTCCAGCGACACGGCGATGCTCTCGCAGGGGAAGATGCCCCAGCGGCGAGCGGGCTCGCGCAGCTTCACCTCGACCACCCCCATCGAGGAGCCTATGAGTCCGACGAGACCGCGCATATCAGTGCGCCAGCCTACGCCCATCCACCACGGCCACTCGCGCCGAGACGCTACCTCGATGTTCGAGCGGGGCACCGTGCGGTCGAACCAACGCCCGAAGCGGAATCGCACCGATTCGTTGGTGATTTCGACGTAGGAGTCGTCTGCGGAGCCTCCAAAAAGGACGAGGAGGGGTCTCCACGTGGGATCGCGGCGTATTGAGAACGTGGTCATGATTGTTTCTCCCGTTTTGTGATTTGATCGACTTCGGCCATCTCGTCCGCGGTCAATCGCCATTCTGTCGCTTTCGCGTTCTGTTCCACCTGTTCCGGTGATGTTGCACCTGCTATAACGCTTGGGACGTAGTCATGGCTAGCGAGCCACCCAAATGCGAGTCCCAGCATCGAGTGGTCCCGGGCTGAGGCGAACGACTCAAGCCCCTCCAGCACCGCGAAGTTTTCTTCGGAGAGGACGGCCTGGCCGCGAGCGCCCCAGAGAGCGAGTCGTGTGCCCTGCGGCGCTTCCTCGCCGCGGCGGTACTTGCCGGAGAGAAACCCGCTGGCCAACGGGAAGTAGGGAAGGATGCCGATGCCGTACTTCTCGCAGGCGGGGACCAGTTCGCGCTCGACTCGCCGGTTGAGAAGGCTGTACTCGTTCTGCGCGGTCACAAATTTGGCCGTGTGCTCCGTGCGCGACGTCCATTCCGACTCGACAACCTGCCAGGCGGTCATGTTGGAGGAGCCGATGTACCGCACTTTCCCCTGGCGGACGAGGGTATCCAGCGCGTGGAGAGTCTCTTCGATCGGTGTTTCGGGATCCGGGAAGTGGTACTGGTAGAGGTCGATGTAGTCGGTGCCGAGGCGGCGGAGGCTGTCCTCCACGGCCTGCATGATCCAGCGGCGGGATCCGCCGCGTTTCATTGGATCGTCGCCGGCGACCGGACTGGCGAACTTGGTGGCGAGGACGATGCTGTTCCGGCGGGATCCGAGGGCCTCGCCAAGGAACTCCTCCGACTTGGTGCCGCCATATACGTCGGCGGTGTCGAAGAAGTTGATGCCAACGTCGAGCGCCTTTTCGACGACAGCGACGCTTTGATCCTTATCGATCCTCATGCCGAAGTTGTTGCAGCCAAGGCCGGTTACGGAGACCTTGAGTCCGGTTGGTCCTAGAGTTCTGTATTCCATGGGCTCCTACTTTCTAACGCACCAGCACAGGGTATCGGACACAGGTGGACAGGTCTAAGTGGTGATGGCGTGGGCGCCGTTGCCCCAGCGTTCGCTCCACGCGGACAATGCCCACCGCGTGGTCTCATAAGCCAGTTCGTCCCAGGGAATTTCCGATGGGCCGAACCAGCGAGTCTCAAGCGCCTCCCGTCCGGCTTGCGGTCGGCCGGAGGCGACGGTCCCCCGGTAGACGATCGACACGACGCCGGGACCGGGATGAGGCCCGGGCCGAGAGAATACGCCGACGAGGTCCAGAACTCGCACGTGGACGGACGTTTCTTCGTGGGCCTCGCGGGCTGCGCATTCCTCCGTGGTCTCGTCGATTTCCATGAAGCCGCCGGGGAACGTCCAGTAGCCGATTCGCGGCTCGATCGCTCGCTTCAAGAGCAGGATCTTGCCGCGTCGTTCGGGGATCACTCCGACGACGACCTTGGGATTCACATACAGGATGTGGCCACGGTCGCAGATGAGACGGGGCCGGTCCTCGGTTGCGATCAGGCGAACGACCAAGGGTGCGCCGCACTGGGAGCAATACTGGAGGCCTTCGCCGCCGACGTGCACAAGCGCTTCATCGCTCATTCGCACAGTTTATGGGCCGGTCCGTCCACGCAGCAAAGGACCCTGGGAAATGCCCGTACATGCTAGAATCACCGCGCACGATCCGCGGCATAGCAGCATGCCGTTAGGAACACAGTGAAGCTAGTACAACAGGGAGAAACCGAATGACGGACACAACGACGAACGCCTCAGCCAAACACGAAGAACTGCGCACGGAGATCGAACAGGCCAGAAAGGGATTCCACGACCTCCTTCAGTCCCTTTCCGAGGAGGATTTCCGAAAGAAGAGCGGCAATGACGCCTGGTCAAACGGCCAGCTGATGTGGCATATGGGAAGAGGCGTCGCCTATATACCGGAACTGGTCGAGCGCTCACGCAACGGCAAGAACCTTAATCTGCCGCGAGGGGTGTTCGACTTCATCAATCCGTGGCTCACTCGCTGGGGCTCCCGCGGGGCGAAACTGGATACGGTTGGGCAGTTCTACGACGAGGCAACGGATAAGGCGCTTGCCGTGCTCGGCACGGTCAATGACGACGAATGGGACAAGACCGCGGTCATCACCGGGAACGAATGGAGCGTAGAGCACCACTTCCACATCCCAGGCGAGCACTTCGCCGAGCACAAGGCTGATATCCTCAAGAGCCTCGGCCGCTCCTAGGACGTCGCATACGACGCCGATCCACACGTTTTGTGCCGTCGGCTATCCGGCCACTGAGAGGTCACCTTCGATCCACTCTTCGCCGCCCTCGAAGACCTCTTTCTTCCAGATTGGGACGATTTCTTTGAAGCGGTCGACGATCCACTGGCCAGCCTCGAACGATTCCCGGCGATGAGGGGACGAAACGGCGACGATTAGGGATATCTCGCCGATTTCCAGGCGACCGGTACGGTGCTGGATCGCGACGTCGGTAAGGCTCCAGCGGGCGCGTGCTTCTTCAGCGATCTCGGCCATGACGCGAGTGGCCATTTCTGGGTAAGCGTCGTACTCGAGGTGGTCGACGGTGCGGCCGAGGTTGTGGTCCCGTACGACGCCGTAGAAGACGAGGACGGCGCCTGCTTCGTCGTGGCGGACAGCCTTGACCAGTCGTTCGGCGTCGAGGGGTTCAGGGGTGATCTCGAGGATCGACGGCGCGCCGCCGCTCACGGGGGGGATGAGCGCCACTTCGTCGCCATCGCGCAGTACGTGATCCTCCCCGACGAACTCCTGGTTGACCGCATACCGCAGCGAGGACTGGATGCCGGAGAGGGCAGGCCACGATTGCTCCAGGGCGGGCAGGACGTCACGGACCCGCAAGCCTTCGCCGGTCTCCAACCGCGTCTCTCGCGTCCCCGCCAATTCGGCGAGGCGAGCGAATAGGCGCACGTAAACGGTACCCATGGCCCAAGTTTATCGCGTTGCGATGCTGCACACGTGCTGCTAGGATTCGAGCGCACTCCACTACCAAGGACGAGATCGCCATGCCAGTTCCACCACAGGGCAAACCGGCCAATCAGATCAGCGCGGAGATCGAGGAGTCGCTCTCGGGCGACGCCGATTGGCGCGGCGGCAAAATCTGGTCCCTCGTCTACTTCGCCGGCGACGACGTGGCCACCGTAATCAGGGACGCTTACGAGAGGGCGATTTACACGAACGGTCTCGGCCCGGCTGCTTTCCGCAGCCTGAAGCGCTTCGAGTCAGAGACCCTCGGGTTCACTTCTCATCTGCTGGGGTTGCCGTCGGCCGTCGGGAATATGACGTCAGGAGGCACGGAAAGCATCCTCATGGCGGTGAAGACCGCGCGCGACTTTGCCCGCGCCGAAAAGGGGATCACGCAGCCCGAGTTGATCGCTCCGGTTACGGCGCATCCGGCGTTCTACAAGGCCGCGGACTATCTGGGCGTTAACGTAGTGCTCGCGGGGTTGCGGGAAGACCTGCGCGCCGACCCTGCGGAGATCGAGCGCGCGATCACGCCAAACACTGTGCTGATCGTCGGTTCAGCGCCGAACTACCCCTACGGCGCGGTCGACCCAATTCCAGAGATCGCGGGCATCGCCCTCGCCCACGACATCCCCTGCCATGTTGACGCCTGCCTGGGTGGCTTCATGCTGCCGTTCATGGAGCGCAATGGTGATACGGTCCCACCGTGGAACTTCCGCGTCCCCGGCGTATCCTCCATCTCTGCGGACAACCACAAATACGGCTTTGCCGCGCGCGGCGCATCCACCATCATGTACCGGGACAACGACTACCGCCGGCACCAGTTCTTCGCATACACAGACTGGCCCGGCGGGCTCTACGGCTCTCCGACGATGACTGGCAGCAAGCCGGGTGGCGCGATCGCGGCGGCGTGGGCGGTGATCAACTACCTCGGCGAAGACGGCTACAAGCGTCTTGCGAGGATCACAATGGATACGACGCGTGCTCTCCAGCAGGGAATCGCGGGTATAGAGGGCCTCAAGATTCTCGGCGACCCGAACATGAGCGTATTTGCCTTCACGGGTGATGGCATCGATATCAATGCTGTCGGAGATGCCATGGACGCGAGCGGTTGGCACCCGGATCGCCAGCACCTTCCCGCGAGCCTCCACATGATGGTCACTCCGGCGCATGAGCACGTTGTGGAGCCGTTCCTGACGGCATTGCGGGAGTGTGTGCAGCGCGTGAAATCCGGCGAGGTAACTGCGGGCAAGCGGGCGGCGATTTATGGCGCGTTGGACGCGATGGAGGACCGAGGGCCAGTGCGTGACCTGATCTTCCGAGGCATGGAGCGGATAACCGCCCATGAGGGGCTCGACTCCGCGTGACGCGGCTCGCCACCGTCTGGTCGCATGCCCTCGACGTAATTTTTCCGCCCCGCTGCTTGGGATGTCGGGCCTTCGGGTCGTTCTTCTGCGATCTTTGCGTTGCGGAAGGGCCGCGGCCCTCCGGCCCCCGGTGCTCGCTCTGCTGGAGCCCGGGACGGCAGGATTCCTGCCTTGCGTGCTACTCGCACCCGCCAGCCTTCCACGAACTGCGCTCGGCCTTTCTCTACGCAGGCCCCGCTCGCTCGGCAGTACTGGCGCTGAAGTTCAACGGAGTCTCTGCCGCTGCGCCCGCCATGGCATTGCCAATGGCCGAGACGTTCAAGATCTGGTCACCACCGGTCGAAGCCATCGTGCCTGTACCGCTTAGCGGAATGCGACAACGGACGCGCGGTTACAACCAGGCGACGTTGTTGGCGAAGGAGGTGGCGCGGCTCCTCGGTCTGCCTGTGAGCGACCAACTTCTTAAGCGACACCGACACACCTCTTCCCAGACGCGCGAAGCGGATGCTTCCGCGCGTCGGCGCAACGTCCAGGCCGCGTTCAGCCTTCCACGCGAAGATGTGCCGGAGCGAGTGCTTCTCGTGGACGACGTGACGACGACGGGGGCGACTCTGGATGCCTGCGCGCGTGTGCTGATGGAGGGTGGAGCGGCTGCGGTCTACGGCCTGACATTCGCTCGCGAAGACTGAATCAAGGTTGTGGAGCGAGGGTATTGCACGAGGGAGTTGTGTAGCTTACTATCCCTTTAGCACTCTAAGACTGTGAGTGCTAATAGGCTCCTGATTCGCCCTGCGGGGTAGCCCCCGGAGCCATCAAGCCAAGCATTTTGCACAAGGAGGAACTGCACGTTGGCAACAAAGACCAAGGCCAAGCCGAAAGCCGCCGCCAAAAAGGCCGCACCGAAGAAAGCCGCCGCCCCCAAGGCCACACCGAGGAGCAAGAACTCGAAGGTGGTCCCCCTGGGCGACCGGATCGTAGTGAAGCAGAGCCGCCAGGACGAGGTTCGCGCCAGCGGACTCGTCATACCTGACACTGCGAAGGAAAAGCCGCAACTCGGCGAGGTTATCGCCGTAGGTCCGGGTCGCGTGGATGACAACGGCAAGCGCGTCAAAATGGACGTCGGCATCGGTGACCGCGTCCTTTACGCGAAGTACAGTGGCCAGGACGTGCCGCGCGGCGTGTTCGGTGATGAAGAGGACTACATGATCCTCAAAGAGACGGACATCCTCGCGAAACTGGCATAGTCCCACTCCATCCCAAACTCACATCTGATCGCTCAGACGCCCCAAGGAGGTAACTGTGCCTGCAAAGCAACTGCTATTCGATGAAGAGGCTCGACGTAGCCTCAAAGACGGCGTAGACGCGCTGGCCGATGCCGTACGCGTCACGCTTGGCCCCCGCGGCCGCAACGTGATCCTCGAGAAGAAATTCGGCCCACCGAGCATCGTCGATGACGGCGTGTCAGTGGCCAAGGAGATCGAGCTCAAGGACCCGTTCCAGAACCTCGGCGCCCAACTTGCGCGCGAAGTCGCCAGCAAGACCAACGACGTCGCCGGAGACGGCACGACGACCGCTACGGTA
>DAINRO010000034.1:0-25335 GCA_036741795.1 Chloroflexota bacterium
ACGCCGACGGCGACGAGGCCGGTTTGGGAGAACCAGAAGAGTTGGCCGGCAAGCCTCACCCCGGCGAGGGAGTCCTCGCCGAGATGGCCGACGAGGGCGGTATCGACGAGCTGAACCATAGAGAAGCTGACCTGCTGCACGACAACAGGCCAGGCGAGACGAATGACGGAACCAAGGAGGTTCGACTCGTCGATTAGTTCAGGCGAACGGGAGGAGGGCGCCTCCGGGGCTTCCGCCGACACGAAAGGGTCCTTTCCGGGACTTCAGGGGGGTTCAAACGCCGATTATGGCAAACGTGGAATGTACGCGGAAGTAAACAGCGTCGCGGATGTGACCTGAATCACATTATTCACGCGCAACGACGCAACCGTCGTTCGCGTCATTCTTCACGAGTACATCTGGAGGTGCGCCAACATGCGATTTGTTAAGAGCGAAGAAGAAATCAACTCGATCAACGCCGTGACTTCTCGCTGCCACCTGATCCGGCTGCGGATGCTGACAGTCTTCTTCGAGACGGATCCGACTGCGGTAGCCGAGATCCTGCCGCCCCCGCTGGAGCCGGCGCCGAACCACGTGGCTGTGGCCACCGTGGGCGAGGTCGGCAACTCAAACGCCGCTGGACCTTATGAATTCGCCACGCTTGGCGTGAGGGCGAAGTACGGCGACATCGTCGGCACTTACGGGTTGAGCGCACCGGTGTCGACAGCGGAGGCGATGACCTTCGGCCGCGAGCATTTCGGCGAGCCCAGGAAGTTGGCGAAGATCGTGTTCGAGGACCAGGACGAGCACGTGTGGGGATCCGCTGAGCGCGGCGAGATTCGATTCCTCAGCTTGCGTGGCCGCTGCGAGCACCCGGCGCCGGTGGGCCGCCAGGAGTTATCTGACTTCCACTTCAAGTTCCTACCCCGCCCGGACGGGTTCGGGTTCGATTCGCCGCCCCAGTTAGTCCACGTGACAACGGACATGACTGTCCTCAAGGCACGGCGAGGCCGGGGCGAAATCGTCTTCCGCGACTCGTCTCACGATCCTGTGATCGACCTGTCAGTGAAGCAGGTCCTCGACGCGGTTTACGTCGAGGGCCACGCTTATGCCACTGGTAGGCTCATCGCTGAAGCGGACCCGAAGACGTTCCTCCCGTACTCGTTCAACCGGACAGACTGCGCGGAGACAACAGCGGAGGGAACCGTACTCCACGCCCAGGCCTCGCGGCAGACGCGCGAGGGGAAGGGGCAGTGGCGGAAGACCGCGTAGCCATCGCCCGGCCCTGAAAACCGCGATAACTCAATACGGCGACTCTACCGTGCCGAAATTCTGACACAATCCCGTCCCTGATCCCCCTTGACAACAATGTCCGCGTGAGTATGCTTACTGGCGTGATCTGAACATTATGTTCAGACTTTCAGTCCGGTGAAACGTTGGGGAGAGCACCGGACAGGAGTCCATCTTTGCCGGCCCCGCCGGGGTCGGCAAGTTTCTTTCCCCGGAAGAGAAAGAGCGCCCCCGCGGGTTGTAAGGGACCGCGAGGGCGCGAAGCACGGGCATGGGTAATACCTGTGCATTTCTATTATGTCGCGATGCCCACCACGAATCAAGGACACGAGACAGGCGAAGGAGGAAGGTAATGGCGAACGAAGGTAGTGCCGTAGCGGCGCTTCAAGCGAGGGCGAAACCGGCTCTGAGGAGCCTTGCCCTGATAGCGACGATTTTCGCGCTCGGACTACTCCTGGTCATGGCGTCGGATCCCGCTGGCGCGGACCCGGTCAGCCCACTGGCCGTAACCAAGACCGACAGCTCCGACCCCGTCCTTTCAGGCTCCCAACTCACCTACACCATCACCACCGTCAACACGGGCGGCGCCAAGGTCAGTAACGTGATCCTGACGGACCAGGTGAACCACCTCGCCGGCCTGGGAACGCCTCCCCAGCTCGTGCTTACGACCACCAAGGGGACGTGCTCACAGAGCTTCGTCCAGACCTACTACCTCGTAACCTGCAACGCCGGCGCGCTTGCCGGGGGCCAGGGCTTCACCGTCACGATCCGGGGAATCGTCACGGCCCCGGGAGGCACGACTATAAACAACACGGCGAGCGTCGCCGCGACCAAGACGGCGCAGAACTTCAACACGGTTGCTTCGCAAACGACTCTGGTCGCGGGGGGACCGGGACCGACACTTGCCGACCTCACTATCAATAAGGCCGGCCCCTCAAGCGCAGTGATTTCGACAGCGATGGCGCCGCTCTACACTCTCACGGTGAACAACATCGGCGGCGCAAACGCCACCGGAGTCAAAGTCGTCGATACGGTGCCCGCTGGAGTAACAGCCATATCCGCGACCGGGAACAGCCTCTTTACGTGCAGCCTTGCCGGACAGACTGTGACTTGCTCCGGCGGTCGAGTAAATGCCGGATCCAACGCGACGATCCAGATCAACGGCACGACCCCGGCAGCGCCGGGAACGATCGCAAACACTGCCGTCGTGGACCCCAATAATACCGTCCAGGAGGGCAACGAACTCAACAACACTTCTGCGACCGTCACGACGACCATCACTACGGCGCCCGCGGCGCCGAAACTGGCCATTACCAAGACCGACGCGCCAGACCCGGTCGTGCCGGGTGCCACCCTGACCTACACTATCGTCGTTACCAACACCGGCAACGGCCCCCAGGCGCGCGCGGACGACGTCGTCATGGTGGATAGCACGCAAGGGCTCGAGGCATCGAGTCTCGCCGCCAGCGGCTTCGTTGGCGCGGAACCCACTGACTGTGACATCAACGGTTTCCAGGTGAACTGCAGCCCCTCCGCGCCAGGACGAAAACTCGAAGCTGGTCAGGTGATGACAATCATCATCAGCGGACAGGTTGTCGCCTCTGCAGGCACCAACCTGATCAATACGGCCACGGTCACGGGCAACATCAAGAACCAGGGAGTAATCAACAGCGCCACGGCAACAACTGAGGTCCGCCCGGGAGTTGACCTCACTATCACCAAGGCCGACAGCCCCGATCCAGTTTGCGCACGCTCCTGGCCAGGCCCGGGTGGGGTCTGCCAGGGAGGCTTGACTTACACCTTTGTAGTCGGCAACAGCGGCACCGACATCGCCTCTGATGTGGCGCTACGGGATGAGCTTCCCGCCGGGATGATCTTCGACAGTTACGCCAACGTCGATGGCGGCGGCTTTGCATGCTCCATCGACCCCGGTGACCCCAAGCCGAACGTGGTGAAGTGCACCGGCGGCACCGTGCCGCCCGCGTCCACACGCACGGTCACGTTCCTGCTGGTGGCACCACCGACCGTGGGCACGGTTACCAACCAGGTCTGGGTAGACCCGAATAACGCCATTTACGAGGCAGACGAGACGAACAACACCTTCTCAATCAACACCCAGGTGATAACAGGAATCGATCTCACGATCCTGAAGTGCGATGAGGCCGGCGTCGCGGCTGAGCCAGTGCCGCTGCCGCTCGAGTGCCCCGCAGGGGTCCCCGGGTTCGACCCGATCGCCACAAGCGGCAACCTGACTTACACGCTCATCGTGGAGAACATCGGCACCCAGGACGCGACCAACATCCGCGTCCGAGACTACCTGCCGGCCGGTACGATCTTCCGGTCCGTCGAGGGCGATAACGGGTTCCAGTGCTCGTACAACAGCTCCGGGCACTTCGTTGAGTGCTACCAGGGAGCGCTCCTCGGGACCGCCAGCGAGTCCTACAACCCGCCAGCCGGGACAGGCTACGCTCCGCCCATCCCCGGCCCGCAAGGACCAGACCAGGCCAAGATCACGATCCGCGCCTTCGCGATGCCAATCGTCGGCACCATGCACAACGAGTCCAAGGTTGACCCGCTGCACGAGATCGCCGAGGCGAACGAGAGCAACAACATCGAGTTCGAGGACACCACGGTCACCATCGGCGACTTCAACATCGGCGCCTTCAACGAACTAACAATCGACAAGGTCCAGACCGACCCGATTCCCGACGCCGACACGACCATCGACTCCGATGACGTCGCGACCAGCGGCAACCTCACTTACACGATCACCGTCCAGAACACCGGCACCGACCCTGCGGTCGGCGTTGTGGTCCGCGACTTCCTGCCCGCGGGAGCCATCTTCCGCCAGGCCACAGCCGACAACGGCCTGCTCTGTAGCCACGCGGGCGGGGTCGTCAACTGCACCGGCGGCACCCTGGGCGGCCAGTCCAACCTGCTCCCGGGCATCGACGACACCGCTGTGGTCACGATCCTTGTATTCGCGCCACCGATCCCCGGCATCTTCACGAACCAGGCGATCGTTGACCCCGACAACGCGATACCTGAAGGCAACGAGTTCAACAACGCCGACTCCGTGGACACGGAGGTCGCGGCAGGTGGCGTCAACGCCTTCAACGAACTGACCATCGTCAAGGCACAGACCGACCCGGTACCCGACGCCGATGTCATCGTGGACGCCGAGGACGTCGCCACGAACGGTAACCTGACGTACACGCTCACCATCGGGAACACGGGAAGCGACCCAGTCACTGGCGTGCACGTTAGGGACTTCCTGCCGGAAGGTGCTCGGTTCCGCCAGGCGACAGCCGACAACAACTTCCTGTGCACCCACGCCGACGGCGTCGTCAACTGCGTGGGCGGCACGCTCGACACCGCGACGGACATGGTCCCCGGCGTCGATGACACATCTGTCATCACCATCAAGCTGTTCGCACCGCCGATCCCCGGCATCGTCACCAACCAGTCGATCGTCGACCCGGCGAATACGATCCCCGAGGGGAACGAGTTCAACAACGCCTCTTTGGTGGACACCGAAGTAGCCGTGGGCGGAGTCAACGCCTTCAACGAGTTGACCGTGGACAAGACCGACGACATCGCCGATGGCGTCGACGACCACGTGACACCAGGCGGTCCCGTCACCTACACGCTCGTAGTCGAGAACACCGGCAGCGACCCTGCCTTCTTCGTCAAGGTGCGCGACTTCCTGCCGGCGAACTCCACCTTGGTGTCTGCGTTCGACACGGCGCCCGGCGCAGGCGCCTTCACCTGTGGACACCTGAACGGCGTTGTGGACTGCATCAACGGCACGATTGCGGCCGGCGGCCAGCGCTCCATCCAGATCACAATCCTGGCGCCGACTGACATCGAGCCGCTTGTTCCCGACAAGAGCAACATCTTCATCGACATGATTAACCAGGCGAAGGTTGACCCCGATGACGAGATCCCTGAAGGGAACGAGACGAACAACAACGACGTAGAGATCACACGGGTGAAGTCGGACGTCAACCTGACGATCGACAAGAGCGGCCCGGAAAGCGCGAGCCAGAGCACCGAAGATCGGTACGAGCTGGAGGTCGCCAACGACGGTACCGCGACCGCGTTCGGAGTCAAGGTCCGTGACGCCCTCCCTGTGGGATTGATCCCGTTGAACGTGACCACGGGGTCGTCCAACAACTTCATCTGCCAGGTCCTTCAGAATCCCGTCAACGTCGTCGAGTGCGAGGGTGATCTGAACCCGAGTCAGGTGATCATCATCACCATCGATGTCTTCATCACGCTGGAGAGCGGGACACTGGACAACGAGGCTTGTATCGACCCGGATGACGAAATGCAGGAATACAACGAGATAGACAACTGCAACACCCAGACGACCGTTGTGCAGCCGGGCGGTGAAGCAGAGAACGAGACACTAAACCCCGGTTCCTGCAGCGACACTATCGACAACGACGGTGACACGCTGGTCGACGCCGCCGACCCGGGATGCATCCCGCCGGCGCCCGACATCAGCATCAACAAGTCCGCGGACTCCAGCACGGGGACCCCCGGACAGACGCTGACGTACACGCTCAACGTCCAGAACGTGGGCGCTACCGCCGCGGCGACGCCGATAACGATCACTGACACGTTGCCGAGCGCAGTGACGTTCGTAAATGCGACCGGCACGAACGGGTTCACCTGCTCGTTCACCGCGCCAGACGTTACCTGCACCGATCCGGGCAGCGGCCTTGCAATCGGCGGAAACACGGTGATCACGATCCAGGTCACCGTCGATCCCAAGGAGAGCGGCGCCGGCGCCGGTTCGTGCACAGACACCCTGGACAACGACAGCGACACGTTCGTTGACGAGGCCGATCCGGACTGCACACTGCCGTTCACGAACACGGCAATAGTGGCCACAGTGACGGGCGAGACCAACACCGGGAACAACACGGACAGTGTCATCACCTCGATGGGGGCATCCCCGGCGGCGCTGTCGATCGTGTCGTTCGAAGACCTCCCCGATCCGATCAACAAGGGCCAGACGCTTGAATACACGTTGATCGCCGTGAACGGTGGCACCGGTGACGCGAACGGCGTCGAAATCCTGATCGAAGACGTCATCCCCGGCGGCGGCGGCGTCACGTTCGTCGGCGCGGCTGGCTCCAACGGCTTCCAGTGCACCTTCAGCAGCCCTGACGTCACGTGCACAGGGAACATGGAGTCGGGAGGCTTCACGATAATCACCATCCAAATATTGATCGGAGCGAGCGCCCCGCTCAGCCTGACGGCCACGGCCACAATCGATCCGACAGACGCATTCACCGAAGTCGACGAGTCGGACAACAGCATGCAGCAGGTGACTACGGTGACGGGGTCGATCTGCAGCTCCTGCATCGACCTGGTGATGGGCAGCATCCTGGACACGCCCGACCCGGCGACGCCAGGCGGCTCCGTCAAGCTAATCGTGACGGCAGGCAACGCGGGCGACCTGGGGACGACGGGCGCCTGCGGCACACCGCCGTGCGTGTTGATCAGGATCGTGGTACCGGCGCCTGACCTCGACTTTACGGGTTACTCCGCAACCGGCGGGTTCACCTGCGCGGATACGAACGGCGATCCGGATATCGACATCATCGAATGTACGGGTGAGCTTGATGCAGGCGAAGGCGTGATCATAACGCTTGACGTCGACGTCACCAGCGCCTCGGATACGACGGTCTTCACCGACGCCGACATCGACCCGGATGACGCCCTGCCCGAAGGTGTCGGCGCCGGCGACGAATTCACGAACTCCAACAATTCCACGACGGAGGACACTTTCATAGACGCCCCGTAGGCCGTCAAAATAACCCGGTGGCGGCTCTCGTCAGTGGAGCCGCCACCGGGACCCGCCAGCAGCATTGACCCTCGCCAGACCCAGGCGAAGGAAGGGAGCAGCAATGGACTCCAGCGCCAAACGAATTACCCTCCACCCTTATAGCGCCCTCGTCCTGGCCGCGCTGATTGGCCTGATCGCGTTCCTCGTATCTTCCAGCGACGCCGCGGCGATCGAAGCTGACGGCACCTGCGGCAAGCGGTATGTCGCCGGTGGAGACCACATCCCTGCAGGCCACGAGGTCTCGGAAGACGAGAAATACCCAAAGCAACTCCTCGACGACCACGCATCGACATACGGGTACTGTCTTTTCAACACGGCCACTAACGACACCACATCGTCGAGCTACATCACGGGCGGTCAACTGGCGCAGACGTGGAACCTCCGGCCCGACCTGATAACCCTCACTCTCGGCGGCGAGAACGCCACGATCGTCAACCTGATCACCAGCTGCTTCGATAAGGTGAAGGACCACGATTTCTCGGGTGCTAGCGCTTGCGCGGGGGCCGTGCTCGGCAACGAGCAGGTCTATACCGACCTCAAGAACAACCTCGTCACGATCTTCCAGCAGTACCGGATGATACAGGCTGGCCGCCCTGAATTGATCGTTGCCGTAACCGGGTATGCGAACCCGTATCCGCGTTCCACCGACGTGCTAGACGAGATCACGCAACTGTGCCTTGGTGTAATAGACGCCTCCATCTCCTGCGCCCAACGCTGGGCCCAGCTGCCGCCCGCCCTCCTTCTGCTGGACAACGCGATCAAGAAGCTGAACACCACGATCGAGAACGCGGTGGAGCCGTTCTGGATAGGCAGCCAGGGACGATTCATCTTCGTGAACCCGTACGAGAAATTCGAGGATCATGTGATGAAGATGGAGGTGACCCTCAAGCTGGACAAGGTCTGCCACTTCTGCGGGACGAAGGCCCAGTACTTCGACAACCACTCCTCGACTCAGAACCTGGGATCGTCCGACCCCTTCTTCAAGGCGGGTTCGGATGGCACCAAGAATCCCAGTTACCTGACGCCGGGACCGCTGATCAACCCTCCGGTGGTGATCATCATGAAGTCCCAGAAGACAGTCGGGATGGGCATCCACCCAAACGACAAGGGCCACAAGTGCCTGGCGGACCTGATCTGGGAGTGGGACACGCCGGAGCCGGGTGTGACGCCGCTCAAGTGGAAGCTGGGCGTACCAGAGGACTCGAAACTCGACGATATCTGCGAATAGCGAGAGGGCAGGCTGCTAAGCTAATCCCACGATGTGCGGGGTGAGCCCGGTTGCCTAACACAACCCGGATACCCGATGCGGAATTGCCTGTAGTGGCCCGCCCCGATGTCCTCGTGGTGGGCGGCGGTTCCGCAGGGCTCTCGGCAGCCGTAGCCGCTGCCCGCAACGGCGCAGACACCCTTCTCGTCGAGCGCTTCAGCTACACGGGTGGCCTCGCCACCGGCGGTCTCATCATCCTCCTGCTCACACTGGACGACGGCGCTGGAAAGCAGGCGGTAGGCGGGCTGTGCCAGGAGATGGTGGACCGGTTGGCCGCTCGCGACGCGGTGCACTACCCGCCTGAGAGCGAGTGGAACGATCCGGATTCGAACCTGGTTGAGCATTGCCGACGCTGGGGGCTCGTCTGGGGAAGTCCGTCACCCGAAGGGCACAGGGTGCGCTATTCCGTGGCGTTCGAACCGCACGAGTTCATCTTCGCCGCCGACGCGATGCTCAAGGAAGCGAAAGTTCGCGTCCTCTATCAGACCTGGGGTTGCGAGCCGGTGCTGGAGGATGGCCGTATCACGGCGGTGGTGGTCCAGAACAAGGCCGGACGACAGGCGATCGTCCCGCAGGTCGTGGTTGACGCGAGCGGCGACGGCGACATCTTCGCAGCGGCCGGCGAGCCGTTCGAGACCGAACGCGTGCACCCCTGGCTCTGGTTCCTGATGAGCGGCGTCACGGACATTGAGGCCGCGCTCGACTCTGGCAAGGGTATGTTCTTCCAAACACTCGGCGAAGGCCGAGCGCTCGTGCCCTGGGGCGGCGAGGGCCGCGTCCGCGAGAAGATCGACGCCACTGATCCCTCCGAGGTCTCCGAGGCGCTAGCGGCGAGCCGCCGGATGGTCATGGAAGAGGCCGGGCGCCTCAAGGCCAGCGTTCCCGGCTTCGAAACCGCCCACATCTCGATGATGGCCGATCAACTCGGCATCACCGAATCCCGCCGCCTCCTCGGCCAATACGTCATGACCCGCGACGATATGGACCGGACGTTCGATGACTCCGTGGCGCGGACTGGCCACTGGACGAAGTACGACTGCGTCTACAACATCCCCTACCGCAGCCTGCTCCCCGCCGGCATCGACAACCTGGTCGTGGCGGGACGCTGCATCTCCGTAGACCACCGGGTCCACCACGCCACCAAAGAGATCCCGGCCTGCATGGCAACGGGTGAAGCGGCCGGCACCGCTGCTGCAATGGCGGCAAAAAGCAAAATCGCAGCTATGAGTGAACTGGATGTGGAGGCGCTACAGAAGCAACTACGGAAGCAGGGCGCTATCCTCGGCTAGACAGCCCAAAACCGATCCGTTTATCCGTTCCCCATCCGCTGTGAGATCGCGCTATTCGGCCAAACGCGCGTCGAGATCCCGTAGCCGCCGCACAAGCACCGGCAGCATCCCCACCGCGATCTCCGGGTGGTTCTTCATCTCCGCCATGAAGTCCCAGCGCGTCATCGCGAGGCATTCGGAGTCCTCTACCGCGCGGACAGTGGCGGAGCGGGGGAAGCCCTCAAACAGGGCCATCTCGCCGAAGAAGTCGCCGGGACCGAACGTCGCCAGGTGCTGGGGGTCGGCGGAGTCGGCGCCGCGAATGGCCTCCACCTTGCCGGAGTTGATGACGAAGAAGCCGGCGGCCTGGTCGTTCTCCTTGATGATCACTTCGCCCGCCTTGATGGTGCGCGGCACCATTAGCTTGGCGAGTCGTTCCAGGTCCCTCTTGCCCAGTTCCGAGAACATCGGGACGTTCTTGAGTAGTTCTTCGCGGCCCATGGCCTTTACCTCCGGCTTGCCTGTATTGGCGTTCGGGTGATTACTGTTCGCAATTTGTAGCAGACAGGCCATAGTAGGTCAATAACGCAAAGACACGCCGGCCTTCCGGTCGGCGTGTCTTGTGCGGAGTGCGGATGCGGTTTATTCGTCGATCGCGAGGTCGCGGCCGTGGACAACAAGCGCCCAGATGGTGAAGACGCTGATCAGGATCACGATTAAGCTCCAGAGTGAGTTTCCGGAGGCTGACGCATAGGGCATCCAGGCGAACGCCGTGATGGCGCTGCTCATCGCTGCCAGCACGCCCACGGTGCGCGCCCAGACGGCACCGCTGAACAAGTAGAAGCCTGCGAGTATAGCGACGATACCCACGATCAGGTTTATCCAGCCCCACGTTGAAATATCGAACTGGAAGACGTAGTTGTTCGTGACGAGGTAGAACTCCTCGTCGATGATCGCGATGAGACCGGCGATCGCGTGGTAGAACCCGGTCAGGATCAGCATGAACGCTGCAAAGGCAATGAACCCCACTGCCCAGGGATTAGGATCTGCTGTGCGATTGTCTGACATTATCTCGTTCCTCCTACCGGAATAAACGAGCGTCGTTAACAAAGGTTAAGTGATTAGAGAGTGTTATGTAGTGAGTGTGCGCGGGAGTGTAGCAAACGGCCCCGTGCACTCTCGCACGGGGCCGCCTGAATGCTTGTTCGTGGCCTACAGCTGGAGCGACTTTACCTCGAGGTACTCTTCGAGGCCGTACTTACCGAGCTCGCGGCCGTGGCCGGACTGCTTGTAGCCGCCGAAGGGCGCCTGCAGGTTGAAGCTGCCGCCGTTGATCTCCACCTGGCCCGTCCGGATCCGTCGCGCGACCGCCTTGGCCCGCTCCGGGTCGCCGGACCACACCCCGCCCGCAAGGCCGTACACGGTGTCGTTGGCGATGCGGATGGCGTCCTCTTCGTCGTCGTAGGGGATGATCGAGAGGACCGGCCCGAAGATCTCTTCCTGGGCGATTGTCATGTCGTTCGTTACGTTGGAGAACACTGTTGGCTCGACGAAGTAGCCCTTGGCGTGCGCCGTCTCGGCGCCGCCGGTGACGAGCTTCGCGCCCTCGTCGATCCCCTTCTGGATGTAACCCTTGACGCGCTCGTGCTGAGTCGCCGAGACCAGCGGCCCGAGGCGAGTCGTGGCCTCGAAGGGGTCGCCGGTGGTGAAGTTCTTCGCAGCCTTCGCGGCGATTTCCTCGGCCTCGGCCAGCTTGTTCGCAGGGACGAGCATGCGGGTGAGGGCGCTGCAGGTCTGGCCGGAGTTGGAGTAGCACTTGGTCACACCGTCGGTGACGGCGCGCTCGAAGTCGGCGTCGTCGAGGATGATGTTCGGGGACTTGCCGCCGAGCTCCAGGGTGACGCGCTTCACGGTCTGGGCGCCCAGCTCGCTGACGCGCTTGCCGGCGCGGGTGGAGCCGGTGAAGGAGATCATGTCGACGTCCGGGTGGGAGGCGAGGGCCTCACCGACGACCGGGCCGACGCCGGTCACGAGGTTGAAGACACCGGCGGGCAGACCCGCGGCGTCGATCGCCTCGGCGAGCATGAAGGCGTTCATCGGCGCCACTTCGCTCGGCTTGACGACTACGGTGCAGCCGGCGGCCATGGCCGGTGCGACCTTGTTCGCGATCTGGTGCAGCGGGTAGTTCCAGGGGGTGATGCAGCCGACGACTCCGACCGGCTCCTTGACGACGAGCGAGTTGCCGATTGTCTCCTCGAACTTCGTCTCGGCGACGATCTGGGGGATCGACATGAACGTCATGAGTGGCGCGCCGGCCTGGATCATCTTGGAGAGGGTCAGCGGCATGCCGACTTCCTTCGAGATCGTGGAGGCGATGTCCTCCTGGCGCGCGCCGAGCTGGGCGGTGATGGCCTGGATGTACTTCACGCGCTCTTCGATCGGGGTCTGGGACCAGGAGTCGAAAGCGGCCCGGGCGGCGGCGACGGCGCGGTTCACGTCCTCGGCGGTGCCCTCGGGAATGCGTCCCATCACCTCTTCGGTGGACGGGTTGATGACGTCAATGGTGCCGGTCCCATCGGGAGCGACCCACTGGCCGTTGATGTAGAGCTTGTCCCGGACATCGATCTCTGGGCGTACTTCAGTGGTCATGCGTATACCTCCGCGTTAATTAAGCGATTGCTCAATATTCTAGCGCACCGAACCGGGTTTGTGGTCAACCGTGGGGCGGGGATTTGGTTAGTGTTCTGCTACGGAGGGGTACGGAGGGTGTTCGGGGTTCGTTTGGCAAAAACGCGTTTGTCGGCTGATCAGCCCCGTGTTCCGAAGGGGAGGATGGGCGGGAAGGAGCCTGGAGGAATTACTGAGACCCGTCATGGATTCCGGCTTTCGCCGGAATGACGAGAGTGGACTTACTCCAGGGCGATCCAGACGGACTTGTACTCGGTGTAGAGGTCGAGGGCCTGGCGGCCTAACTCGCGGCCGAAGCCGCTGTCCGCGAAGCCGCCCCAGGGGGAGCGAGTGTCCGTGGCGCCGTAGGTGTTAACCCAGACGGTGCCGGCGCGGACCTTGTGGGCGACGGCGTGGGCCTTCTGCACGTCCTTCGTCCAGACCGCGGCGGCGAGGCCGTAGCAGGTCTCGTTGGCGACACGGACGGCCTCATCCACGTCGTCGACGGGGATGACCGAGGCGACGGGGCCGAAGATCTCCTCCTGGGCGATGCGCATCCCGTTATTGACGTCGGCGAAGATCGTCGGCTTCACGAAGTAGCCGCGGTCGCCGAGGCGCTCGCCTCCCGCGGTCAGCCGGGCGCCCTCGTCCTTGCCAATGTCGATGTAGGAGAGCACTCGGTCGAATTGCTCCTCGGAGACGACGGGGCCCATGTAGGTCTTCTCGTCGAGGGGATCGCCAATCTTGATGGTGGCGGCACGCTCGTTCATCCCCTCGAGGAAGGGCTCGTACACAGAGCGCTCCACGATGATGCGGGAGCCGGCGGAGCAGACCTCGCCCTGGTTGAAGAAGACGCCGGCGCTGGCGCCCTTGATGGCAGAGGCAACATCGGCGTCAGCGAGGACGATGTTCGGCGACTTGCCGCCGAGCTCGAGCGAGACCTTCTTTAGCGAGGCGGCAGAGGCGCGCACAATGATTCGCCCGACCTCGGGGCTGCCGGTGAAGGCGATCTTGTCGACGCCGGGGTGATCGACGAGGGCGGCGCCGGTCTCGCCGAAGCCGGTCACGATGTTGATCACGCCGGGGGGGAAGCCGGCTTCCAGGGCCAACTCGCCGAGGACCTGCGCGGAGAGCGGTGACTGCTCGGCGGGCTTGAGGACGACGGTGCAGCCGGTGGCAAGGGCGGGGCCGAGCTTCCAGGCGGCCATCATGACGGGGAAGTTCCAGGGGATGATCTGGCCGACGACGCCGACGGGCTGGCGGAGGAGGTAGGTGAAGAAGTGGCCGCGGACGGGGACGGTCTCGCCGTGGATCTTGTCGGCCCAGCCGGCGTAATACTCGAGGCAGTCGATGGCGTTGGGGATGTCGACGCGGAGGCTGCTCGTGACGGGCTTACCCGCGTCGATGGCGTCGATCTCGGCGAGGCGGCGGGCGTTGGCGCGGACGAGCTCGGCGAACTTCGTGATGAGGCGGCCGCGGTCGGCGGGGTGCATGGTGGCCCAGGGGCCGGACTCGAAGGCGGCGCGGGCGGCTTTGACGGCGCGGTCGACGTCCTCGGCGCCGCCCTCGGCAACGGGGCCGATGACCTGGCCGGTGGTGGGGTTGACGTTGTCGTAGTACTTGCCGGAGGCGGGTTCGATCCACTGGCCGTTGATGAGGAGCTTTGTGGGGGCGGCGAGGGATGTTGTGTCTATGGTGGTCGACAGTGTCATGGGGTCAATAGTGAATGGTGAATGGTGAATAGTAAATAGCGCCGAGTGGCGAGCGCCGAGTGCGGATCTCACAACGGATGGGGAACGGATAAACGGATAACGGATGAAGGGATCGAGAACCTGGGGATAAGACTCACACTGTGCCCGCAGGTGGACGTTGTTGCGACTTGTTGCAGTTGCGGGTAGGATGGACTCGCAATGTCGTGCGAGAAGGAGACCGCGGTTGTTATCCGGGAGGCGGGGCAGAAGGTCACCACCCAGCGGGTGTTGATCCTGTCGGCTATCAGGCATTCGGGGGAGCACGTGACCGCTACCCGGATTATCGAGCAGCTGCGGGCTGACCATCCCTATATCGACGCTTCGACGGTGTACAGGACGCTGGCTTCGGCCTCGGATATGGGGCTGGTGTCGGAGACGGACATGGGGTCGAGCGAGAGCGAGTTCGAGTGGATCGGGAAGGACCGGCATCACCACTTGATCTGCCGGACGTGCGGGGAAGTGAGTTCGCTCGACAACAATTACCTGGACGGGCTGGCGACGCTGCTGTACGAGGAGGCGGGGTTCCAGGCGGACCTGGGACACTTCGCGATTTTCGGCGTTTGCAAGGACTGCCAGCGCAACGAATGAAGGGAATCACATGACCTGGAGGTACGCCCTATTGCCCCTGATCCTGCTTGCCACTGTACCGATCATGGCTTGCAGCGACGATGACGATGGTGGAGGCAATGGTGGAGGAGACGACGCCGCGAAGGCCCTGAACGTGGTGTCGACCGTGGCGCCGATCACGAGCCTGGCCGAGAATATCGGCGGGACGAAGATCGACCTCGAAGGCGTGGTGCCCGAGGGGACGAACTCGCACACTTACGAACCGCCGCCGTCCATCGTGGCGACACTGGAGGAGGCGGACCTCATCATCATCAATGGACTGCAACTGGAGGAGCCGACGCTGGAGCTAGCGGAGGCGAACAAGAAAGATGACGCCGTGATCCTTCTCGTCGGGGACGAGACGATCAGTGAGGACGAATACAGGTACGACTTCAGCTTCCCCGAGGAAGACGGCAAGCCCAACCCTCACCTCTGGCCCAACCCGAAGCTGACGAAGGAGTACGCGACTCTTATCCACGCGCAGTTGGTGGAGCTGGACCCGGACAACGCGGACTACTACGACGAGAACTACGAGGCCCTGGCGGCGCGCCTGGATGACCTCGTGGCGGCGATGGAAACGGCGACGGCGACGGTGCCGGAGGAGAATCGGAAACTGCTGACGTACCACGACTCGTGGGCTTACTGGGCGCCGGACTACGGCTTCACGGTGGTTGGCGCGATCCAGCCGTCTGACTTCGCCGAGCCGAGCGCGCAGGAGGTGGCTGACCTGATCGACCAGGTGAACGAGGAGAACATCCCGGCGATCTTTGGAAGCGAGGTGTTCCCGAGCGATGTCTTAGAAACGATCGCCGCGGAGACAGGGGCGGAGTACGTGGACGACCTGCGGGACGATGACCTGCCTGGGGAGCCGGGAGACGACCTGCATTCCTACATCGGGCTGATGGTGAACAACATGAAGATCATGTTGCCGGCGCTGGGCGGCGACGCCTCGGCGATGGATGATGTCGACTCGACGCTCGTTTTCACCGATGGCGAAAGCCCGGCGGAGTATCCACAGTAGATTAAATGCTTCACCCTGCTCCGCACGAGACCGGACAGACCGCAACAGCAGTCGAGTTCAAGGATGTCACGTGCGGGTACACAGGCACTGTCGCCCTTCGTGACGTAAGTCTACTCGTCACGAGGGGCGACTTTGTCGGCCTGGTGGGGCCAAGCGGCGCGGGGAAGACGACACTCCTGCGGGCGATCCTCGGTGGCGTCGACGTGTACCGTGGCGAGGTGCTGGTGGAGGGCGCTTCGCCCTCGAGCGGGCGGGCGCGGGCAGGCTATGTGCCGCAGCTCGAGGCGATCGACTGGAACTTCCCGATCACGGTCGAGCAGGTGGTGATGCTGGGGCGCGCGACCGACGGCTGGTTCCCGTGGTCGACGAAACGGGCGCGGGACGAGGCTTACGCCGTGATGGAACGGCTGGGTATTACGGAGCTGGCTCCACGGCAGATCCGTGCACTATCCGGCGGGCAGCAGCAGCGGGCGTTCCTGGCGCGGGCGCTGTTCAGCAGCCCGAAGTTGCTCCTTCTGGATGAGCCAACTGCGGGCGTGGACATTAAGACTCGCGACGATATCCTGCACCTGCTTGATGAGCTGAACCACGAGGGCGTCACGATCATCATGACGACGCACGAGGTCAATGCCGTCGCGGCGCATTTGCCCTGGGTGGTTTGCGTGAACGGGACGGTGATCGCCGAAGGGCCGCCGTCGCAGGTGTACACGCCGGAGATCCTGGAGCGGACGTACAACTCACCGATGACGGTGATAGAGCACGAGGGGATGACGCTGGTGGCAGAAAGGCCGCACTTCATCGGACGGCATCATGGGAACGGTAGTAGTGAGTAGTGAGTAGCGAGTTAGTGGAGCTCTAATGTTTGAGCCGCTTCAGTACGAGTTCTTCGTTCGAGGGTTGATAGCCGCGACGGTGGTGGGGGCGCTGTGCGGGTTGATTGGCGTGTACGTCGTGCTGCGGCGGATGAGCTACATCGGGCATGGGCTTTCTCACGCTATCTTTGGCGGCGCCGTCGTTAGCTTCGTGATGGGGTTCAACTTCTATATTGGGGCCAGCCTGTGGGGATTTGGCTCGGCGCTGCTTATCAACTGGACGACGCGGCAGCGCAAGTTCATCGCGGCAGACGCGGCGATCGGGATCATCACGACGGCGAGCTTTGCGCTGGGGATCGCGCTCATCAGCCGCTACCGGACGTTTACGCGGAGCTTCGACGCCGCGCTGTTCGGGAATATCCTGGGGGTGGACCAGAACGACCTGTACGCGATCATCGGCGTGACTATCCTGACGTTCGCTGTGGTGATCGTGATGTACCGGCGGTTCCTGTTCACGACGTTCGACCCTGAGGTTGCCCCATACTTCGGCGTCAGTACGGCGTGGATCGACACGCTGTTCTCGCTGATCCTGGCAGGGGCTATCGTCGTGTCCTTGCAGGTCCTTGGGGCGACATTGATCGCTTCCGCACTGGTGATCCCGCCCATCACGGCGCGGCTCCTAACCGACAATTTCGGCCGGATGATGATCTTGTCGGTGGTCATCGGCGCGGCGTGTGGGTTCGTGGGAATTTATGCAAGCTATTACGTGGACATTGCGTCGGGGGCATCGATCGTGCTGGTGTCAGCCGGGGCGTTCGTGCTGGCGATGGCCTACTCGGGGATCCGGAACCGGTTGGCTACGGCGCGTGGGCTGACTCCCGCCGGTGCACCGGTGGGTACACAGGAACACGCCGCCATCGAATAGTGAATGGCGAGTAGACAAGGGCTGGCGGGGTTGATTACGGAGTTGCCGTGGGCGCTGCGGTTGGGGGCGGGGTTGGCACCGGAGTCGGCACGGGGGTCGGTTCCGGAGTTGGCACGGGGGTAGGTTCGGGGGTGGGTTCCGGAGTTGGTTCGGGCGTGGGCTCTTCGGTTGGTTCCGGAGTTGGTGAAGGCGTGTCGGTTGGTTCCTCTTCAATGATGAAAGGGCCGGCGTGGACGGTATTGGTCCAGGTGCCGTCAGCCAACTGAGTGCGAAGGTGGAAAAACCACTCGCCGGGTTCGAGGGGCTGGCTCTGGGTGTCGGTGGCATCCGGTGCGAGATCGGCGGTCTCGTCGGGCAGGTCAGACCTGCCGTTCGTGAAGTCGACGGAGTAGCCCTGCACGTCGTCGACGCGCGACCAGACCATGCGGATGACCGGGTCGGTAGACGGTTGGTTTTCGCGGTGGCTGACGCTGCGGACGTCGTCAGGATCGGCGCCCGCTACGGGGTCGTCACCACCCGACAAGAGGAGGTAGAGCAATATGGCACCGACCACCAGAGCAAGGAAAGCGACAACTCCCCACATCCAGGGTTTCCAGAAACCGCCCTCGTCCTCGACCGGCTCCAGGGGGGCGGGCTCGATGACAGGCTCAGGCGCCACGACCGGTGTGACGGCGATGAGGCTCTGCCACACCATCTGCTCCGCGCCCTCCGGCGGAGGGACGTTCGCGAACGCGGCGAGAACTTCAGGTGGCGGAGGGTATTCCCCGAGCAGATCGCGGCAGCGGTCGTCGGTACGGAGGTGATCCTGAACGATCTTTCGGACTTCGGGCGAGTCACCGGTGGCCTCGGACTGAGCGAGACGTTCGTTTAGCTCGGGGCAATTGTCGCGCCCGCGGAGGACGACGAACGTCGTCCCCACCGACTCGTTGAGGTAAGCATGGAGCTGGTCGAGCGTCTGGGCCGCACGTTCCGGGGCCGCGTTGGTAGCGAGGCCAATCTGGGCCGGAGACATTCCACGCCGGACGCCGAGATGGAGCGTGGCGTACTCCGAGGTAACCAACTCGCTGGCAGCCGACCAGACCGTCTGCCGGTAGTCCCAGTCGATCGCCGGGTCTGACGGTGGTGTCTCGATAAAGGATGGTAGAGGAGTGGCGGCGTCCTGGTGCCGCACTTCGGTGGCGGTTTCGACGCGGCGGGCCTCGGCGACGGCGCGTTCACGGGCGATGCCGAATACGCGGGCGGGTACGTCGTCCGGAATATCGCCGGACTCGAGCGTTCGCCTCAGTTGCGCGAAGGTGGCCTCCGTTACGCCGGTCGCGCTCTCAACGTTGAGGAGGGCACGCACCGAGAGGTCGTAGACATCCGCGAAGTAACGTTCGTACAGGGCGGCGAATGCCTGGCGATCGCTGTTACGGACACCGACTGCGAGTTCACGATCGGTCTGGTTGCCATATCCGCCGGGGGAGTCTGTCATAGTGAGCGACCCGCCCAAATATTCGTGGTGCGAGCGGCCGGAGTCAAGTTATTAGTGTGGCAGATGCCGGGGCGAGGTGTTAGGTGCGAGGTGTTAGGTGCGAGGTGTTAGGTGTTAGGCGCAGGGGACCGCTACCCTACGGCTACGCTGATATCGTCGCCGTTGACCTGGACGGGGTAGGTGGCTATCGGCTCTGTTGGCGGCGCGGCGACGACTTCGCCTGTGCGGACGTTGAACTGGCCGGCGTGGAATGGGCACTCGACGATTCCACCGTCGAGGAGAAGGCCCTCGCCGAGGGGGCCGCCACGGTGGGTGCAGGAGTTGTTGAAGCAGAAGAACTCGCCATCAATGTTGGCGATGGCGACTTCTTCGCCGTTTACCTCGACGACTGTCATCTCACCGGCGGGAATATCGCTTGCGCTTGCAACTTTCTGGAAGTCGGCCATCGTCTAACTCCTCGGAATCAACATTCTTTCGCCCAATCATAGCGGAACGAGGCCAGGCACCTGTTGAGGGGCGTGGCGTGGAACTGCTAAGATGCGGGAGACGGAACGGTCCTTCGATGAGGGGCCGATGGCCTTTAAGGCGGTCCTGTGAGGCCGCAAAGGAGAACGACGGTGGCGAAGCCCAGTATCGCCCCTAACTGCATACTCGACCGCGCGTCACGCTGTCCCTCTCCCCTTTGTGAGAGGGATTTTTGTTGAGCGGGCGGGTCGTCCTCACCGAAGACGAGATCAGGCGCGCCGTGCGGCGAATCGCACACGAGATTGCGGAGCGGAACCATGGATTGGACCAGGTCGTGCTTGTCGGGTTGCGGACGCGGGGAGTTCCCCTGGCGGAGCGGATGGCCGCGGCAATCGCTGAGTTCGAACGCGTACGCGTGCCGGTAGGCACCCTGGACATCGGTCTTTACCGCGACGACATTAGATCGCTGGAGCTGGGGTCGAAGGTTATGCCGACGGATATTCCCGTGAGCCTCGACGGACGCCACGTTGTGCTGGTGGACGATGTCCTCTACACCGGCAGGAGCATCAGGGCGGCGATGGACGCGCTGGCGGACTTCGGGAGACCAGACCAGATCCAACTGGCGGTCCTTGTTGACAGGGGGCACCGGCAGCTTCCGATCCGCGCCGACTACGTAGGTAAGAATATCCCAACATCGCTAGAAGAACAGGTGAGAGTGAACCTCGCCGAGACGGATGACGAAGACGAAGTCCGCATCGAGAAGCGGGAGGACTGATATGGCACAGGTAGGCAGCAAGCTGGAGACCATCGCTCCGGGGATTCCCTCGACAGCGCCGTGGACACGGCGCCACCTGCTGGACGTCGATGATTTTACGCACGACGAGATCGAGCTGGTGATGCAGACGACCGACGCAATGAAGGAAGTGCTGGGGCGGGACGTGCCTCGGGTACCGGCCTTGCGCGGACGGACGATCATCACACTCTTCTACGAGGCGAGCACGCGGACGCGAGCGTCGTTCGAACTCGCCGGGAAGGCGCTCGGCGCGGACGTGATCAACGTCGCGTCCAGTGGCTCCAGCGTGGAGAAGGGTGAATCGCTCGTCGATACCGTCCGGACCCTGCAGGCCGTGGGCGCCGACATACTCGTGATGCGCCACGGCTCGTCTGGCGCGCCATATCTCGTGGCGAACAACGTCAGCGCCTCGGTGATCAACGCCGGAGACGGCTGGCACGCACACCCGACCCAGGCGTTGCTCGACCTGTATACGATGCGCCAGCACCTGGGGGACGTGCGGGGGCGGAAGGTCGTAATCGTCGGGGATATCGCGCACAGCCGGGTGGCTCGGAGCAACATCTGGCTGCTTTCGGCGGCCGGTGCGGACGTTACTGTGTGTGCACCGCCGACGCTTCTCCCGGCCGGAATAAAGTCTGGCGAAGGCGGCATCGACGAGCAGTTAGCGATGCCGCGAGTCCAGATCGAGAGCAGCCTTGATGTGGCGATCGAGGGCGCGGACGCCGTGATGGCGCTGCGGCTGCAGAAAGAACGGATGACGAGCGGGTTGCTACCCTCGCTGCGTGAGTACTCGACGCTGTACCAGGTGACAGAGCAAAGGCTGGCAACGGCCGCGACCGGTGCGTTGGTGATGCATCCGGGCCCGATGAACGAGGGTGTGGAGAT
Organism: Chloroflexota bacterium; assembly: GCA_036741795.1. GTDB lineage: Bacteria > Chloroflexota > Dehalococcoidia > SM23-28-2 > RBG-16-64-32 > DATKKM01. The sequence goes on from DAINRO010000034.1 coordinate 21,064, forward strand.
ATCGCCCGCCGTGGCAACCAGCCTGCAGGCCGTGATCGAGGAACAGGTGACGAACGGTGTAGCGGTGCGGATGGCACTGCTGTACCTGCTGAGCACGAGGAGGGCGCAGCTGTGACGCGGCTGGTGATACGCGGCGGCCGGGTGATTGATCCGGCGAACGGGATCGACAAGGTCGTGGACGTCGTTATCGAGGACGGTCTCATCGTGGACGCCGGAAGCGCGGCGGGCGATGGGGAAGTGATCGACGCGACCGGCCTCATCGTGGCGCCTGGTTTCGTGGACATCCACACCCATCTCCGCGAGCCGGGGTTCGAGCACAAGGAGACAATCGAGACGGGAACTCAGGCAGCGGCTCGTGGCGGCTTCACCACGGTCTGTGCCATGCCGAACACGGAGCCACCGGTCGATTCTGCGGCCGGAGTGGAGTCCATCATCAGGCGAGCGGCGGAGACTGGGATGGTCCGGGTGCTTCCCATTGCCTGCGTGACACGGAGGCGCGAGGGGCAGGAGCTGGCGGACATGGCGGAGTTGGCACAGGCCGGGGCGGTGGCGTTCAGCGACGACGGCTCGCCCGTAGGTGACGCAGGGTTGATGCGGCGGGCGCTGGAATACTCGGCGCTTACCGGCCGGGTGGTGATCGACCACTGCGAGGACGCGACGCTGGCGGCGGGGGGCGTGATGCATGAAGGATGGGTATCGACGCGGCTAGGGTTGCGCGGCGCTCCGGCAGCGGCAGAGGAGACGATGGTGGCGCGGAATATCGCGCTGGCCGAGCAGACGGGATCGCGGGTTCACCTCGCGCACATCAGCACCGTCGGATCGGTGGAACTGGTTCGCCGGGCGAAGGAGCGCGGCATTGCCGTGACAGCCGAAGTGACGCCGCACCATCTCGCGCTGACGCATGAGATGGTGATGACCGGGGCGGACGAGCGCCGGACCGGAGGCGGAGTGGCGACTGCGACGCGACCGAAGCTGGCGTACGAGACGAACGCGAAGGTGAACCCGCCGCTGCGGACTCGCGAGGATACCGAGGCGTGCGTGGCGGGGGTGTTGGACGGAACGATCGATTGCATCGCGACGGACCATGCGCCGCACGCGAGCCAGGACAAGCTGTGCGAGTTCGACCACGCGGCGTTCGGGATCAGCGGTCTGGAGACAGCGCTGAGTCTGTGCCTCACGGTGCTGCCGATCGAGACGGTGATCGCGAGGCTGACAGTCGCGCCGGCGGCGGTGCTGGGGCTGGAGGATCACGTGACGGGATGCGGGTCGCTGAGCGTCGGCGGGGCCGGCGACGTCACGATCATCGATCCGGAGGCGGAGTGGGTAGTGGAGCCGACGCTGTTCGCGAGCAAGGGGAAGAACACGCCGCTGACGGGACGAACGCTGCGGGGCCGGGTGGTGACCACGGTGGTTGGCGAGAAGGTAGTTTTCGATGGGCAATAAGCCCGCCCTTCTCGTCCTCGAGGACGGGACCGTGTATCGCGGGCGCTCGTTTGGGGCGCCGGCGGCTTCGCAGGGGGAGGTCGTCTTCGCGACGGCTATGACCGGATACCAGGAGATGCTGACCGACCCGTCGTTCGCCGGGCAGGTGTTGGTGCTGACATATCCGCTGGCCGGCAACTACGGGATCAACGGCGAGGATGTCGAGTCGAAGCGGATCCAGGTCCGGGGGCTAGTGGTGCGCGAGGAGTGCGAGGAGCCTTCGCATTGGCGGTCGACGATGACGCTGGGCGAGTACCTGGCGTCGGAGGGGGTACCGGGGATCGCGGGGATCGACACCCGGTCGCTGACACGGAAGCTGCGGAGCCATGGTGTGATGATGGGGGCGATCACGACCGAGGAGACGGCCGAGGAGGCGCTGGCGCGGTTGCGCTCGGGGGTGCGTTACGGAGACACGGATTTCGTGCGCGAGGTAAGCACCGACACGGCTTACGAGTGGGACGGAGCCGGCCCGCGTCACGTGGTGGTGGTGGACAGCGGGGTGAAGTACAACATCATGCGGATGCTCGCGGCGCGCGAGTGCCGGGTTACGACTCTGCCCTCGGACGCTTCTGCGGAGGAGATACTGGCGCTGGCGCCGGACGGAATTTTGTTCTCGCCGGGACCGGGCGATCCGACGTTCCTCGACTACCAGGTGGCGACGGTCAGGTCGTTGATCGGCAAGGCGCCGATCCTGGGTATCTGCCTCGGGCACCAGGTGCTTGGGAAGGCGTTCGGGGCGGGGACGTTCAAGCTGAAGTTCGGGCACCGGGGGGCGAACCATCCCGTCAAGGACCTGGCGACTGGCCGTGTCCACATCACCGCGCAGAACCACGGTTACGCGGTGGACCCGGACGGACTATCGTCGGAGATCGAGGTGGCGCAGGTGCACCTGAACGACGGGACTTGCGAGGGGCTGCGGCACCGGAGCGAGCCGGTGATCTCGATCCAGTACCACTCGGAGGCCTCGCCGGGGCCGCTGGACAACGTGTACGTGTTCGACCGCTTCGTGGAGATGATCGAGCAGTTTGCGCCGGCGAGAGAAGGGGCCGTGAAGTGAAGGAGTCAGAAGATGGCTGAGCCGACGTTTCGCAAGGCGGCGAACGACGACGCCGATGCGATAGCAATAGTGGGAGCGGCGCTTTGGGACGAGTTGGGGCCTAAGAGCGGGCTACCCGGCCCGATGACGGTGGAGGGCGTGCGCAGCCGGATGGCGGAGTGGGGCGAGCGGGGCGGTATCTTCGTTTGCGACGATAGCGGGATCTGCGGGTTCGCGATCGTGCAGGCGGACGTGAACCACCCGGACCACGCGGTGATGGGGGTGTGGCTGGTGCCCGGGGCGCGCGGCAAGGGACTGGGCCGCGACCTTGCGGTGATGGGCACGGAATTCGCGACGGGCGCGGGTTACAAGAGCTTGCGCGGGATCATCCCGGAGGGGAACGAGCCGGCGCTGAGCTTCTTCGGGGACTTCGCGAGCATGGCGCAGATCGTGGGCCAGGGCATGGAGTACGAGCTGCCGTTATGAGGGAGGAACTGATTCATGAAGATTTTGATCCAACACGAGGGCGAGAAGCCAAGGTTACTGGAAGAGGGATATGCGAAAGAGTTCGAACTGCAGACGTTCCTTCTAGAGCACGCCGAATTAATGCCCCTCGATGAAATTGCCCAAGACACGCCTCCTTTGCTTTGCATCGGCTTCGAAGTCCGTACGTCCGACGGTTCCCAAGATCTGTTGTACGTAGATAAATCCGGGATGCTGACGATCGTGGAGACGAAGCTGAAACGCAAAAATGAAGTGAGAAGGGAGGTCGTTGGTCAAATCCTTGAGTATGCGGCTGACACCTCGATGTGGTCCGTCTCTGACTTGGAAGATAGGGCGAATCGCTTCTTCAACGGCCCGCACTGCCCAGAGGACCAACGAGGATTTACCCTTTCTCAGGCTGTCGAGAGCTTCCTCATCCGCACGAACGACCTAGCCCCTGGTACTTTCGATTATCAGGGCTTCGTAGATTCTGTTCTGGCGAACATAGAGCGCGGGCACATCCGACTCGTAATCGCTGTGGACGAGCCACCGTCGCCACTGCTCCGAACTGTCGAGTTCGTGAACCGTTTCAGCCAGCGCTTTGAGATGTATCTCTTTCAGTTGACCCGTTTCCACGACCGTGCAACGGCCTCGAATATCTTTGTTCCCACCATCTTCGGCAGAGTTGGGAAGGTAGGTTCGGCAACTCGCCAGAAGTGGAGTCAAGACAAGTTCACTGAGGATCTGTCGTCGTCGAACCCTGATCCAATTGTTCAACGCTGCCTCCGCATTTACGAACATTTCAAGCTAACGACGGACGAAGAACTGTGGGGAAGCGGAGGAACCACGGGTTCATATGCACTGTATTTCAAACACGGTTCGAGGCGGGTGCCTGTCGCCAGGATCGATTCAAAAAGCGAAGCTATGGATGCAGTTCGGGGCCTTGGTGGACAACGGGTTCGACGATGTAGCGCAGAGTTTGGCTGCCCGTCTCAAGACGATTCAGGGGGTGGGCAACGTCGAGGGAAAGTACCCCAGCATCAACATGGTCAATATACAAGATAAGGCAGTGGCTGAGATCTTGGCGGCTCTCGATGAGTCGATGAGTCAGTTGCGTACTCGATCTGGATGACGCAGCGAAGACCCTCCAAGGTACTCATCATCGGGTCTGGCCCTATTGTGATCGGGCAGGCGGCGGAGTTTGATTACTCCGGGTCGCAGGCTTGCCGGTCGTTGCGGGAGGAGGGGGTGCACACGGTGCTCGTCAACTC
>DAINRO010000035.1:0-25198 GCA_036741795.1 Chloroflexota bacterium
CGCCGGCCGCGCGCCGGTAGTCGCGGAACTGCTCCGCGCGGGTAAGGGGTTGCGCTTGCACCGTCGCCATCTACGCCCCCAGGTACAGCCTTCCTACTTCCTCGTTTACCAGTAACTCTTTCGCGTTGCCTTCCAACCGGTTTTCACCCATGGCAAGAACATAGGCCCTGTGACAGATAGAGAGTGCCTCCTTGGCGTTCTGCTCTACCAGCAGAATCGCCGTTCCGGCCTGGTTGATCTCCTTGATTCGGTCGAAAATCATCCCCACCATCTTTGGGGACAGGCTGGCAGAGGGCTCATCGAGTAGCAATACCGTCGGGTCTAGCATCAGCGCACGCGCCAGCGCCAGCATCTGCCGCTGCCCACCCGATAAACGCCCAGCGACCTCTCCGCGGCGTCCCGCGAGGTCGGGGAAGAGCCGAAATACCTGCTCGGTACGCTCCTTCATGCCGCTTCGGCGCACGAAAGCGCCCATTTCCAGGTTTTCGATGATCGTCAAACTCGGGAACACGTTTTCCACCTGCGGGACGTACCCCAAGCCCTTTTGCACCAATTGGTCCGGTCGCCGGTTCGTGACGTCTTCGCCGTGCAACTGCACAGTCCCATCGCGCGCCGGAAGCAGGCCGAACACCGCCCGGAGCAGCGTCGACTTCCCCGCGCCATTGGGGCCGATTACGGCGACCATCTCGCTCTCATGCACCTTCACCGAGACACCGTGGAGGATGTTGACCTCGCCGTAGCCTGTCACCATGCCGTGGGTTTCCAGAGACACTGTTTCCCCCGGCCGCGTCTCAGTAAGGTCAGTCGCCTGGTCCGTCACCGGTACTGACCTCCCAGGTACGCTTCCAGCACCCGTTCGTCGGCTTTCACATCCTCGGGCAGCCCCTCCGCCAGCTTCGTTCCTTCGCTCATCACGATTAGCGTGTCACAAAGCTGGGTGACAAGGTCCATGTCGTGTTCGATTACCAGGAATGTGATGCCCAGTTCTTGCCGTAGCCGTTCGATATCGTCGGTCAGGCGCCGCATCAGCGTCCGGTTTACACCTGCTGCTGGTTCGTCGAGGAGGATCATTTCCGGATCGGACATCAGCACGCGCGCCAGCTCCAGCAACTTCTTCTGGCCACCGGAGAGGTTCGCGGCGTATTCGTCTCGGAGGTGTGATAAATCGACGAAAGAGAGCACGTCCACGGCCTTTTCCAGCAAAACGTCCTCCTGTTTGCCCACGCGCCAGGGCGTGAACCACGTGTACCACAGCTTTTCGCCGTCCTGGTTGGCAGGCACGATCATCAGGTTCTCGAGCACGGTCATGCTCTTCAATTCGCGCGGGATCTGGAACGTCCGGACCAAACCACGTTTGAATACGTCGTGGGGCGCCAATCCGTCGATCCTTCGCCCGTTGAAGTAGATGTGTCCGTGATCCGGCGGGATGAAGCCGGTGACGATGTTGAAGAGGGTGGTCTTGCCGGCGCCGTTGGGCCCGATCAACCCCGTGATGCTCCCCTCCGCAACCTCTATCGAGCAGTCATTGACGGCGCGCAGGCCGCCGAACGCCTTTGTGACACCCTGTATCTGGAGTACCGCGGCTTTGGCCTCGTCAGTAGTCAATTCCGGCTGTTCCTGCGAGCAAGTATACATACAGATTGAGTTACGACCCGCTGACGCCCCTTCGCTTTACGGAAGGTCGCCCTTCCACCAAACTCGCTGACAAATGGATGTTCTCGAAATCGCCTTCCTGCTGGCTGCCGGATTCGTCGCCGCAGCCGTAAACAGCGTCGCCGGTGGCGGTACACTGGTGAGCTTTCCCGCTCTCCTCGCTCTTGGCTACCCCGCCAAGGTGGCCAACGTCACCAACACGGTGGCCATCTGGCCCGGCTATGCCAGTGGGGCGGCGGCGTATCGCGGCGAGATCGGAGGTCAGCGCCGCCGCGTCCTCTTGCTTGCCATTCCGTCCCTCCTCGGTGCGTTCGTGGGCGCTACGATCCTCCTCGCGACGTCAGAGGATACATTCGACGCCATCGCCCCCTTCCTCATCGTGTTTGCTGTCCTGCTCATTATTTTTCAGCGCCAGCTCGGAGATTTCGCCGAACACCACAAGGTCCAATCCCAGGGTGGGGATCACATCCCCGTTGCCCTCCACGCGGGGACCTTTCTCACTGGAATCTACGGCGCCTACTTCGGTGCTGGTCTCGGGATAATGAACCTCGCCATTCTCATGATCCTCATTCCCGACGACATCCAGCACTCCAATGCGCTGAAGACGGCCCTGTCGCTGGTTGTCAACGGGGTCGCCGCCATTTACTTCGCGTTCTTCGGCCCCGTCGAATGGGTTGCCGCTGTCGCTCTGGGCGGCGGTACGCTCGCCGGCGGTTACCTCGGCGTGGGCGTCGCCCGAGCCCTTGGCCCCGTGTGGCTTAAGCGCGCCATCATCGTGCTCGGCCTTACGGTGGCGGTAGCACTCTTCTTCCGGTAACCTGCCCAAATCTACCTTGAACCTCGCGAGGTTTGCGCGCCTATAATTGAACGGCAAACCGCCCCATGAAGTATCGAAATCTCCCCAACACGGACCTTAGCGTCTCCAACGTCGGCTTTGGCCTCTGGACTGTCGCCACCACGTGGTGGGGCATCACCGAGGACAGCGTTGGCATCGACTTGATGCGCAAGGCGTTCGACCTCGGCATAACCTTCTTCGACACGGCCGACACGTACGGCGAAGGCAAGGGCGAGACGATGCTGGCCGAAGCCCTGGGGGACCGGCGCGACAAGATCGTCATCGGCACTAAGTTCGGCTACGACTTCTACAACAGTAGCGACCGCCGGGGCCAACAAGAACGCCCTCAGGATCACAGCCCCGAGTTCATCCGGTTCGCCTGCGAGCAAAGCCTGAAGCGCCTTGGCACGGACTACATCGACATCTACCAGCTTCACAACCCGCGCATGCCCTCCGTCCTGGACGACGACATCTGGGCGACGCTGGAGGACTTGAAGGCGGAGGGCAAGATAAGGCACTATGCCGCAGCGCTTGGTCCGGCGAACGGCTGGGAAGCGGAGGGGTTGGAGCTCAACCGCAGCCGCTCAATCGGCGCCCTCCAGATCATCTACAACATGTTCGAGCAGGACCCGGGCCGCACCCTCATCGAGTCCTCGGAGCAAAATGATGTTGGTGTCCTCGTCCGCGTTCCACATTCGTCCGGGCTGCTCGAGGGCAAGTACACACTCGAAACGAAGTTCGAGAAGGGTGACCACCGCTCGCACCGGCCGCGCGAATGGCTCATCGAGGGGTTGCAGAAGCTGGACAAGGTGGCATTCCTGACCGAAGGCACCGGTCGCACGATCGCCCAGGCGGCGATCCAGTACTGCCTGGAGTCGCCGAGCGTCATCTCCGTCCTCCCGAACGTCTACAACGAAGAGCAGTTGATTGAGTTCGCCGAGGAGGCGGACGTAGCTCCCCTCACCACCGACGAGTTTGCGCAGATAGCCGCGCTCTACCCCGAGAACTTCGGCGTTGAACGGCTCATGGAGCCAGTTGTAAAGGCGTCATGAGCGGCCGTCCCGAAACAGCCGAGGACACCGGTCCGACGCGGCGCCAGGTCGTGAAATTCTCCTTCTTCAAGATCGATCCAGCGTGGAGGGCGCTCTCAGTCGAAGAACGGTCCACCGGCAAGCACTCCTTTGAGTCGGCGGTCGGTGCCTACTCGGATCGGCTCCAGATCCGAGCCTACTCCGTCGTGGGCATGCGAGGCGACTGCGAACTTCTCCTCTGGCAGATCGGCGAGCGGCTGGAGGACATCCAGTCTCTCCAATCCGCTATCCTCGGAACCCCTCTTGGCGCTCATCTCTCCACGCCATACTCCTACCTCGCCATGACGCGACGCTCCCAGTACGTCAGCCCGGATGAGGCCAGCGAGCGCCTGCACCTGCATCCCGCGGACTCGAAGTACTTCTTCGTCTATCCGTTCGTGAAGACACGCGAGTGGTATCAGCTTCCCGCCGAGGAGCGCCAGGAGCTGATGAACGAGCACATCGGTGTCGGCCGCAAGTACCCGTCGGTTAAGCTCAACACGACGTACAGTTTCGGGCTCGACGATCAGGAGTTCGTCGTCTCTTTCGAGACCGATGAGCCCGCGGACTTCCTCGATCTCGTCATGGAACTGCGCGAAGCAAAGACTAGCCTCTACACCCTGCGGGACACTCCGATTTTCACCTGTGTTTCGATGTCCCTCCGCGACGCCCTTGATACGCTCGACGGTACCGCGGTCGAGACAGGTTCCACACCCGGCGCGGCCGGTTGGACCAACATCGGATCCATGGACGACCTTGCCGATGGTGCTTCTCGCCTTGTCTATGCTGCGGGGGAGCAGGTCGCCCTCTTCCGGGTCGGGGAGCGCATCTTCGCCGTCGGGAACCGCTGTCCGCATGCGAATGGCAGCCTCGTCGAAGGTACGCTCGATGGCTGCACCATCACGTGCCCCCTCCACGCTTCGCGCTTCAATCTTGAGAACGGCGAGCCCCTTGAAGGCCCAACGACACGGCCCCTCAAGACGTTTGACGTGAGAATCGAAAACGGCGATATCCACGTGTCGGCGAATACGCCGGTCGCGAAGTAACGCTCTTTATCTTCACAATTCCGCAACCTTGCGCTGTTTACTCGATCACAAGTCACGGCGTTAGTATGTAGTGATGCTGCGTCGTTGGATGTCCAGCGCTGCAAACCACCGTGCCGTGCTCGCTGCGGCGGGTGGGATTGGCGCCATCGTGATCGTAGCGGGCGTCTCCATGGCCGCCTTCGGTGGTTCGGACCCAGAAGAGACGGTCGTAACCAGCCCCAGCGCCACGGCGAAGAAGAAAGCTGTCGTCAAGAAGACGGCCTCGCCCACACCTACCGCCTCGCCGACGCCTGCCCCCACCCCGGAGCCACAGCCAGCCGAAGAGGTTCAGCAGCAGATCGACGGGCCCTGGAACCTCCCGGACAACGCGCCGCCTCCGCCGCCACCCGCTGCGCCGCCTCCTCCTTGGGTGCCGCCTTCGGCTCTCCCTTCGTCTTTCATTCACCCACCCCCGTACAAGGTCTTCATCGATGCTGGTCACGGCGGCCGTGAAGTTGGCACGTCCGGTGGCGGGTGGCCGGAGAAGAATATGAACCTCGACATCGCCCACCGGCTTCAGCAAATCCTGACGCCGATGGGATACCAGGTGGTAATGGACCGCACCGGGGACTACTCTTTGACGAACCTCACGACGGTTGATGCGATCCAGCGCCGCGACGAGATCCAGGCTCGTGTGGACGTCGCCAACTCCGTGGGCGCCGACGTGCTGATTTCGATCCACCACAACGGCTCCAGCGCTCCGAGCATCCGCGGCACCGAAGTCTACTACAATCCGGACCGCGTCTACGGCAACTTCAACCTTGCCCTTGCCCAGTTCGTCCAGTCTGGTCTCCTCACATCCATCCGGACTAACGGCTATGACACCATCGATCGCGGAATCAAGAACGATGGTCTCGTCGGCGGCGACCCCCGCAACCCCCACTCCTGGATCCTCGGCACCAACGTCGGCTTCCCGCGTCCGAGCCTGATGCCCGGTATCATCGGCGAGGCCCTGTTCATGACCAACTCCTTCGACATGGCGCAGCTCGGCAACCCCGGAATGCGCCAGGCGGAAGCACAAGGGTACGCCAACGGCATACACTCCTACTTCGCCTGGATCCAGTCCCAGGTGCCGCCGCCAACACCGGCGCCCACCCCGGTCCCCACACCTCCACCGACGCCTGTTCCCACGCCGCCACCAACGGCTACTCCCACACCCCCTGCGACGCCAACTGCATCGCCAACCCCAACGCCGGTCTCCCCCACGCCAACCCCCACAGGCCTCTCTTCGTTCATCGCCCCGCGCCGCGCCTTCACCTGAGCGTCAACTTTCAACTCCCAACTTCCAACTCCCCCGTGCCACTTACCCCTTTGAGATAGCTGCGTCTGCGTTGAATCATGTCCGCAGGAGGTGGCGGAACGATGGGTGGAGCACTAACTGGCAAGTGGGTCTGGATCTGGAACCTGCGCCGCTGTGAAGGCGGCAACCTGGACCGAATCGCGGCGAGACTGAAATCAGCGGGCTGCCGTGGCGCCCTGGTGAAGGCGTTCGACGGCGGCTACTGGTTCGACCAGGGCCAGGCGTTCCGCGAGATCTGCCGAGGACTGAAGGCGCGCGGAATCTCCGTCGGCGGCTGGGGCTATCTCTACGGCCGCGACCCGGCGGGTGAAGCCCAACGAGCGATCGAGACCGCGAACTACGGTGAGGCCGACCTCCTGATGCTGGACGTCGAGACCGAGTTCAAGGGCCGCTCCGACGCTGCCCGCGACGTCTGCGGCCGGATCCGGTCGGCGCTTCCCGGCTACCCGGTCTACTACAGCAGCTTCGCCATCGCCCGCTACCACCGGGCATTCCCGTTCGAGCAGTTTCATCGCAGCACCCAGGGCACCGCGCCACAGGTCTACTGGAACGCCTTCCGCTGGCCGCTGGAACAGTCCCTCGATATGACCTACACGGACTACGCCGCGATGGGAATCCCGCCATCGCTCATTCACCCCGTCGCCGGGGTCTACAAAGAGGGGTACGTCACGTACCCGCTACCGCATGAAGTCCGGGAGTTCGTCCGCCAGGCGTCCGCACGCGGATCGCCGGGGGTGAGCTTCTGGAGCTACGAACACATGGACGAATCGATGTGGCAGGCCGTCGCCTCCGCATCGCCAGCAGGAGAGGAGGCAGAATTGTCCAGCCAGGAATACGAACAGCTAACGAAGCAGATCGCCATAGTCGGCTCCAGGGTCGACCGGCTAGCCGTTGAGGTAGCGTCGCTCAAAGGCGGCGCACCGGCCCCGTCCGCACCACGCCAATACACAGTCCAGCCCGGCGACACCCTGTCCGGCATCGCGCAGAAGTTGGGCCTCGCCACCTGGCAGCGCCTCTACGAGGCCAACGCCGCCACCATCGGCGGCAACCCCAACCTCATCCGCCCCGGCCAGGTGCTGGTAGTGCCATAAGGGCATTCGATTTCGCAATCGCGTTGGCTAAGGTTGCGAGTCAGGGAGTATTGGCGTTCCTCATAAGTTGCCCGCAGACATCTCGCAGCAGGTTGCGATACGAGCCTTCCAGCGCCTTGGTGGCGAACTAAGGAAGTCGAAACGAGGGCATGCTGTGCTCAAGATGCCGAACGGAAAACTGGTATCATTGCCATCAGGAAAGCTCAAAGTGGGCCTGCTCGAGAGTCAGATAAAGCGTGCCGGTCTCACGGTGAATGAGTTCCTGAACGCGCTGTGAGAGGTAGTTGATGAAGTACCACCTGAACGTTTTCGAGGCCCAGGAAGGTGGATATTGGGCTGAGGTGGTTGAACTACAGGGCTGCGTTGCCCAGGGGGAGACCATCGGGGACCTCAAACAGAATGCGCTTGATGCCATCGCCATCTTTGTCGAAGCCATGGAGGAGGATGGACAAACACCTCCCACCGACCGTTTCGTGGCAAGCGTCGAACTCACCGCCGCCTAACCTCTAACCCGCACCGCGCCTATAATCCCCATCGTATGACCCTCGACTGCGACGTCGCCGTCATCGGTGCCGGTCCCGCCGGCTCGCGCACTGCACGCAACCTCGCCCGGAGCGGCCTCCGCGTGCGGCTCGTCGAAGAGCACCGCGCCGTCGGCGTTCCCTCACACTGCTCCGGCCTGATCTCGCCACGCACCCTGCGTGAGGCCGAGATCGGCGAGGACGCGGTCCTCCACCGGATCACCGGCGCCTTCGCCCACACCCAGTCCGGCGCCAGCGTTGCCCTGGGCAACGGCGAGACGAAGGCTGTCGCGATTGACCGGGTCAAGTGGGACCAGACCCTGGCCGAGCAAGCCCAGGCCGCAGGCGCGGAAATGATTCGGGCCCGCATGGTTGGCGCGCGCCGCGAGAACGGCCATGTCAGCCTCACCCTCGCTACCGACGGCCGCGACTCCACAGTCACTGCCCGAATGGTCGTCGGCGCCGACGGCACGCACTCCCGCGTTGCCCGCACCCTCGGCATGCCGCGCCCCACCGAGTACGCCTACAACCTCGGCATCGAGGGCCGCATGAAATACCCGCCCGAAGGCGAGGGCTGGCGCGACGACTACGTGCACGTCTTCGTTGGGCAGGACCTTGCGCCCGGCTGGTTCGGCTGGATCATCCCCACCGGCGACGATGTCGTCCGCGTTGGCATCGGGTCCAACAACGGCGTGAAGCCCGTAGAGTGCTACCGCCGCCTCTCGGCCGCCTTCCCTTCCCTCTTCGCGGGCATCGAGCCACTCCGCATGTACGGCGGCACGATCCCCCTGACCTTTGCTCCCCGCACATACGACGACAACGTCATCCTCGTTGGAGACGCCGCCGGCCAGGTCAAGCCATTCTCTGGCGGCGGCATCTACACGAGCCTCGTCGCCGCGCGCCACGCCTCAGACGCCATCGAGCGAGCCTTCTCCCTTGGTGACTTCAGCCGCGCCAGTCTCGCGCCCTACGAGAAGGGCTGGAAGCGCGAAGTCGGCCGCGAACTTAAGAAGTCCTGGCGCCTTCGCAACTTCGGCCTCGGCATGACCGACGCCCAGGTGGAGCGTGTGGTCCATGCCCTCAGCGGCCCGAAGCTACAGGCAATGGCCGCCCAACACGCCGACATCGACTACCCATCCAAAGTGCTCCTGCGACTGGCCCGCTCCGGCCCCGCGCTCGCCACCCTCGCCTGGGTCACCGCCACACGCCCCATGACAACCATGCACCTCGTCCGCGCCCACCTCCCTTTCGGCACGTAAGAGACACTTCTAACTTCTAACTTCTAACTTCCTCCCCACCACCCCAAACGCCTCCGGCACCATCTGCACTTTCCCAAATCCCGCCTCCTCAAGCCGCCGAACCACCCCCTTCGTCACGCTGGCGCTCATCTTGCTATCTGGATCCCCGATGTAGTGAAACAGCCGGCCACCCGGCCGAAGCACACGACGCAGTTCCCGGTAGAACTCCCCCGAGTAAAGCTCTCCCGCCAGCGAGAACATCGGCGGGTCGTGGATCACGCAGTCGAACGTCTCCGCCGCGAACGCCGACACGATATCAAAGCTATCCCCGAGAACCATCTCGATCTTCGGCGAGTCGAACAGCTCCTTCGACCACGGGTTCAGCTGCGCCATCTCGTGCGCGGCAGGGTCCAGTTCGATCGTCACCACCCCCTCAGCGCCGCGAGAAGCATGGATCGCCGTGTAGCCCAGTCCCGTGCACGTGTCGAGCACCCATCCGCTCGGTGCCGCGGCCCTGACCTTGCTCAGCGTGTCCTGCAGCGGGTTCGTCCCTTTAATCCGGTGCATCGGCACCCCGGAGATCAACATCGTCGGCGGCCCCGGCGTCGGATAGAGCGTCAGCGCCCGGTCTGTTACCTCCGAGTAGGTCTGGACCTTCTCGATTTCCTCCCCCTCCACGACGAAACACCCGGTCTCGTTGCCCTCCACCTCCGCCACCGCGTCCCAGCCAATCACCCGCCCATCCGGCACGACCACCCCGGCGTCACCCACCTCCGCCAGCACCATCGTCAGGTTCAGGTCGATCGACGTGCGAACGCTCTTCACCCCCGCCTTCTTCGCTTGCAACAGCAGTGTTGCCTGGTAGTGCGACAGATAGATCGGAGAGATCTCAGTCGGCGCTCGCCGGTTGAACGGGGGCAAGGCGCTCATTCCGCCAGTGTAGCGTGGGGATGCTATCATCACGTCCGTGCCGAAATTCACCCCCGATATCACCCGCGTTCGCGAAGCCGTCCAGGAACTGATCGAGCGCCACCATATGCCCGGCGTTGGCCTCGGCATTGTTGTCGGCGGCGAGCCCGTCCACCTTGAAGCCTTCGGGAAGGCGGAAATCACAGCAGGCAAAGAGTACTCGGTGGACTCCCGCCAGCGCATCGCCTCGATCACGAAAACGATGATCGGCCTGTCCGTCATGGCCCTCGTCGATGAAGGCCGCCTTTCCCTTGAGGACAAAGTGCCCGCGCTCCTGCCCGACATAACGTTTCACGGCCCGGCCGAATCGCTAACGGTATGGAATCTCTTGACCCACACCGGCGGCATCGGTGAGGCGCCCAGCCCCAACGACCTCTCTCACGCCTTCAGCAAGCTTTTCGCCGAGTCCGACCCCTCGAAGTCGCTTCCTGAGCTATACGACGACGGTGTGACAATTGAAGTGCCCCCCGGCTCCAAGTGGGCCTACGCCAACCACGGCTTCACGCTACTTGGCGAGATCCTGGAGCGTACCGAGAAGGCGCCGCTCCAGGACATCCTTCAGCATCGCGTGTTCGGTCCGCTGGGTATGACCTCCAGCGATATCAAAGACGTCCCTCACCCCGATCTAGCGCAGGGCTACACGCAGGCCGCGAGCGAGGACGATTGGCGCCTGATCGACTTCTTCGGCATCGAGCTCGAATCACGCGACGCGGCCGATGGATACAACATGCCGGGCAAGTTCGCGCGCGTCTGGGGCAACCCCGCCGCCGGTGGCGTCCAGTCGACGGTCACCGACATGGCCACCTACGCATGCGCCCTCCTCCGCGATAGCAAGGGAATCGTGAGGCGCGAGACCTTCGCGCGTATGACATCCGACCAGTACAGGCCCGACAAACGGCTGCCGGGGTGGGGCCTTTCGTTTGGAGTGCAGGAGCGCGGGCCGCACCGCGGCTTCGGTCACGGCGGCGCCGCCTTCGGTGGCTGGAACAGCTACATGGGCATCTTCCCGGACCTCGACGCCGCGATCATCTTCCACATGAACCTCTGGTCTAATTCGTTCGAGAGCATGACGCCCACCGTGATCAACGCCTTCCTGGGCATCGACGATGCCGCCCCGGACGGACTCGCGACCGATCCCGGCATCCTCGCCTCCGCTCCGGGGATCTATGAACTACCTGGAAACACACCGCTGACCGACCTCCGGCCCCGCTTCAACTACGGCCGGATCCAACTCCGCCAGGAAGATTCCGGACTGGTCCTGTACTCCCGGCGTGGCGCCTGGAAGGAAGGCGCCCGTCTCTTGCCTGTCAGCCCGGAGGATCCGGAGCTATTCAACGTGCAAGTCGATGGTTTACCGCCCGTCAAAATTGCCCTGGTTCGCGGGGACGATGGGGCGATTCGGGCCGTGCACCTCCCGGCGCTCGTAGAGGCCGTACGCAACCCGGAATTCGAACCCTGGGTCTGAGTCCCATGACAGTCATTCCCGGCGAGCCGCAGACCATCGAAAGTGGGGCACTCAAGCTGGAAGCGCTCCTTCATCTGCCCCAGGGCGAGCCCCCATTCCCTGGAATCGTCATCTGCCATCCTCATCCACAGTACGGCGGCGACATGTACAACGGCGTCGTCGGAGCTGTCCTCCAGGCTTGCCTGGATTCCGGAGTCGCCGCCCTGCGCTTCAACTTTCGCGGCGTTGGCCAGAGCGAAGGTCAGTACGAAGGTGGGGTTGGCGAGATCGCCGACGTGGGCGCTGCGGTCGATCACCTGGAGACATTGCAGCAGATCGACTCGGCACGCGTCGCCCTTGCCGGCTACTCGTTCGGCGCCACCATGGCTCTCAACTACGCGAACACGCACCCCGACCTCGCGGCGGTCATCGCCGTATCGCAGCCGACCGTCGCCGGACCCCGCGTCGAAATCTACCTCGACCCACCGCTACTCATCGTCGCCGGAGACCGAGATCAGTACTGCGATGTGGATCTGCTCAGTGAATACAGGTCGCAGTTGGGCCAGGACGTCACCCTCGAGGCTGTCCCGGGCGTTGATCATTTCTGGTGGGGATCGTTCGACCGTCTCGGCGCAATCGTGTCCTCGTTCCTCTCCGCGCGGCTCCTCGCTACTCTTGAGAGGTGATGCCCCGAGGGATACCTCCGCGCGAATCCGAACGTTATACTCTCCGTGATGACCTCGGTGAGCACCATGGCTGACGCAACGCCTGTTGCGCACGAAGAGTACGTATCCCTCCCCTACGCCAGTGCCGGTCTCCGTTTCGTTGCGGCCGTTCTGGATCTGATCGTCCTCGGTTCGATCTTCCTCCTTTTCGTCTCCGCCGCCGGCCTTTACCTTCTCGCACAGACTGACTGGGGCGCAGAGTCCGACTTCACGAACGAACAAGGGTATACGGCGGTGGCAATCGCCGCCATGTTCGCGCTGTTTCTCCCCATCTACTTCATCGGTCTCTGGTGGTGGCACGGCCAGACGATCGGCCAGATGGCCACTCGCATCGCTGTAACCGACCGCGACGGCTACCACATCTCGGGCTGGCGCTCCATTATCCGCACCATGACCTGGCCCCTCAGTGTCATCCCCTTCGGCCTCGGTCTCGTCCCCATCCTCTTCGACGACGAGTCCCGCGCACTCCACGACATGCTTGCGGGCACTGTCGTCCTCGAGCTCCCGTAGCGTGTCCACGTTCCGGACAGCTTCTGTTTGGCTCGTCGCGATTGCCCTCGTACTAGTCGCCGCCTCCTTCCTGCTCTTCCTGACCGCCACTCAGCTTACGGGTAAGGAGAGCGGCGAAGTCATACTCCGCCGTTCCGTCGCTACGATTACGGACCTTGACCAATCCATGCCGCGAATCGAGGAAGACCTCGCGGAAGCGACCGAAGCCGCCGACACCGATACGGTCCTTGTCCCCGGTTTCCCCCTCGCCGTGGAACTCACGGTCGAAGAAGCACGGACCCTGCGCGGCGCCGAACTGCGGGACCGCATCCTCGATAAATCCGCGGCCATCCTCTACGCGGATGGCCCCTCCGCCTGGGCTGCGACCGACGAAGAAGCAGCCCAGGACATCGACCGCCTCTCTGCCGCAGGTTTCATCGACCTCGGCCTGGGCCTCATCCAGGACGACATTCACACTGGCTTCCTCGTCGTGACCGTCCTGTTCGGAATCATGACCCTGGCCATGACTGCAATCCTGCTGATAGTGCTTCCACGCGAGGCCCGCTTACTTGTCCTCTCACTTGTCGTCCTCGCATCCTCTCTTCCATCTCTGGCCGCAGCCGTTGGCCTACGGTTCGCCTTCCGCACGCTGGAGACGGATACGGACGAATTCGTGAACGGGATGCTGGACATCGGTTCGGACAGCATGTCACTTCCCATCCGAAACTTCTTTACCCTGACGGTCCTGGGAATGGCCCTCCTCTTTATCGGCTCCCTCGTCGCCTGGTGGGAGAGCAAAAGCCCTCGAAATGAGGGCCATTTGGCAGACACCGGCTACTAGCGCCGAACGTATAATCTCTACTAGCCGATGAACAAACGCAGAGGCCAGAAACTACTACGTGCCGGAGCTGTCTTCGTGCTCTTGGCTGCTGTTATGCCCAACGTACTCTATATCGGACACGGCCCAACCGAACCTTCTCACAAGTCCCCTCACTCACACGGCGCAGCCGCAGCAGACGTCGGTTCAACGTCGGGGGAAGCGCACGTGCAGCACTGCCACGTTGGCGCCGCCAAATGCGCCGGTCCCCAGAGCCTTGTTGGCACCTCGTGGATCGGCGACAGCCATCTCCCGCCGGAACCCGGCCTGGTCCGCGTCATTGGCGAGCCCACTGCAATTACCGTCCTCGATCCATCTCCCGTAAAATTCCTCCACCCGCCTCAAGCCGCCCTATCTTCCTGATGCCGCAGATAGGGCGCGGCCCACATTGGCCGCGCCACCAGCTTGAATATCGGAGGATGAACAAATTGACTTCATTCAGAAAACTTTGGCTCCTGGCCATCGTGGCTGTTGCCGTGCTCGCTCTCGGCCTGACTGCTTGCAACGACGACGACGCCGAAGCTGACGCCGACACAGACGCCCGCCTGCA
Organism: Chloroflexota bacterium; assembly: GCA_036741795.1. Lineage (GTDB taxonomy): Bacteria > Chloroflexota > Dehalococcoidia > SM23-28-2 > RBG-16-64-32 > DATKKM01. The sequence continues at coordinate 13,848 of DAINRO010000035.1, forward strand.
GCGCGTGGAAGTCCTCGCGGCAATGAACAAGCTGGACGCCAGCGAGTTCCACGCCATTGACGATGACTTCCAGGTTGCATCGGAAATCCCGGAGTTCACCTCTTCCACGATCAAGAACGCTCTCCTGGTCTCTTCGTCGACTGAATGGCCAGAAGAACTGGCTGAACTGGCGGAGACCCTGAACACAACCATGGAAGACTTCATCGCCGCGATGGAGGCCGACGACCTCCAGGCCTCCAAGGGCCTCGCAACTGACACACACGATGCCTACCACGATCTGGAGCACGATGCCTGGCCCTGGATCGGCGGCGAAGAACACGCCGAAGAGGACGGCCACGACAACGAAGCTGAGGGATCGCCCGAGGCGACAGAAGATGACGATACAGAGAAGTCTCCCGAAGCCACCGACGACGACGCCGAAGAATCCCCTGAAGCAACCGAAGACGACGAAGGTGAGGAGGAATCACCTGAGGCGACGCAGTAGCGAAACAACGATAAGGGGGGTGGTCGCCGCGGCACTGGCCCTCCTCATCGCCCTTGCCTGGGCCGATTCCGCCAGTATCGCCTTCGCCCACGCCAATTACGAAAGCTCTACGCCGGCTGACGGGGAGGTCGTCGCCGAACCGCCGCTTCTCGTCGAAGTCTTCTTCAGCCAGGAAGTGGCGCGCGGCGGCGGCCTCCCCACGATGATCGTCACGAACGAGTCGGGCGACCAGGTGGACCTCGGCGCAACGCTCGACGACGCCGACCGCACCCGCATGTTCGTCGATCTCCCGCCGGAGTTGCCGGAGGGCCGCTACACCGTCATATGGCACACCCTCTCCGACGAAGACGGCGAAGAAGCGCAGGGCGCCTTCCATTTCTTCATCGGTGCTGGGCCTGGCGAGACACCACCCCCGGCGACGCCCGACCCGGACGACGGCACATCGACGTCTGCGCCCACTCCCGACCCGAACGAGGACGATGATGACGAATCCGGCGGCATCGATCCTGCGATCTTCGTAGTTGGTCTGATCGCTGCTGCCGGCCTGGCAGGCGGAGCAGGACTTTTCCTCGGGAGGCGCTCATCGGCGTGAGGGCGCTCCTCTTGCCGCTGGCCGCTTCGGCGATACTCGCCGGTTCCGCCGCGTGTGATAGCGGAGGCTCGTCCACGCCCTCACCAACGCAATCAGGACCGCCGGACGCCTTCCTTCTCTACCGGGAGGCGTCCGGCGCTCTCATCGCCCAGGACCTGGAATCTGGCGAGACCTACCGCCAGGAGATCGACTTCAACTCCGAAATCGTGATCGCCGCCCAATGCGCTGACGATGGTTCAAAGATCGCTTACCTCCGCCAGGAATACGACACCATCGACCGGATTCTCGACATCCGTGGTAGCGACGCACCTTCGGATCCCTTGCCTGTTCCCTCGACCACCCAGGGATTCGCCTGGTCCCCGGACGGCCAGCAAATCGCCATCGCCGACTACGACGGCCAGGCCCAGGTCCACAAGATCACGCAGCTCGATCTGGAGTCGGGCGAGGAAACGCTACTCACCTCCGGCGACGGCTTTGCCGGTTCCACGACCTTCTCTCCAGACGGCGCGAGGATCGCGTTTAATCTCCAAACGATTGAAGACGGGGCGTCCCGCCTCATGGCCGTGTCCACTCAGGGTGGAGAACCCGAAGAGATCGCGCCCGCCGGTGACTTCCAGTGGTACGACCCAGATTGGTCCCCCGCTGGCGACGTTGTCCTTGTCTCCGGCGGCAGCCCCGACGGCTTCCAGCTCTACGAAATCTCCGCCGATTCTGGCGATCACACTGCCGTCACAGACTCCGAGATCTTCAAACGGGGCGCACAATACTCCCCGGACGGCGACACCATCGCCTACACGGGCTCTGTCGCAGTCCCCGGTGTGTCGTTGGACTGGGGGGCGCTCCACCAGTTCGGCATCTTCCTGCTCAACGCCGACGGCTCGAACGAGCGTGCCATCACGGCCGATCCGCGCCAGAACCCCGGCGCTGAGGTCGACCCGTATCTCGACGCCTACTTCATCGGTTGGTGCAACCGCGGCGCGTGGCTGGACGACCTCTGGGAGCCGGGAGGCACGGCCACTCCCGCAGCCCAATGATTGCTCTGCACGTCGGCGGCGCCAGCACGGCCACGGCTCTCACGTCCGTCATCGTCATCTTCTTCCTCGTCTTCGCGCTCAGCTTCGCGTTCGGGGCAATTCCCGAAGGTCAAAGCCGGTTCAGCCGTGAATGGCTGTCGGCGTGGACCCGAGCCTCGCTCCCCCGCTTCGCCGGCGCTGCCCTCTTTTCCGCTGCGCTCTTCCTGGGATCCAGCCTCTTCGGCGGGGGCAACAACGACAACTCTGCCAGCGCCGCAAGCTGCGACAAAGCCGTCGCGCCGCTCACCGGCCAGGAAGTGACCGACGTCCGCATCCTCAAGGGTTCGGAGGGCATGCTGGAAATGGCTGACGCGGCTGCGAATGGCCGGATCGACGAAGTCCAGGCGCTGTTCTTTTCCAACGACGCGCACAATCTGACGCACGACATCGACGCTCCGCTTCGGGCCGTGAATCCGGAGGCTGCGCGCGACCTCTGCCGCCGCGTCATCGTCCTCGAGAGCCAGATGGCGGGCACGCTTGACGCGGCCGTCATCGAACGCGAGACGCGCGCTATCGCAGCCATGCTCAACGACGCGCGACCCTTGATCGCTGCTTCATCCCCATCCACCTCGCCCACCTTCGATATCTGCTCAAACCCCGTTGGCGCCGTGACCACGAACCCGCTCACCGCCGAACGAATCGCCACCGTCGCTCAGACGTATCGCGACGTCGCCCGCGACGCCGGAACAGTGCCGATCGAGGATCTCCGCGCCACCTTCGGGGGAGATGCCCACAACCTCACCCACGACATCGATGGCCCTCTCCGGCAGGCCGATATGGACCTCGCGCTTGATCTCTGCCACAGCGTCCTCGCCCTTGAGCGCGAATTCGCCGGTGCGGGAGATCCCGCGATCATCTCCGCCGAGTCACTAACAACCGCCGAGATCCTGGAAGACGCGGCGGTCAGCCTGGGGATCGCCGAATGAGCGCCCGATTCCCCGCTTTGCCAATCGGACTGATCGCAGCCGCGTTCCTCGCATTTGGCGCACTCATCTTCACGGCCGAACCACGCCCCGCCGAAGCCCACGCCATCCTCGTCCGTTCCGATCCGCCCGTAAACGCGGAACTGGCGATCCCCCCGGACCAGGTCATCACCTTCTACAGCGAAGCCCTCGATGAACGCCTCTCCAGCATCGAAGTTGTCGATGGCACTGGCGAGACCGTGGACAACGGCGAGATCGTCTTCGGTCCGGCCGCCGAGGAAATGTCGATCGGCCTCGCCGAGGACCTTGGCCCCGGCTTCTACACCGTCATCTGGGAGACGCTCTCCTCGGTGGATGGCCACCTCTTCAAGGGCTCGTTTCCTTTCACCGTCCTCAACGAGGACGGCAGCCAACCCTCCGGCCCGCGCTTCGAAGCCGGCGGCGGCGGGAGTGTCAGTTCGCAACCCCAGAACATCTTCGTCAAGTGGGCTCAACTCCTCGCCGCGGCGGCCTTGCTCGGCGCCCTCGCCTTCACCCTCTTAGTGAATCGCCCTGCCACTAACTCGCTCACCGCTGAAGCCCGCGACGAGTCCCGTGCGACCACCCGGCGCCACCTCCGCCTGCTCGCCTGGCCCGCTGTTGCCGTTCTCGCCCTCACGGGTGCCGCCGAACTCCTCCTGCAGGCCGACCAACTCGGCGGCTTCGAGTACGTCGGCGACGTCCTTAAGAACGACTGGGGCCAGCGCTGGATCCAGCGCCAGGTGATGCTCGCGGGGATCGTGGCCACGCTGGCAGTCGCCTTCGTCAGCGCGCGCCGCGACAGACCTACCGCCGCCCTCGCAGCGGCCTCGCTTGCGCTCCTCGGCATCGTCGTCTACCAGCTACTGGTCGCTCTCGTCAGCCACGGAAACGCCGTCGCCGGCTCCTTCTGGGCCGTGGGCGCCGACTTCCTGCACCTCGTAGCCGCTTCCGTCTGGGTCGGCATGCTGGCGATGCTCGTCCTCTTCCTGCTCAACCTCCGCCGCCTGTCCAACTCCCAACTCCCAACTCCCAACTCGCAACTCATCATCGGCCACATCACCCGCTTCTCCACCATCGCCGCCACCAGCGTCATCGTCCTCCTCGCCACCGGCGTGCTGAACAGTCTCACCCAGCTACCAAACGTCGATGCCCTCTTCGATACCGCTTACGGCCGCGCTCTGCTCATCAAACTCGCCGTCATGGCCTTCCTCCTCGCTGTCGCCGGCCTGAACGCGTTCTACTTGCGACCGCGCCTCCTCGACGACATCGAGGACGATCTCCCAACGAACGACACTCAGCGCCGCCTCGCCACTTCCGTCAAAGTCGAGGTCGGACTTGCGGCAGCAGTCCTGCTCGCCGCTGCCGTGCTGATCCTGCAGCCCACGCCGCGCTACAACGAGAGTGTGCAGGCGGAGGCCGACACCGGACAGGCGGTAATCGGCTTCGAGGAGATCCAGCCCGCCGGCGACGTCCTGGTCAACCTAACGGTCTCCCCAAACACCGAGGGTCAGAACTCCTTCCGCGTCTTCCTCTTCCCCCAGGTCGGAGGCGACATCGGCGAAGTCCTCCGCGTCCGCCTGCGCTTCCTCTCTCCGGACGAGGGCGTCGGTGTCTCCCAGGTGGAAATGGAGCCGGCAGGCGTCAACGCCTACCGTGCCGTCGGCCCCTTCCTTAGTTCCGACGGCAACTGGACAATCAACGTCGACGTCCGGCGCGCCGACATCGACGACGTTTCCGCCACTTTCCCCGTTCCTGTGGAATCCGCCGACTTCACGAGCGGCGGCCAGTTTGCCTTCCCCCTCGCGACCGGTACCTGGCTGACCATCGCTGCCGTCGTCCTCGTCGTCCTCGCCCTCATCGCCGCCGTCTGGCTCGCCGAATGGCCCGGACTCGCGGACTGGTCCCCGCGCCTGCTCCGGATCGGCACCGCCTCCGCCACCGTCATCGGTGTGGGCCTCCTCGCCATCAGCCTCCTGCCGGACGACGACGCCGAGGGCACCGGCAACCCAATTGCATCGACCCCCGAATCGATCGCCATTGGCCGTTCGCTCTACACCCAGAACTGCGCCACGTGCCACGGCGACGACGGCCGCGGCGATGGCCCACAGGCCGAGTCCCTGCCCGTGAGGCCCGCGGACTTCCGCCAGCATGTCCCCTATCACCAGGACGATTTCTTCTTCCTCGTCATCACTAATGGTCTCGGCGAGATCATGCCAGCCTTTGGCACGCAGCTAACGGAGGACGAACGATGGCACCTCGTCAATTTCCTCAAGTCGGAGTTCGGAACGGATGAAACACCTGCAGTCTCTCGATAACAGAACCTACTTCGCGCGCCGCCGCCGCGCCGCCTCGCAGGAGCGCTTGCCGGACTGGGTGTGGGGCGCCGGCATCGGCCTCCTCGTGCTCGTCTTCGTCGGCGGCTATTTCGTCGCCACTGGTGCCTTCGGTGGCTCCGAGGCCGGCGCCTGTGACGAAGCCCTCCCACCCCTCGGCACCAGCATCGTCGACGGCGAGGCCTTCGCCGAGAAGGACGAGGGCTTGACGCGTGTCCTCGTCTTCCTCGAACAGGGCGACCGCCAGGGGGCCGAAGCCGCCTTCTACGGCCCGGTCCACAACTTCACGCACAGCGTCGATCCACCCCTTCGCGAGGTGGATGAACCCCTCGCCAAAGAGCTCTGCCACGCCGTGATCGACCTGGAAAACAACCTCGCCAGCCGCGCCACAGACTTCGAGATAATCGGCGGAGTCGAGGAAGTGCAGCTTATACTCAGGGACGCCGCCGAAGCCCTGGGCTACCCACGCCCCGAATCGGCAGTCAAAGCACCACCTCTAACTTCTGACTTCTAACCTCTAACATCGAACGGGAGGGACTCGAAAATGCCAAACAAACTCACCGGCCGTACGGCCATCGTCACCGGCGCCAGCCGCGGCATCGGCAAGGAGATCGCGCTCCTCTTCGCCGCCGAAGGCGCCAGGGTGGTCGTCGCCGCCCGCACGGAGCAAGGGGGCGACCACCAGCTCGCCGGCAGCATCGCCGAGACCGTCGCCGAGATCAAAGCCTCGGGCGGCGAAGCCACGGCGACGCGCTGCGACCTGTCAAAGCCGGAGGAGATAGAGGCGCTGGTGAAGTCGGCGCACGACACCTACGGCCCGGTCGATGTCCTCGTCAACAACGCCGCCCTCACCTACTACGTTCCGATCAAGGATTTCCCGATCCGCCGCTGGGAGCGCATGATCCAGGTCGATCTCACCGGCCCTATGCTCCTCTGCCAGGCTGTCATTCCGGACATGCTCGCCGCCGGCCGCGGCCACATCGTCAACATCTCGTCGCTTGCCGCGCGTCACCCCGAGGGCCCGCCCTATGAGCGGGACGCCCACGGTGGCACCACGTACGGCGTCGCCAAAGCCGGCATTGAGCGCTTCTCCACAGGGCTCGCCCACGAACTGTTCGAGAACAACATCGCCGTCAACGCGCTCAGCCCGGCAGGAATCGTTCCCTCCCCCGGCGTCCTCTTCCACAAGCTAATCGCCGACGAAAACGATCCCCGCGCCGAGCCCGTCGAGCTGATGGCCAAAGCGGCTTTGGTCCTCGCCACCTGCGACCCGAAGGAGTTGACCGGCCGGATCACCTACAGCCAGCCACTTCTTAAGAAGCAGGGGTTGCTCTAGGCCGGTTCGTTTCCAACGACGCGACCTTCGTCGTCAGTGAGAAGAAGGCCCTTGCTCAAGTCCAACACCACCAGCGTGTTACCGAAAGGGTCTGCCAGCACCGCGCACTTCCCGACCTGGATCTCGAACGGTCCGGCAATCAGCCGACCGCCGGCGGCCACGATGCGATCCACAGCCTCCGGCACTGATTCCACCAAGAGGTCCGTCTCCGGCGGGTGCCCCTCCGTGTGGATCACCAGCTCCGAATCTCCGTCGGGCATGCGCAACCCGGCGCTCGTCTCAGTCCGCCAGACCAACTCGTGCCCCAGCGCATCGCCGTAAAACGCGAGTCCTGCCTCGAGGTTAGGGACGGGAAGACGGACGCAATCGACCTTCTTGAATAGGGGTTCGGCCATGAGGCAGAGGATACACCGCGAGTAATTTGCGCCGCCGCTCGTCCTGCGCTACTCTAACGTGCGCGTTAGGTTTCGCCCCGAAGGAGTTTTCCCATGAAGTTCGGCCTGTTCTACGAGCACCAGATCCCGCGGCCCCACGACAAGGAACAGTGGGACCCCGACGCCGAGCACAAGCTCTTCAAGAACGCTCTCGACCAGATCGAACTCGCCGACCAGCTTGGTTTCGACTACGTCTTCGAGGTCGAGCACCACTTCCTGGAAGAGTACTCCCACTCCTCCGCGCCCGAGGTCTTCCTCGCCGCCGCCAGCCAGCGCACGAAGAACATCCGCCTCGGCCACGGCATCGTCCTCATGCCGCCCCGCTACAACCACCCCGCCCGCGTCGCCGAGCGCGTCGCGACCCTGGACCTCGTCTCCGACGGCCGCGTCGAGTTTGGCACCGGCGAGTCCTCCTCCGAGATGGAGATGGGTGGCTTCGGTGTTCACCGCGAGGACAAGAAGCAGATGTGGGAGGAAGCCACGCGCGAAGTCGTCAAGATGATGACCCAGACGCCCTACCCGGGCGTCGAGGGCGCGTACTTCGGCATGCCCGAGCGCAACGTCGTCCCCAAGCCGCTCCAGAAGCCGCACCCGCCGCTCTGGGTCGCATCGTCCCGCCGCGAGACAGCCATGCTCGCCGGCCGCCTCGGCATGGGCTCGCTCGGCTTCTCCTTCGACACGCCGGACGAGGCCCGCGAACGCGCCGACGAGTACTACCAGCTAATCCGCGAGGAGTGCTACCCGATCGGCGCCGCCATCAACCCGGCGCTCGGTGTCGTTTCCGTCCTCTCCTGCTTCGACACCGACGAAGAGGCGATCGAGAAGGGCCAGGAGGGCTCGCAGTTCTTCGCTTACTCCCTCGCCTACTACTACAACCCGTTTACCGGCGGCGCCCACACACCCGGCCGCAAGAACATCTACGCGGACTTCTACAACGCCCCGCCGGACCAGCGCTGGGGCCCCTTCGGTGACGCCTTCCGCGGTTTCGGTGGCTTCGGCGGGAACCTCTCCTCGGAGGAGCCGAAGGACGAGGTGACTCGCGCCCTCTGGCGGGCAGCCCAGCGCGGAGGATGCATCGGCACGCCCGACTTCATCAAGGACACGCTACGCAAGTACGAGGACGCCCACCTGGACCTCATGATCTTCGTCGCCCAGTGCGGCGCCCGCTCCCACGAGGACGTGATGGACTCCATCTACCGCACCGGCACGAAGGTAATCCCGGAGTTCAAGGAGCGCCACGCGAAGCACCAGGAGTGGCGCGCTCAGCAGCTCGAGGGCGTGGAGCACGTGATCAACTCCTCGATCTGATGGCTGTCAAAACCGATCGCATCCAGGACGCCGCTCTGCGCGCGTCCATGGAGGACGCGCAGGCCGCCCTCAAGTCCGGCGACTATAAGCGCGTCGTCGACCTTTGCGGGGAGGCGTACGTCGAACTCCTCGGGCGCAAGCCGGAGATGCTACAGGGCGCGGAGCAGTTTCGCAGCGTCCTTTTCTTCCCGCGCCTCGGCGCCCATCTCGCCCTGAACGGGGATCGCCAGCCCGAAGTCATCTACGACCGCGAGACGTTTACCTTCTCGGAAGCAGTAACGTACTTCGAGTTCGCCGTGGACAACCTGATCAAGCACGAGATCTAGTCGATGAGTGACCGTCTCAGACGCACAAACCCCGAAACATTGCATCAACCCACCGGTTACACCCACATCGTCGAGGTGCTACCCGGCCGCGTTGCCTACATCTCGGGGCAGGTCGCTTTCAACCAGGCAGGCGAACTGGTGGGTGAAGGCGACATCGTCGCCCAGACCCGCCAGGTCTTCGAGAACATCCAGGCAGCGCTCAAAGCACTCGGCGCTGGTTTCGGCGATGTGATCAAGCTCAACTACTACGCCGTGGACGCAACCCGGCTGGCCGAGATCCGCCAGGTCCGGAGCGAGTTCCTGAAGGGTCCCTCGCCGGCGTCGACGTTCGTGATGGTCAAGGGCCTCGTCCTGCCGACACTGCTGATCGAGATCGAGGCTGTTGTCGCGCTGCCCGGCTAACTACGAGTCGCGTAGCTTGTAGCTCGCCAGCGTGTCGAACGTCGGCGCAGCCTCTGCCAGGTGCGCCTGGATCAGCCGAACCTCACCAACGATGAACGACGGTCCCGCCGCTTGCTCATCACGCAACGCCATCAGCGTCTGCTTTAACTGGTCGAGTCCGAGGCGCGAACTGAAGCGCGCGATGCTGATATGCGGCAGGAACGTCACCCCGTCCACGCCATAGACGGGCGCCTCTGTCAGCGTGCGCGTAAGCCCCGCGTTCATCGCCGCTACCGCCCCGTCGTCGTGGACTTCCAGCATGACCACCTCGGGGAAGCCGCTGACCGGGCCAATCGTGACGGAGAAGGGCCCGGCGTCCTCGATCACCTGCCGAGCCTGCGCTCCCAGGTGGGCCACCTGGCGCGGCGACAGTTCATCCGCCTGCCTGGGCTCGTCCACGACGAAGCCCAGCCCCTTCACCGTGATGTGCCAGTACGTGTCCGGGTACGGGTCGACTCCCGGTATGTCCTTGATCCGGTCGATCACGCCGGCGATATGCGCCCGGGCGCCCGGGTCCTCTATCTCGACGAGGAAGGCCGCGTACTCCTTGCGACCGCGCGTCCATTCCCACTCCAGCGTCTCCTGCAGCAGCCGGAGTGTCTCCGCTTCCCGGAACCGGTTCCAGGCCTCCTGGAAGGTCGATGAGCGTTCCGTCATCTGCCCCAGAGTCTACCCGACAACGGGATGAGATGCCTCAAATAGGCGGCCCGTACGCGTGTCCCAGTACAACGTGGGGCACGTACCCTTCTTCCAGCCGCTTGATCTCATCGTCGCTAAGCGTCAGATCGGCCGCTGCGATTGCCTCCTCCAGCTGGTACATTTTGCTTGCACCGATGATCGGCGAGGTCACCCCCCGCTTGTGGAGCAACCACGCCAGCGCGATCTGCGCAGGCTTCACGCCCCGCTCGTCCGCGATTGCAGCCGCGGCTGCCTGAACGGCGAAATCCGCCTCGGAGTAGTACATCTGGTGCGCGAACTGGTCGCTCTTCGAGCGCGTCGTCTCGCCCGACTTGTCCGTCGTGCGGTTGCCAGCCAGGAATCCCCGCGCCAGGGGGCTCCACGGAATGACCCCGATCCCCTGGTCGATGCAGAGCGGGATCATCTCCCGCTCCTCCTCGCGGTAGACCAGGTTGTAGTGATTCTGCATCGAGGAGAACCGCGCCCACCCATTCTGCTTCGACACGTGCAGGGACTTCGCGAACTGCCACGCGAACATGCTAGACGCCCCGATGTATCGCGCCTTCCCCGAGCGCACCACGTCGTTCAGCGCCTCCATCGTCTCCTCGATCGGCGTGTGATCGTCCCAGCGATGTATCTGGTACAGGTCCACGTAGTCGGTCTGCAGCCGTCGCAGCGAATTGTCGATCGAGTCGAGGATGTGCTTGCGAGACAGCCCGCGGTCGTTCGGCCCGCCGCCCATCGGCCCGTGCACCTTCGTCGCAATCACCACCTGGTCCCGCTTCCCGTACTCCTTGAGCGCCTTGCCGGTAATCTCCTCCGAAACGCCGACCGAATACACGTCTGCCGTGTCGAAGAAGTTGATGCCGGACTCGATCGCCTTCTTGTAGAACTCTTTCGCCTCCCCTTCCTCCAGCACCCAATCCCGCCACTGCTTACTACCGTAGGTCATCGTCCCAAGGCAGATGCGGGACACCCGCAGCCCTGTATTCCCCAGTCGAACGTATTGCATCCGATCTCCTCCTTCAGCCATCGGCAAACAGCCTGCGGCCTATAATACCGACATGGTAGACGGCAAACCCGGCCAATCGCCCACAGCGCGTGGCCTGAACCCCATCGCGCTCGATTTCAGCGCCTCCGTAGGCTTCGACTGGATTCTCTACCCCTTCGACATAGCCTCGTCAATCGCCCATGCCCGCATGCTGGGGAAGCAGGGGATCATCCCCGAAGAAGACGCCGACCTGATTATCCGCGGCCTCGAGGACATCCAGGACCAGATCGAGGCCGGCGACTTCGAATGGCGCAACGACCTTGAGGACATCCACCTCAACATCGAGATCAGTCTTAGGGAGAAAATCGGTGACGCCGGCGCCCGCCTCCACACCGCGCGCTCCCGCAACGA
>DAINRO010000036.1:0-22993 GCA_036741795.1 Chloroflexota bacterium
TCCCCTCCGCCCGCTGGGCAAGGTGCCGCGAGTAGTTCTCGATGCCGGAGCAGTAACCCTGCTCGCGCAGGCACTCGATGTCGTAGCGGGTGCGCTCAACGAGCCGCTGGGCCTCCAGGAGCTTGCCGCGGTCGAGGAGCCACTGGTGGCGCTCGGCCAACTCCTCCTCCACGCCGGCGATCGCCAGCTCGAGCTTGTCCTGCGATGTCACGAAGTGCTTCGCCGGGTAAACGTCCAGGGAGTCCAGTTCGGATAGTACCTCCCCGGTAAGGGGATCGAGTTGGAGAATGCGCTCCACCTCGTCGTCGAAGAAGTCGACGCGCACGGCCAGTTCGTCGTACGCCGGCAGGATGGTCAGGCTGTCGCCGCGCACCCGGAAGCGGCCGCGGACGAGGTTGGCGTCGTTGCGCTCGTACTGCATGTCGACGAGACGGCGGAGGACCCGGGACCGGTTCGACTTCTCGCCCTTCTTGAAGGAGAGGACGAACTGGTAGTACTCGGACGGCTCACCCAGACCGTAGATGCAGGACACCGACGCGACGATGACGAGGTCCTGGCGCTCGAAGAGGGCGCGCGTGGCGGCGTGGCGGAGCTTGTCGATCTCCTCGTTAATGTCCGCGTCCTTGGCGATGTACGTGTCGGAGCGGGGGATATAGGCCTCGGGTTGATAGTAGTCGTAGTAGGAGACGAAGTACTCGACGCCGTTCTCCGGGAAGAAGTCGCGGAACTCGGAGTAGAGCTGGGCGGCGAGGGTCTTGTTGGGGCAGAGAACGAGCGTGGGCCGGCCGTAGCGGGCGATGACGTTGGCCATCGTGAACGTCTTCCCAGAGCCCGTCACGCCCAGCAGGGTCTGGTGCTTGAAGTCCTTCGCCAGGCCCTCGACGAGGGCATCGACGGCCTCGGGTTGGTCGCCTGTGAGGGCGAAGTCGGAGGTGACGGTGAAGGGTTTGGCAAAGGGGAGTGCGGTCAGGGCTGGGCGATCAGATAGCGCCATGCAAGCATTGTATCAACGCAACTGACAACGCCATGTCAGGTGGTTGCACCGAGAAAAAGAAACGGGGGCCGTTGCCGGTCCCCGTTCTGCCCTCACGGGCGGAGGTCTCAGCCGCACCCCCACGAAAGTCCCTCCCGTTGGACGATTACAATCTTATGTCCGCCTTATCGACACCTTCAATAGGATGGACTACAGGTTTACTTCCCAGTTGGCAGATTCGCCCCTATCCCCGGTTGAACTCCGGCTTACGCTTCTCCAGGAACGCCCTCACCGCCTCCTTGTGCGCCGGGCCTTTCGAGGCCTTGTAGAACGTCCGGTTTTCCTCGCGGACTATGGCGTCAACATCTTGCTCCACCATGTGGGCGTGGACCATGCGCTTGCCTTCGATAACGGCGTCGGTGGGGTTATTGGCGATCTCGCTGGCCAGGGCCATAGCCTCGTCCAGCAACCGGTCGCCGGGGACGACTGATCGGACCAGGCCCATGCGAAGGGCTTCATCCGCCTCGATAGTGCGGGCTGTGAGGATGAGGTCCAGGGCGTTCTGTAGCCCGACGATCTGGGGGAGGTAGACGGTGCTCGCGACCTCCGGGGTGATGCCCATGCGGATGAAGCGCATCGAGAAGCGCGCGGTGTCGGAGGCGATGCGGATGTCCATGGGCAGGGTCATCGTCATTCCGACGCCGATAGAAGGCCCGTTGACGGCGGCGATCAGCGGCTTCGAGCGGCGGAGGAAGGCAGAGAGGTGCTCTGTCTCGCGCCGCGACTCGCCCTCACCCAGGCCGTTCGTGTTGGTCTCGCCGGATTCGCGCTGCTCGATGCTGCGGTTGAACCCCGCAACATCGGCGCCAGCGCAGAAGCCGCGGCCGGCGCCTGTGACGACGATCGCGCCGACGCCGGGGTCCTGGTTGCAAGCTTCGATGGCGGCGTTGACCTCGTCGCCCATGTCGTAAGTCCAGGCGTTGAGGCGGTCTGGCCGGTTGAGCGTGATAAGTCCGACGCGGTCCCGCTGCTCGAAGAGGATGTACTTGTATGCCTGTTCCGTGACCATTGGGAGCCTCCTTCGGTGATTGCGGCCTGATGATATGCGAGAAAGAGAGGGTTGTGAAGAAGGCCTACGCCCAGAAGTCCTCGACGTGCTCCAGGTCCCAGACGTACTCCCGGAATTCTACGATCTGCCCGTTGAGAATGTTCACGTGTAGAGCAGTCGGGTTGTTCAGCTTCTTGCCACCGCGTTTCGCTGTCCCGGTGAAGAGGGCTACGACGCCTTCGTCTGAAGCCATGATGTCATGCAGTTCGAGCGAGAACGTCCCGCTTGAAAGCACCATGACCTTCGTGAGGAACTTGACGATTGCTTCGCGACCGCGGTGCCTCCCGGCAAGCTGGCTCCGCGTCCCCGGGAAGGTCCACACGGCCCTCTCCGGAATGGCGCCGATGATGCCCGGGATGTCGTAGGTGGCGAAAGCGTCGAACAGCCGCTTCACCAGTGCGACGTTCGGGTGTTCAGTCACCGACGCGAGCTTTCGCGAAGTAGGCGAGAGCGAGGCGCACTTTTTCCTCGATTGGGGCTTTGTCGGGGAGTTCGGCGCGGGCGACGGCGTCCACGGCTTCGGCCTGGGAGTAGCCGAGCGCCATGAGAGCGCCGACCACTTCCTCCGATTCGACCCCAGGCGTGACGCCCGCTGCGCCACCCTTGACCATCTTGTCCCGGAGCTCAACGACAAGCCGTGCGGCCAACTTCTGGCCGACGCCTTGTGCACGGGCCAGCGAGGCGGCGTTTCCCGAAGCGATCGCGAACGACAGCTCGTCCGCGTCCATGAGGGAGAGGAGTGCCAGCCCAACCTTCGGGCCCACACCGGAGACACCTATGAGCGTCTGGAAGAGGCGCTGCTGGTGGGCGTCGTCGAAGCCGTACAGGGTCATGTCGTCCTCGCGGACGACGAGGTGGGTGTGGAGCGTGGCGGTCTTGCCCTGTGCGAGGCGTGTGACGACGGAAGCTGGCGCGTAAACGCGGTATCCAACACCGCTCACGTCCATGATGACGCTGTCGGCGGCGCGGTCGACGACCTCGCCGGTGAGGCGGGCGATCATTGCGGCGCGCCGGCGACCGGCCGGACTGAAGTCCGGCCTTCAGGGGAGTGAAAAGAACCTGATTGACGGCGGAGGGCGTGGCAGAGTGCCACGGCGAGGGCGTCGGCGGCGTCGGGTGGAGACGGTGGCTCGCGGAGGCCGATCAGCGCCTGGACCATGGCGCCTACCTGCTCTTTGGAGCCGCGGCCGTAGGACGTCACGAACTGCTTGACCTCGGACGGCTTGTAGAGGGAGACGGGCAATCCCATCCGTCCCGCAGCGAGGGACGCGGCTGCGCGCGCTTCGCCGATGGCGACGGCGGCGCGGGTGTGGCCGATGATAAAGTCCTCGATCGCCACCTCGTGAGGTTGGCTCGCGTGCATTATGTCGAACAACCCTTCGTGGATGCGCATCAACTTCTCAGTGTGCGAAGCGTTTGCCGGAGGCTTGATTGCACCGAAATCGAGGCATCGATACGAGGACCCTTCCACCGCGATCACGCCGTAGCCCGTACATTTCAGGCCGGGGTCGATGCCAAATATGATGAGCGGCCGGGTAGGCGACATTCGGGCGCCGAACTAAAGTCCGGCGGCGTACTCCATCAGAACCGCCTCAGGAAAGTCTGCGTTCGAGTAGACCTTCTGCACGTCATCCAGGTCCTCGAGGATGTCGAGCAACTTCAACGCTGATGCCGCGGCCTTGTCCTCCATGGGCAGGCTGTTCTTCGGCACCATGGACAATTCCGCGTTGACGATCTTCGTGCCGTTATCGGCGAGCGCGCGACGCACCTTGTCCAGGTCCGTCGGCGCGGTAATCACTTCTATGTAGCTCGGTTCCACTCGCACATCTTCAGCGCCGGCATCAATGGCCGTCAGTGCGAGTTCGTCTGCGTCGGACCCGTTGGGTTCAATGCCGATGACGCCGCGGCTCTCGAACTGCCAGGCGACGCTTCCGGACTCGCCCATCGTGCCGTTGTTGCGGCTGAGAGCAGTGCGCACGTCACTGACGGTGCGGTTGCGGTTGTCGGTAACGGCCTGGATAAGGATGGCGACGCCGGCAGGCCCATAGGCTTCGAACGTGATCTCCTGGAGGTTGGAGGCATCGCCGGGTCCCCCACGTTCGATCGCCCGCTTGATCGTGTCTGCAGGCATATTGCCCTCTTTGGCCTTGTCGATCGCGAGGCGCAGGCGCGGGTTCATCGTGGGGTCCATGCCGCCCTCGCGCGCCGCCACGGAGACCTCGCGGCTCAGTTTCGTGAAAAGTTGGCCCCGCTTGGCGTCAGAGGCACCCTTCTGCCGCTTGATCGTGGACCAATGTGAATGCCCACCCATAGGTGGCCAAATTGTACCGCCCGCGGCGGTATCGTGGTCAAGCGCGAAGCGTCAGGCCGGCGACGGTTCGGGAGTGAGAATCATCAGGGGGATTGCACGCCCGCCCGTGCGCGCCTGGTACTTCGCATAGCCGGGGTAGACGGCCGTGATGTCCGCCCAGAGACGCTCACGCTCCGCACCCGTTGCTTCTTCGGCAGTGTAATAGCCGGTGCGTCCCTTGAGAAACAGCTTTACACGCGGATTCGCCTTCAGATTGTGATACCAGGCCGGGTTGCGCGGCTTGCCTACGAACGAGGCGACGAGAATCACTCGGTCACCGTCCCTCATGTGAACCAGAGGGATCCGACGCCGCTTGCCCGACTTAGCACCAACCATCTCCAGCACAAGGACGGGCTGACCGACCAGGACCGAGAGCCGGCCATTCGTTGCGGGAATTAGCCAGCGGTCAACCGGCGTCGCGAGTTTGATGAAGACCGGCCCGCCGTACCGGCTGGAGATCACCCAGGCGGCAGGTTTCAGGTAGAACGGCATGCTGCGGGGCTTCGGCATGAGCGAATATCATACACGGAGCTATGGGACAGATGATCCACTTCGGCGCCGACGAGGATAAGTTCTTACTGCGTGCTGCGGCGGTAGCTTTCGACGGCGATCGCGTCCTCCTCCAGCGCATCGGAGACCACGACTTCTGGTGCTTGCCGGGCGGCCGCATCGAGATCGGCGAGGATGCGGAAACCGGGTTGCGCCGCGAGGTCCTCGAAGAGTGCGGCGAAGCGGCGGAAATTGGCCGGTTGCTATGGGTGATCGAGAACTTCTACACGTACCGAGGCACGCGGGAGCACGAGGTTGGCCTGTACTTTACGGCCGACTTCCCGCGCGGTTCGCCTGTATTCGAGGACGAATGGTCGTCGGAAGAGGTTGACGGGACGCCGCTATTGTTCCGCTGGCACGGCGTTCACGAGCTAAACGGGATTCCCCTGAAGCCCGCACTGCTGCGCACCGTCCTGGCGCAACTGCCCGAATCCACTACCCACCTCGTACACCGCGAGTGAGTTAGCCAATGACCAGTACTGGTTGAAGTAATACGTTGTCGATCAGCCTGGTTGAGCCTATCCGCGCCGCTACCAGGAGTAGCGCCGGGCGATCGATTGTGGTGAGCTCCTCGAAAGTCCGGGGATCGGAAACGCTGACGTAATCAAGCGATGCGAGGGGTTCGGCCACGATGAGCGCCTCCGTCTTGGCCCGGATACGACCGGCGTCTGTTTCTCCGGCGAGAACCGAGGCCTCGGCGAGCTGGAGAGCGCGCGACAGGACCAGGGCGGCACGTCGTTCCTCAGGCGACAGATAGACGTTGCGGCTCGACATGGCGAGTCCATCCTCCTCCCGGACGATTGGCATCGCGACGATCTCGACAGCGAGACGCTGCTCCTCCACCATTTTCTCCACCACGCGTAGCTGCTGGGCGTCCTTGCGGCCGAAGTAGGCGCGGTGCGGCTGGATGATGCGGAACATCCGCGCGACGACAGTAGTGACACCGCGGAAGTGTCCGGGGCGGTGTGCGCCCTCTAGACGCTCGGTGATGCTGCCGCGCACCTCCACCCACTCGTCGAAGCCGGGCGGGTAGACGTCATCCGGGGCCGGAATGAAGACCACATCGACGCCTTCGGCATCCAGCAACTTAAGATCACGCTCCTCGTTGCGGGGGTACTGAGCGAGATCCTCATTCGGGCCAAACTGCGTCGGGTTGACGAAGATCCAGGCGACTGTGTGGTCGTTTCCCGCAACGGAGCGCCGAACAAGGGAAAGGTGCCCTTCGTGGAGGTATCCCATCGTTGGAACCGTGCCGACGCTGCCCGTCAACGAGGAACGCAACGTCTCCATCTCGGACACGGATCTGACGATGTTCAAGGACGCAATCCCGGGAAATGCGGAACGCCCCGCAGGGGGTGTATGCGGAGCGTTCCAATCCTGTCCAGGACAGGGAGGGGTAAAGTGCTGTGGCGTGTCAAGTTATACGGCGTCAGCCACCCGTTCGGTTTCCCGCGATGCAGGCTTCTTCACGAACGATTCCTTCTCTGTCGGGAAGGCGCCGTCGCGGACTTCGGTCGCATAGTCCTTAAGGGCAGCGACGACAGTCTCGCCGAGGTTGGCGTAGCGCCTGGCGTGCCTCGGGACAAAGTCAGTGAAGAGGCCGAGAAGGTCGTGCCAGACCTGCACCTGGCCATCTGTGCCCGCCCCGGCACCAATGCCAATTGTGGGGATGCTGAGCTTCTCTGTGATGATCTGGGCGACGTTGACGGGCACGGTTTCCAGGACGATCGCGTAGGCGCCTGCCTCCTGCAGGGCCATGGCGTCATTGAGCAAACGAACAGCGTCCTTGGGGGTCTTGCCCTGGACCTTGTAGCCGCCCAGTTGGTTAATCGACTGCGGGGTCAGGCCGAGGTGGCCCATGACGGGGATGCCAGCGTTAACGAGCGCCCGCACTGTTTCGGCGACATGGGCGCCACCTTCGAGCTTTACCGACTGAGCGCCTCCCTCCTTCAGGAGTCGCCCAGCGTTGCGGAGGGCGTCGGTGGGGCCGGTTTGGTAGCTCATGAAGGGCATGTCCGCTACTACGTGAGTCTTGCTGGTAGCTCGAACGACCGGGCGGACGTGGTGGAGGATCTCCTCCATCGTCACGGGGACTGTCGAGTCGTAGCCGAGGACGACGTTGCCGAGGCTGTCGCCGACGAGGATGAGGGGGATGCCGGCGGCCTCGACAAGGCGGGCGGAGGGGTAATCGTAGGCGGTGATCATGACGATCTTCTCGCCGCGACCCTTCATCGCCTTGAGATCCGTTATCGAAGTTCGCTTTTCCATTCTGACCTCCCTGGTCGGGGTCCCGAGGGATGCCCGCCTAATCAGACTGCTACTACCACTTAAGACCGAGTTGTGTCCTCATCGCCGCAATGAACTGCTCATCATCCATGGCCTTGCGGGCCATGAGGACCATGTTTGCGTCTTTTCCCACAGGGTAGCGGAGCTTCTCGCCCGATTCGATGGCCTCAACGATTGTGTCCGCGACATCCTGGGCGGTGGACCGGCCGGTATCGCCTTCGAGGCTCTTAACTACGACGTTCTCCCATTCGTCCACCATGGGCCGGTAAGGGGATTCGGCGTTTGTTGGTGCGCCGACGAGCCGGCGGGCGTCGCCGAAGCCGGTGGCCACGAGGCCAGGCTCGATGAGATGGAAGCGGATGCCGAAGTGCCCGGCTTCGATGCGGAGGGATTCGGTGAGGGCTTCCAGGGCGAACTTGGACGCGGCGTAGGCGCCGTTCAGGGGTGCCGCCACTCGGCCGGCGACGGACGACACGTTCACGACGACGCCGCTGCCTCGGTTGCGCATGGCGGGCAGGACCGACGTGATCAGCCGGAAAGGCCCGTAGACGTTGGTTTCAAACTGGTCCTTGAGGTCGTCAACGGTCATTTCCTCGAGGGGACCCCAGACCTCGAATCCGGCGTTGTTGACGAGGACGTCGATCTCGCCTGCCTGGGCGAGCGCAGCTTTGACGGATTCTTCGTCGCGGACGTCCAGCTGGAGGATCTGCAGGTCCCAGCCGTTGGACTTTGCCGCATCCAGTAGATCGGCACCCTTTGAGGGCGTGCGCATGGTGGCGAGGACACCGTAGCCCTTAGCGGCCAGCGTCTCGGCCAATGCCCGGCCAATGCCCTGGGCGGAACCGGTGATCAGTACCTTCTTACCTGGCAATTGCTTCCTCCCGGGCCGGTACCAAACCGGCCGCTGCTTCCTGGATCCGGTTGTGGGCGTCCACGAACACGACGGTCGGCTTGTAGCCGTCCAGTTCGTCGGCGCTGAGTTGCTGGTAGGAGATGACGATCACGAGATCGCCTTTTGTCACCAGCCGCGCAGCCGCGCCGTTGAGGACCACGTCGCCGGAGCCGCGCTCGCCCTCGATGGCGTAGGTGACGAGGCGGGCGCCGTTATCAACGTCCACGACGTGAACCTGCTCGAAGGGGAGGATGTCCGCGGCTTCCATCAAGAGGGGGTCGAGGGTGACCGAGCCCTGGTAGTTGATATCGGCGCCGGTGACGGTGGCGCGGTGTATTTTGCTCTTCATCATCGTGCGCATGAAAAAGCCCTTTCGCAACCGAAAGGGCACCAGTACGCGGCTAGCCGCGGTATGTGCCGTCTCGGTCCGTGAGGATCCAAGCGGGTCCTGGTTTTAGATGTCCTTGCTCGCCGCCCCTCCGAGGAGGGATCGGTGGCAATTCGAGTGTAGCAGTCAGGCGAAAGTTGTCAACATCGCCAGGGCAGGGAAAGGGGCCCGCCGGAGCGGGCCCACATCAACTATGCGAATTTCGTTTTGAGGATTAGAACCTGCCAGGCGGAGAGTCGAAGCCCTGGAACTTCGGGTTTACGGGTTCCCACGGCCTGAGGGTGGAGGCCTGCGAAGGAGTGGAAGGTGCGCCCTCCTCGCGCCGGACGATCTTTGTGGTCTTGTGGTCCTCCCCGGAGCTGGTGCCTGTGCGCTTGCTGAAGATCTTCATGACTCTTACTCCTCCATGCGGGTATTGGTGAGTGTTCATCCATAGTCCGACACGCAAGTGAACAGGGCGGTTAACGGAGCTCGAACCTTGGTAAAGGACTGGTAAATGGTTGCGATTCCGTAAAGCCACCAGCCCGTGTGTTAGACTAGCGCTCGCTAAATCAACCGAGTTCCCCAGGAGGTCCGCCCCATGCGAGAAGCCGTTCTCGTCGACATGATCCGCACGCCGTTCGGGAAAGCCGGGCAGAGAGGCGTTTTCCGCGACATTTCGCACGTCGATATGGTCATCCCCCTGCTCAAGCAAGTGCTGGAGCGGAACAAGGTATCGGGAGACGAGGTTGACGAGGTGCTGTGGGGCTCGGTAGGAATCGCCGGGATGCTCACCCGTTCCCGGCACTATGTGCTCGAGGCGGGGCTTCCCTACACGATCTCCGCGACCGACATGAACAAGCAGTGCGGGTCCTCGCTGCAGGCGAGCACCCAGGGCGCGTTCGCCGTGATGGCCGGGATGTCCGATGTCGTCATCGCGGGCGGAGTCGAGACCATGGACCGGACCAATCCGATCCCACCGGGTGACGAGCGCAACCTGCAGCAGATCCAGACTTCGGAAGTCATGGGGAAAGAGTTCCTCCAGCCGTGGCCAGACCCGGATAAGGCGCCACAGTGGACGAAGCGTTGGTACCAGGTTACGGAGCCCTGGATCATGGACATGGGCCAGACGGCGGAGAAGCTGGCGAAGGAGCGCGGCATCACGCGCGAGGACGCCGACAGCTTCTCCTACGAGAGCCACAAGAAGGCGGTCCGAGCTCAGAAAGAAGGGCTCCTGGCCGACGAGATACTGCCGATTGCGATCAACTACTCCGACGGGTCAACGGTGACGGTCGACAAGGACCAGAACCCGCGGGAAGACACTACCCTGGAAAAGCTGTCGACGCTCAAGCCTGCGTACACGGCGGAGGGCCAGGTGACGGCCGGTAACGCGAGCCCGCGCACAGACGGAGCGACGATCTGCCTCATCATGGAGAAGGAGCTGGCGAAGAAGAAGGGGCTGCGACCGCTAGTCACGTTCCGGCACGCGGCAACGGTGGGGGTCGATCCGACAATCATGGGTATCGGCCCGGTCCCGGCAACTCAGAAGCTATTGAAGCGCAGCGGGATGAGCCTGGACGACTTCGACGTTATCGAGATAAACGAGGCCTTCGCTTGCCAGGTGCTGGCCTGCGGCAACGACCTGGGCTGGGACTGGAACAAGGTCAACCCGAATGGCGGCGCCATCGCCATCGGCCACCCTCTTGGCGCCAGTGGCACACGGCTTATCGGAACCATCGCCTACGAGATGCAGCGGCGCGACGCGGAGTGGGGTCTGGTGACGCTGTGCATGGGAGCCGGGATGGGCATGTCTTTGGCGTTGCAGCGCGAGAACTACGACTGGTAGCAACTCCTGCCGACGACCATCGTCTTCGAGACCCACTCGACCACCGAGGACAACGAGACCGGCATCGCCACCGGCTGGAACCCCGGGCAGCTATCCGCGGCCGGGCGGGAACAGGCGCGTGAGCTTGGGGATAGGCGGCGCACCGACGGCATCGACGTGGTCTTCGCGTCCGATCTCCAGCGCGCGATTGACACCGCCAGGATCGCCTTCGAAGGGTCCGGCATCCCAATCCTACTCGACTGGCGCCTGCGCGAATGTGACTACGGCGATCTCAACGGAGCGTCGGCGCAAGTCGTCCATGGAGATCGCGCCGCGTATCTCGAAACGGCGTATCCCAACGGAGAAAGCTGGCGGCAGGCTGTGGAACGCGTTGGCCGCATCCTGACGGATCTACCTCCACGCTGGAACGGCGGGCGCTGCCTTGTGATCGGCCACATCGCCACCCGCTGGGGGTTCGAGCACTACCTCAGCGGGCGTTCCCTGGAAGATTTGGCTGCGGAGAAGTTTGTTTGGCAGGAAGGCTGGGAGTATCGATTAGCTTGATGGAAGCGTCGCGTGCTACCCCGGGTTCCACGGGTGGCCGGGCGGGGCATAGATCTTCGTTAGGGCAGCGCGCACTACCTGCCGTTTGTCATACTCCCGGCCGAGAGTGGTATCGCCGGTGGCCCTCGAGCTTCCGGCGCAGGTGATGAGGGTGAGGATGTCCTCGTTAGCCGGGCCCATCACCTTGAGGCCTTCCTTGTCCCTGGCGTCGACGGTAAATGACTCTCTGACGGTATACGTGAGTTCCGTTCCTTTTGCGTCGTTCAGCCTGACGATGTCGCCCGGCTTCAGGTCCTTCAGCTTGCTGAAAACCGCGCCGCCCGCCCACGTGTAGTGCGCCGCGAACACCGCGTTGCTTCCGCTGGCCGGGGCCGCGGAGAACGTATACCAGGCGACTTCCTGCCCGTTGAGCGGCACCTCCGGTACATAGTCTGCGTTCATTCCGTAGCTCTTCACGGGTGCGTTGACGTCGATCTTCTCGATCTGAATCCGGAATGTGCGCCGCTCCAGCGGCCCGATAGAGCCGGCGTCTACTACGTATGACGTCGAGTAATTCCGGGAGTAACTGGCCCAGCGTGGTTGGTACACGCGGTCGTAGACGCCGCCTGGTTCCGCCAGGTAGCGCTCGGAACCCGTCAGGCCACTTGCGTACTGTTCGTATGAAGGCTCCCCTGTGAGCAATCCACCTTCGGAATCGCCCAATTGAAAACCGATGAAGGCAAACATGACTATGGCTCCGAGCATGGCAACCCCCGCAACTGCGGCGAGAATCTTCCGCCGGGCGGGGTCGTTGAGTTTGGCACCAATTGTCGTCTTCATTTTCGCTGCGCTACCGGTAAATTATACGTCTCGTCGCCGAGGTTGGAAGCCTAATGCGATCACGTTCCGATAGCAATTCCCCGTGCATCCAATCTACCGAGCGCTTGCTCTGTATTATGAGCGCTCGCTTGATAATGACCGCAGAATAGACAAAACCTATTGACGGGGCCCGGGGGTGGCCATCTAATAGCACCAGCAAATGGAGCGTATAGACAAAATGATGAGGGGAACACACAACGCGGCAGCCGCGGGCATGTCTGGGAGGGGTGCTCGTCTTTGCGCTCGCCGTCCGTTCGATGGGCGGTCCGAGTTAGGCGTCTTGGCCGATTGGGGTAAAGCCGCACCCCTGGGGGTTCGCCACCTCCACTGAGACGCGAAAGAGCCGCCGTGTAATTTGGGCTCCACGGCGGCTCAGAAAATGGGAGGGGGGCCGCCGCCGGTACGGCGGCCCTCTTTTTATCTACAGCTTGGGGACCGCCGGCACCGGGATGTCGGTGGCGATACGGCCGGCCTGCATCAGGAATAGCGACCGGACCGCTCCAGTCGTGTCGAAGTCCTCCTTCCAGAGGAGACGGCCCACGCGGAGGCCGGTGTATATGGCAAGCAGGAGGCTGGCCATCGCTTTCGGATCTACCGTCTCGGGATCGTAGACACCGTCCTCAATGCCCCGCCGGACCAGGGCTTCCAGCCAACCCTGGCGCATCGCCCAGGCGCGTTGGTGCTTGGTTCGTATGTTCTCGTTCTTTAAGGCCTCTGCCCAGATCTCGATCTCCAGCCTGGTGGCCTTGTCCATCTCCTCGTCCTGTAGAGTTTGCACGAAGAGGACCTGGGCCTGCCGAAGAGCAGTCTCCGCGCTATCCGACTCCCGGAGTATCGACTGGAGGCGCTGAACAACCGTGCTTCCCGAGTGATCTATGACCGCTGCAATCAACTCTTCCTTGCTTGCGAAGTAGTGGTAGAGGCCACCTGGTGTGATGCTCGCTTCGCGGCAGATTTCGTCTGTGGTGGTCTGGTGAAAGCCGTTGCGCAGGAAGCATGTGCCGGCCGCGACAATGATTTCTTGCCGCCGGGATTCCAGTTCCTCTGGCTTGAGCTTCGGCAATTCACCCCTCCTCTTTGCCCTGGAAAGCGAGCGCTCGGTATGGGGAACGCTACGCCTGATAGAGCAAGGTGTCAAGCCGGACAGGGACGGCGCGCGGGCCCGTCCGCGAAAGCTGCGTCACGGGACCCAGGCACAACTTAACACGGCCCCTCCGAAGAAGGGCCGTGTATTGTCGCTGAGACCGGATCCTATTGGCAGGTGCACCCGCTGCCGTCGGCGCAGCCTTCGCAGCAGTAAGCGCCGTCGTCAGCCATGTATCCCTCGCCGTTATTGCCGCGCCAGTCGCGCCGTGGCATTGCGCATCCAGGGCAAGTCTGATCTTCTTGCATCCCACTTTTCCTTTCGGCCTGGCTATCGGCAGTCTAACCGTGACCGCGGCCGTAGAAACCGCCGCCCAGTGCCAGTAACAGCACGACCAGCAGGAGGATGAAGAATAGTGGTGATACTGCCACTCCGAGTCCTGCGAACAGGATGATGAAGAGCAGTGCTACAAGTAGTAATGCCAGCATTTCCTATCTCCTTTCTTTACGGTGACGGCTGCGGCTCACTGCCAGATCCGCTGCCATCTCCCTCGCTTGTGTCGCCGTCGTTTACATCGATATCGCCCTCAATGTCGACATCGGAATCGCCGGCGCCTTCTTCAGTCCCTGTGTCCGGGGTTACCGACGACGTGTCGTCGTCATCCCACGGAGCCCAGACGAATAACGCGATTAGCAGGACAACGGCAAGGAGAAGAGTCGCGATGGCCGCCAGCCACGCACCTCCGCTCGCGTCAGTCCCACCATGGTGGTCATGGACACTCATATGGTAGTCCTCCTTTCCTGCGTTTAATCTACAATGAGGTTCGTTGCGGGAGGGTAACGGGGACACGCGGATCAATCGCATAGACATTGCAGACTAAGGGGGGAGAATCCGGAGGAGTGCTGCTAAGGGCAATTTTGCAGGGTTACACCGGAAACGTGGACCGTACTGGATTCAGTCGGTGGCGGCGGCCGGCCAAGCGGCTTCGCTGGTGGGTTGGGCGTCGTGAGGGGCGAACCCTTGGACTCGGGTTTCGAGGGACCGGGATAGGGCGGGGACTATATCTCCGGGCGCCGCCCGTACCTTGCTCATCAAGTCGGCTGCCATGAGTCTCATTGTGTTTACCTGGCTCATGCCCGGGGTCGATCCGTCCAGGGAGATCCTTGCCGACCGCTGACCTGCCGGGCGCGAGTCATCACATGTCGCGCCACAGCAAATGCAAACGGTGGCACCCGCTGCCTCCACCATGTCTCCACAGCACATTGGGCAGGTGCCACCGAATGCTTGCACAGGTAATCGCCTAGTGCTCGGTTGCTGTTCGCTCGCCGTGCGAACTGCGTGTCGTGGTCGAGCGCGATGAGGACGGGAAGGACGTAAGCGCCGTCAGCAGGATCACGAAGAGGATCGTAGCGACGAAGTACACGGCCATCGCGATCACCGTAGCCCACTCGAACACGCCACCGCCGTCTACGGCGTCATTGGCGATGATTCCTTCGAACGGTTCCACGAGCCAGCCCGTGGCGTCGTAGATGAAGTTCACGAAATCGTTGTTGGGGTTCGCCGCGGCGGCCAGGAACCCGAGGCGGAACGCCAGCAGGGTCTCGACAACGGCCAGGATCGCGATCGCCACCAGCCCGATTGTGCGGACGATGTTCCTGGTCACGTCCCAGGGATCTGATACGGCGCGCTGCTCGACGACTTCGTCGTGGACGGACTCGTCCCGCGAAACGTCGTTACTCTCGTAGACAACTTCCTCACGGCGCGTCGGCGTGTCGTCCTCGTGGACGACGCGTTTGTCGCCATCAGTGGTTTCTGTCACTCGTCTTGTGGTCATTTACTTTCTCCTTTAGCTTCCGGCTCCGCCTGCACTGGGGACCCAGCTCACTCCCGACCGGTTCGAGAGTTCGGGCGCTTCCGGCGCTCGCCGGCCGCATTGCAGGCACACGAGGTCTCGCCCCTCGTAGTTGTCCTCGGGGTAGCAGTCGCCACCGCAACGAGGACAGCCTTTGAACTTCATGAGCAACCTCCTATCTAGGCTGATCTCAAGGCTACGGGTGGCCAGCTTGCGCCGACATAAGCGCCATCAGGCCGATGATTGCAGTGGCGTAACACGCGCCAGGCACCTGGGGACTGGCGGATTCTCACTCGCCGTTGAGCTTTGTGCCAGGTACCCCGTAGGCCGGGCCGGCGTGGGAAGACCTAACTGGCGGCCATCGTCCCGGGGATCCCCACCCCCCTGAAGAGCCAGAAGGTGGGCCGCCGGGGGTAAGCAGCCCACCTTGTTGTGATTTTCTGGCGCTATTCGTTCGACTCGGTGCGAGTCTAAGAGGTCTGTCCGCCGCGCTGGTTAGCGCCCTGGCGACTCGCCTCCTGGATGTTCCGGAACACGTCCTCGAAGGAGACTCCGCCCGCGCTGGCAGCGGCGTTCAGGTCCTTCATCGTGATGTTGCGGTCATCACCGTGGTCTTCTTCATACTTTCCACAGCCACAGGAAACACACATTTCTGCTCACCTCCCTTCCCAAGGATGTATTGGCTCATCTCGTGCTGTTTATCGATTGGATGCCCGGGACTTCCCGTGAGCCTCCCGTTTGGACATCTCCTGGTGAACGGTGGCCCAGGCAACCTGGCGCTCCCGGCCGCGGTACCGGCCTTCGGCACGGGCGCTCCTCTCGATGTGACTGGCCATCCGGTCGGCCTTCGCCGTGTGTTGATGCTTTGAGCGAGGCATTGGTCAGTTCCTTCTCTGCCGGGACTATGAGCGTTGAACCGGACCGCCGACGGTGCCGCGCCAGGCGCCTGTTTCAACACCGCGGCCCTCGATAAAGTCCTTGAACCGCTCAAGGTCGCCATCGATCCGCCGCTTAACGAAGCCGAGGGCGTCTCCCGCCGATTCAACGAAGTCTTCCGGGTCGTACTCCATCTGGAGCGCCACCTGGCAGCTCGCCGGATCGTCCAGCCTGCGGAACGTTACGACGCCAGCGTTGTTAGCGCCGGTCTCGCTCTGCCAGGCGATGCGCTCGTCAGGAATCTGCTCGGTGATCCGTGCGATCCACTCCTTGTCACGGCCGGCGACATTGGCACGCCACCGGATGGTTGTGTCATCGATCTGTTCCACAGCCTCGATTCCTTCCATGAATTTCGGGAAGTCCTCGAACTGGGTCCATTGGTTGTATGCCGTGCTCACGGGCACGTTCACCTCAATTTCTCGTTCCATTACTGCCATCACGTTCCTCCTTCAAGGGTTGTCTAGTTGTCGTCGCGGAGCTTGTCGAGCTGCTTTCGGATGTCGTCCTCGGCTTCGCCGGTCTTCTCTTTGATCTTGCCGATCAGCTGCTCCATGTTTCCCTTTGAGGACTGGACGTCGTCATCGGTGACGTCACCCCAGGTAGAGCGGACCTTTCCCTTGAACTGATCGGTCATACCTTCCTGCTTTAGATCGCCCAACTTCTCGCCTCCTTCTCGGCATGGCGCGAACCACGGTGGCCCGCCTGACTTGTTCTCTAACACCAAGTTATGGAAACCCTGGTGTCGGCCACATATCGCTGGTGATGACACAAGGTAACGGAACCGTTACATCGCGGTCGCCGGAGCAGGAAAACGGAGTGGGGTCAGGAACTGCGGTCAGGAGCACGGCCTGCCCCATTCTCAGGGGGGGTTGAGACCGAACGAGCGGTCCAAACCGAGGGCGCTATGTGAGAACCCGGCCCTGATCGCGGGCTGAGTTTGTGCGGTGTTTAGGCCGGAGCGAGTAGTTCGTCGTCCGTGGTGGGCGCCTGCTGTGCATCAGTCGCCGGAGATTCCTCGGCCGCAGCCTCCTCGTCGCCGGCCGCCAGCATGTAGCCGATACCGGGCATGGTCTTAATGATTGCAGGTTCGGACGGGTTTACCTCGAGCTTGTGGCGAAGGCGAGAGACCCAGACTCGGAGGTACTGAACGTCGTCTCTGTACTCGGCACCCCAAACCTTACTGAGTAGTTCCGGGTTAGTCATCACCCTGCCAGCATTGGCTGCGAGGACCTGGAGTAACAGCCATTCTGTCCTCGTCAGGGTGACCTGCTCACCGTCGCGCCTGACGAGGCGGCTGTCGAGGTCAATCTCCAGGGTGCCGTGCGCGATTACGCGCGCGGAGGCGGGTCCCTGGCCGCGGCGCAGGACCGCCCGGATCCGGGCCGCAAGTTCGTCCGGGTTGAATGGCTTGGTCACATAGTCATCTGCCCCCATGTCCAGCCCCACGACTTTGTCCTTGTCAGTATCTTTCGCCGTCACCATGACGATAGGGGCATCCGACTGCTCGCGGAGGCGGCGCATCACTTCGAGTCCACTTATATCCGGCATAAGGACATCGAGGAGGACAAGGTCCGGACGATTGGTCTGGGCGACGGCCAGAGCGTCCTCACCGTTCTGCGCCGTCACGACCGTAAATCCCTGGTCTTCCAGTTCCAGCTTCAACAGCCGGAGGATCGCCGGCTCATCATCGATCGCAAGGATCAGTGGGTCTGTACTCAATTCCTTTCCTCCTCGTGTATCCTCAGGGTGAACACAATCGCGAACCCCTGCGGCTCTCGCGATACTGCGCGGATCGTGCAGTCCATCGACTCAACCAGACGTTTGCAAACTGTCAATCCCAGCCCCAATCCGCGGCCTTTGGCCTTCGCCTCGTCAGAGCGGTAGAAACGCTCAAACAACTGCTCGGCCTGCTCCTCACTAACTCCGGAACCTTCATCTTCCACGGAGACGGCCACATGGCCATCATTGACGGCAGCGCGGACCGCGATCGGCGTTCCGTCGGGGGAATACTTGACTGCGTTGCTGATTAGGTTGCGCAGGATCTGCTCAACGTACACCGAGTTAGCATCGACGACCGGGAGTCCCGGGGCGATGTCCGCCCAGATTGGCCGGCCGGGGTACCTGGATCCAAAGGTACGGACGAGCGTCTCGATGACCGCCGTTAGTGATACGGGCTCGGTTTGCGCTTTCCCGAGTTCAGCGCGGCTAAGGGCGAGGAGGTTCTCCACCATCCGGAAGAGGCGGTCGGATTCGTCTTCGATGTCTGCCAGCACCTGGCCGCGCGTTTCATCATCGAAGGTTTTCGACCGGGTGCGGAGCAACCGAGCACCGCCGTAAATTGTCGTGATCGGCGTCCGTAACTCATGGGATATCAGGGCGAGGAACTCGTCTTTCCACTCGAGCGCATCCTCCAGCTTAGTGACAAGTGCCGCATTGTCCAGGGCGACACCGATGCGCCGGCCCAGTTCTTCGGCGAACTCGACTGTTTCTGCATCGATTCTCCGCGTCGACTCAGCCATGGCGATGCGCAGCGCTCCCAGGACTGTTCCGCGCGATGAAATGGGCACGCTGGCGGCTTGCCTTAAGCCAAGTCCGTGGACAGTGAGGCGGGTGGCTTCGTCGTCCACGAGAGCCTCATCGATCAATTCCGGCGTGATGTCAACGATAGCCGATTGGCCCGTCCGGATGACCTCTGCGAGCGGTTGGGGCGAGTCAATATGCATCGGGAAGCGGTTGCGGAGTTCGAGAACGGTGGATACATGGTCCGGGTCGTCGTGAATCACGGCCACGCAGGAAATGGTACCGTCCTCTTCCAGGAGGTCTATCGCACACCAGTCCGCGAGGGTCGGAACCATTAGCCGGCCGACGGCTGCCACGGCGATCGGCAGATTGAAAGCGCCACTTGCCTCCACCAAGCGGGCAGAGACGTCGGACAGGAGTATTTCGAGCTCGTGGTGCCGCTTGCTGGCGGTGATGTCCCGGTGGATGGCAGAGACGCCGATGATCCGGTCATCCGGGTCCTTGATCGGCGATACCGACAACGCCACATCAAGCAGCCGTCCATCCTTGTGCTTCCGGTGGACCTCGTGGTGTTCGATCCTTTCGCCCGCCCGCACGCGTTCCAGGACTGCCTCTTCTTCGCCCCATTCCGCCTCGGGAATGATAGTGTTGATGTGCTTGCCGAGGATGTCCCGCGCCTCCAGCCCGTAAAGTCGGACTGCACCGGCGTTCCAGTTGGTCACGATGCCGTCCAGCGTCTTGCCGACGATCGCATCCTCCGTCGAATCCACGATGGCGACGAGCCGGGCATCGGTTTCCTGGGCCGCAACGCGGTCGGTCACATCCTGGCAAACCCCGGTCATTTTGACAGGCTCGCCAGACGGCGAATACACGACCAGGCCGCTCGCCGTGAGGTGCCGCGTCTTCCCATCCGGCCGGACTATCCGATACGTAATCCCGTATGTTCCGGACTGAAGGGCCTCCGTGATGGAATCGTTCAGCAACTGCATGTCGTCAGGATGAACATCGCTCTGGTAAGCCTCGAACGTCCCCGCAAAAGAGCCCTCCGGGATACCGTGAATCTTCTCGAGTGTCGGCGACCAGGTGATCTGGCCCGTCTCGATATTCCATTCCCAGGCGCCGAGGCCACCGGCCCGCAGCGCGAGTTGCAGGCGCTGTTCGCTCGCCTCGAGGTCCTTCCGGGACTGGGCTGTCTCAGTGACGTCAACCAGGACGTTCACAGCACCCTGGAGTCGTCCTTCGCGGTCGCGGATGGGAGACGGGTACGGCAGCACGTTTCGCCGCTCCCCGTCTGGCCGCTCGACGACGATCTCGGCCCCCCTGACGGCACGGTTTTCCTTGAGCGTGACCGCCATGGGACACGTGGCGAGGGGCATCTCGCTCCCATCCGAGTGGTAGATACGCCAGGAGCCGCACCAGGCGTCCTTGTTTAGTTCGGGGGAGCGCCCCCACAATTCTTCCGCGGCGGGGTTGAAGTAGGTGATCAGCCCTTCTGCGTCGGTCGTGTAAAAGGCGACACCCAGCGAATTGAACAAGCTTCTATAGCGTTCAACCTCGCCTGGCTCAAGGGTTTCCGGCTGGGAGTGGCCGTTGCCGCCCTGGCGCGGATTCAGGGCCGGTGGTCTGGACTCAATCTCTTGCTGCATGGGCACATCCCCCCTGGGGCATGCTGTGCCCCGTGGTGGCCTACGTATTCTAGCCGAGTATCACCCCTGCCCGGAAATGGTTTCGCTGGGGTCAGACGCCATTGCAACGCAAATGAAACACCTAACCCTTAGCCACCCGTCAAGAGGTTAGACCTTTACCCGTACGATGACCCCAATGTTCGTTACTAATACATCTATGGTGTTGTTGTGAGACACCAGGAGACTTGCCTGGTGGTCGATGACGAAGCACCGATCCGGCGCGTAATCTCCCTGGTTATGTCCGGCATGGGCATCGACACGATTGAAGCATCCGATGCCGAATCGGCACTGGAGATAGTGGACCACGAAGACATCTCGCTGATGATCGTGGACCGGCGACTACCCGGGATGGATGGCGCCCAGTTCGTGCGCGCCATTCGAAAGGGCACGAGCTCCGATCTTCCCGTAATCATGATCAGCGCTCACGGCGAGCCGGCACAGCATTCCGCGGACAAGTTCGTGCACAAGCCCTTCGACATCGAGGACCTCTCCGACGCAGTCGAGGAGGTAATGGGCAAGCCCCACAAGTAAGCAGTCGTAGAGGATGAAAACGGAGGGCCAGGCGATTGCCTGGCCCTCCGTTTCGTGATTGGGTCTACTGAGCTACGGCGCCCACGGCGGCGATCATCAAGATGTAGGTCAGTACCGCCATTCCGCCGAACCAGAGAAGTGTTGCCTTCATTCCGTCATCCTCCCTTTCCA
This sequence comes from Chloroflexota bacterium, assembly GCA_036741795.1. GTDB lineage: Bacteria > Chloroflexota > Dehalococcoidia > SM23-28-2 > RBG-16-64-32 > DATKKM01. The sequence continues at coordinate 20,552 of DAINRO010000036.1, forward strand.
GAGGGGACAAATTCTTGTGCTTGTCGGGGCGCCGTCGCGGCGTCGGCATCGAGTGTGCCAACGAGAACGCCATCATTGGTCGTGATGAGTGCGGAATCCATGGAATGCTTCCGCATGTACTCCGCCATCTCTTCCAGGGTGACGCTGGGGCGGAACGTGCTTGGGCCGCTTTCCATCACCTCTTCGATCGTGAATTCATCCGCCGCGCTGAGATCCTTCCTCCAGAGCCGGCCGAGCACGATTCCATCAGAGTTAATCACGATGCAGACTTCGTCGTCCTCAATCTGCATCCGCTCCAGGACCGCCGTTGGAGATTCGCCAAGATCGCAGGTCAGCACGTCCCGGTGAGCGTAGGCGCCGGCGCGTGCCACGCTGGCTGACTCTCCCTCGGTGGGAAGCCCGGCCGCCAACCAGTCGGCCTTGCCGGCCAGGTAGTCATAGACTTCCTCGAACCCCAGGGTCTCAAGGCGCCACGCGGAACGCGGGCTCAGGTCGCATTGGTAGTCCCAGCAGTACACGATGACGGCGCGCCGCGTATCAAGACCGTCAACCGTTTCCCTGGTCAGCTCCTTCAAGGGAATGTTGACCGCATCGGGCAGGTGCTCCTCGTTGTATTCTTTCGACGGCAGCACTTCAACCAGTTGACCTCCCGCGGCCATCAGCTCCTTGACTTTGTTTCGCTCAATCCCCGTCGGCATTTCTTACACCTCCTGCGACTAGCTCGATGCTCGCGAAAGTTGGCAGCACTTCCCGTTCGTACATGCGCATAAAGCCTTCCTGGTCTGGCCCGACCTGGTGCACGAAAACGGTGTCGAATCCGGCGTCGAAGTACTCGCGCAGGGCCGCTATGTGCCATGCTGGATCGGGACTGCACAGGACCTCCGCGGTGACATCGTCCTCATTAACAAGGCTCGCAACTTCTTCGAAGTCTCCTGGCAACCGGAGGTCCTGGATGTACGAACCCATGCCCGCATTCGGCCACTGACGGTGCGCCGTCTCACGTGCTTCTGCTTCCGTCTTCGCCCAGCAGACAGTCAGCTTTCCGTACACTGATTTGCCCCCGCCCCCCGCGTCTCGGAAGCTCCTCACCTGATCCTCGTCAGGCTCGGTTGCGATGAGCCCGTCGCCGAGGGTGGCGGCCATCTTCGTGGCTCCCGCGCCCTTTGCGGCGACCATGATTGGCGGCGATTCTGGTGGAAGGTTGTACACGCGTGCGCTGTCCACGGTGTAGTAGCGGCCGCGATGGCTTTGGGTGTCCCCCTTCCACAGGAGACGGATGACCTCGATAGCCTCCTCCATCATCTCCAGCCGGACCGCGGGCGGCGGCCAGGCATCTCCAAGGACGTGTTCATTGAGGTTCTCGCCCGCGCCGACACCAAGAAAGAACCTCCCGGGCATTTGAGTAGCGACCGTGGCCGCGGCGTGCGCGATGATCGCTGGGTGCGTCCGAATGGTCGGGCAGGTTACGCCCGTGCCCACGCGGAGTGCCTCCGTCACCTGTGATATCGCGCCGAGGACCGACCAAACAAAGGGGCTGTTTCCCTGGTTGTCTGTCCAGGGGTGGAAGTGGTCCGAGATGAGGGCCGCCGTAAAGCCTGCCCGCTCGGCGCGCCGAGCATTGTCCACCAGCGCCTGGGCCGGATGCTCTTCCGAGGAGAGCATATAGCCGATACGGCCTGCCCGCGGATGTCCATTGGGCGCCCTATTGGTTTCGCGATCAGTCACGCGCTAAGGATAACCATCTGGCCCATTTCACGAGCCTTACTGATGAACTTGAACGACTATCAAAGCCGTTTCAGCCCGTTTTCGCCGATTTTCTGCCTGCTAGACATTCGCAATGGTTCCATGGTCAAGGGTTTTCGCCGGCTGCATTCTCAACAAGAAATAATCGACGCACCTGAAGGAGGATGGCCATGATAAACCTGGAATCACTCGAAGCGGGCGAGGGGACTACCGTCCAAATCGTGATGTGCCCGTACTGTGGCAACAACTCGGCCCTGGTGGCCGCCAGCGCCTACGCCTGCCGGGCGCAATGCGTCGACTGCGGCCGCATCGCGCTGTTGGCGTGGACAAGCGCCGTGCAGCCGACGCTGGTATTGAGTTCTCGCTCCGCTACCTCCTGAACCACACGGACCAGAGCGCAAAAAAACCCGGGTTAGGTCTTCGGCCCAACCCGGGTGTTTCTTTGTCAGCCTGGCTAGCTTGCCGAGACCGCCGAACCCCCGCGGCTGGCCCTGCGAGTCTTGCTCTTCGGGCCCACAGGCGAGTGGGCCTGGAACGTCTCCCTGGTAGCGGGATCGAGAAACGGATCCGCCATGCCGGGACGCTCAAGACCGAGCGCCCAGTGCAGGGGGAACCAGGTGATCCGGTGGATCGTCAGCCAGAATTCGACGAATGAGTTCATGACAACCTCTGCTCAGGACGTAGCCTTTCCTGCGACCG
>DAINRO010000036.1:23093-24785 GCA_036741795.1 Chloroflexota bacterium
ACACGGTCTGGGCGATCCGCTCCTTGGTCTTGTAGGCCTCATCGCCGGCGCCTTCGAATTCCCGGAAGAGCCCCTTTACCCTCTTATGGTCTTCTTTCAGCAACTTGAACGGATCCATTCCTGGCTCCTTTCGGCGGTGTCGAATGCTGCTCTCACGTTAGGGTGAGAGGCATTTCTCGGGCATATCAGGGCCATACCGCCGCATGCCAAGGGCATTACGGGCCGCTCCCGTCATGCGGAGCGCTACTACGCCCCTGCAACGTGCGCGGCGCACGGGTTTACGCCGTCGCAACGCGGCACAGATACCTTAGGGGACGATGAACGACATCTTTCGCAAGTTCGCGACCGCGACTTCCGAGATCGCCGGATCCGCCTGGGTCTTCTTTCTTGCCGCGCTGGTAATTCTTGCCTGGGCGCTGACCGGGCCGTTGTTCGGCTTCTCGGATACGTGGCAGCTGGTGATTAACACAGGAACCACGATCATCACGTTCCTCATGGTGTTCCTGATTCAGAACACTCAGAACCGCGACACGCGCGCGGTCCACGCCAAGCTGGACGAGTTGATCATCAGCAAGGAAAATGCCGACAACCACCTGGCGCTGGCCGAGGACATGACTGACATCGAACTTAAGGGTGTGGTTGATCACTACCACCGAAAAGGCGAAGAAGCTGCGCACGACTCTCCCAACAAGACTCGCGAAGAAGTTCAGCGAGCATAGGCTGATCGAGCGCGCGCACCGTGCGCTCAGGGACAATGGGCTAAACTGGTTGGACTCCGACATCGAATGAGCCCGTTTCAGACCGCCCGCTAACTCATGGTACTGCGCCATAACCCGGAACCCGAGGTGAAATGGCGGATGCTTCCTGAGGGGGAAGCCCGAGTCATTGCGGACATAGGCGATGCCCTGATCATCCGCGAAAAAGGGCTCTTTCTTCTGACCGACACCGAGGGGCACGTGGCGCCGGGGAATGGCAGCGGATTCGGACTCTACCACGAGGACACTCGCTACCTCTCAGGCTGGGAACTCACTCTCGTCGGGGTCGAGCCTGTGGTCCTTGTATCGTCCGCGGAAGAGGCGTTCTGGATGGAGCAGGTGATGACCAACCCGGAGCTGATCGGCGGGGACGGAGAGGTTCTACCTGGAGGCAGCTTGCAGATCCGGCGGCAGCGGGTCCTGGACCGGTCGATGATCGAGACAACACGCTTCACGAACTATTCGGCGAAGGAGTTCGCCGCCACCGTCCAGATATCCTTCGCGGCCGATTTCGACGATATCTTCGAAGTTCGCGGGTTGCACAGGAGCCGGAAGGGTGCGTCTCTCGAATACCAGATGCACCCGGCGGGACTGCTCTTCCGATACAGGGGAGCCGACAATCGCCGCCGGCGAACGCGGATTAGGTTTCAGCCTGAGCCCGATGAGGTTCAGCCTAACGTTGCGCAATTTCACCTCGTGATCCCTCCCCGTTCCAGCTGCGAAATAAGCGCCGAAGTCGTCCTGGACGAGACCCCGGGGACAAGAACGGTGCAGCGGTCCATCGAAAACGTCCGTGCCAGTCATCGCCGGTGGAAAGAGACCAGTACTCGCGTCGTTACCAGCAACGAACTTTTCAACGCCGCCCTCGGCAGGGCGTTGTCCGACTTACGAGTCCTCTGGAGCGACCATGGCGGTTCTCGTTACCTGTCGGCCGGTG
>DAINRO010000037.1:0-23744 GCA_036741795.1 Chloroflexota bacterium
ACCAGTTGGGCGCCATCACCGAGCATAGCGGCGCCTCGATCGTCCTCTTCCATGACGGCTCGTTCGAGTTCGCGGAAGCCCGCTCGATCACGGGCTCGAGGGCTCGGATCGGCGCCCGCGTCGAGTTCCCGGTCGCGCCTGGTATCTCGGCCGCTCTCGTCGGTGGGGATTCGGTCATCATCGGCGACGTACGCTCCGACGAACCGCTGGCCGCCGACTACCGGGCGATCATCGAATCCATGGGCGTGCCCGACCAGCCGCCTTTCAACGTCATCCGCTCCTGGATGGCCGTGCCGCTGGCTCTCAGAGACCGGGTCCTGGGAGCGCTCACCATCTCCTGGACGGAACCGGACTACTTCACACTGGAGCATGTCCGGCTGGCCCGGGCGTTCGCCGACCAGGCGGCCCTCGCCCTCGAAAACGCCCGCCTGTACGAAGATATGCGCAGCAGCGCCCGCCGGTTCGAGGCACTATCGCGAGCCGACAGTGAGCTGTTCCGCTCGCTCGATCTCGACGCAGTCCTCCAGTCACTGGTCGACGTGACCGTGGACATACTCGGCGTGAACGTCAGCATGGTTACAACCTGGGACGTGGATTCGCGGGTAATGACGCTCCGAGCCTGGCGAAACTTTGGTGAGCCGTCGCGCGCATACATCCGCGACCTATTCAACCGCCGAACACAGAGTATGGATGTACCCACGGTTATCGTCACGGAGGATGTCTCGCAAGCTGAAGCGCACCTCGTCCCGATTATCGAGTTTGAAGGCTTGAAGGCCCTCATCGAGATCCCGGTCGTATCCCCTGCCGGTAGGCCTCTTGGGTTCCTGGGGGTGGGGTACACCACCGAACACCACTTCGACGAAGCTGAACAGCGCCTGCTTACCGCGCTTGCGGAGCGCGCGGCCGTGGCCATCACGAACGCTGAGCTATACGAGCGCGCTCAGCAGGTGGCGTCGCTGGAGGAGCGCCAGCGACTGGCGCGGGAGCTGCACGACTCCGTCTCGCAGGCGTTGTACGGCATAGCGCTCGGTGCGCGCACGGCGCAGGCCCTGCTGCAGAGAGATCCGCCCGCTGCCGAAGAGCCCGTCGACTACATCCTTTCCCTAGCCGAGACGGGTCTCGCCGAGATGCGCGCGTTGATCTTCGAGCTGCGACCGGAATCGCTGGAGAAGGAAGGCTTGGTGGCCGCGGTCCGGAAGCAGGTTGAGTCGGTCCAGGCAAGGCACGACCTGGAGATTGAGTTCCGGGCCTGCGAGGAACCCGATATGCCGTTGCCGTTAAAGGAAGCCGTCTACCGCATCGCTCAAGAATCGCTCACGAACGTTGTAAAGCACAGCAAGGCGACGGCTGTGGAAATCAGATTGGCATCGACGGGCGCCGGGTTGGAGCTGGAAGTGACCGACGACGGTGTAGGCTTCGATACGGCTGTCGACTTCCCGGGTCACCTCGGTCTCCACTCGATGCGGGAGCGCGCGGAAAAAGCTGGTGGCCGCCTTTCAATCGTCAGTGGCGACTCTGGAACCCGAGTCGTCGTTGCCTTTACCGCGAAATGACCTACACCACCGGGAGGACTCACGTATCTCCTCGGTGCTCGTGGCGTCGAGGCCGCCATGATGGAGAACTATGAGCGGGCAGCAGTCGCGTTTGCCGCCGCCGACTCGACCCGCGCCAGGATTCGCTCTGGACTGTGGCCGGCGATCCGAGAGATGAGGCAGCCATACGTCGAACGTGTACAGGCCGCGCTCGGAGAGAGTGGATGGCGCGAGGCCAAACTGCGTAGCAGCGCGATGTCCACGGACGAGGCGTTTGACTTCGCGGCGTTGGCGTAGGTAACTCGTCTGCGGCGACGCCGCTTCTGCTGTTGGTTCCTCCCTTGGGTCGCCGGACTGCCGTTACGCCCACGGCCAAGAAAGCAAAACCGCCGGTGGATTTCACCGGCGGTTCATATTCGGTTATCTCTGATGCTTAGCTAGCTCGTCCGGCTCGTGCCACCGCAAATCCTCCGGCTCCCAGCGCAACAGCTCCAATCGCTAGCAGAAGGTACGTTGCGATCCCGGTACCGCCGCTATCGGGGCTGCCACCGGTGTCGGGGATAGCCGCCGGCGTCGCCGTAACGGTTGCTGCGGCCGTAGTCGCAGCTGCGGTGGTCGCCGCAGCCGTCGTCGCTGCGGTGGTAGGCGTGGGTGAATCCGTCACCTGACCGGCGAAAACCGCGCCAGAGTCATCCGCGAGCGGCTCGTCAGCTGCCGAACCCGTGTTAACGGCAGCCGCCGTCATCACGAGAACGGCGATGAGCCCCGCTGCGGACAGAGTTAGTAACGCGCGCATGGTGATTCCTCCTTCGGAAACAATTTCGTGGCGGGTTGCTTCCACTCTAACCCGCCCGAAAACCGGAAATAATGGAACGAGCATTTCAATGCAGTTACAACCGTCCCGCGTCGGTCACGACAGTGTGCGCAATCCTGCCCATAATGAGCTCACGCCCCTAGTGACCTTCCTGGAATTCCCGCTCATTCAGGGGCTGAACCGGTCGCGCGTTTAGCGGGAAGATCTCCTCGAATGCGTCTATCTGATCCTCCGACACCTCGACGGCTCGTTGCATCACAAGCCATGAAACCCCCTCAGTGCAGGGGGGCGTCGTCAACGACCCGTCGAGTTTGACGTAGTCCCGACTGGACGGCAGCATCTCGTCCGCATTAATCGTGACGCCCTCTATGGTTTGTTCTTCCGCCTCCTCCTCTGGGAGATTCGCCCAGATGTCGGCGAGAACGGCATTCGGCTCTCCACTCTCCAGCGGAACGCCAATCACAGCCGTCGCTCCCTCATATGTCTTGTGGACGAAGTGCAATTCCATATCGGATTGGCTGCCGTCAAATCTGTGTTCGCTCGGGATATGAAAGTGGAACTGCAGAAGTTCGTAGGTTTGGCCCTCTACCTCGATTGCGCTGCCGCTGTCGTAGTTGGCCTGGATCGTGTGTCCGTTGTTGAGGATGTTGAGCGCGGACGGTTGATATTTGATGGTCAGGCCAGAAGAATTGACGGGGGCCTGGGAAGGGATATCGACGGGGGATTGCTCCTGGCCAGAGGCGCAGAGCGCAAAATCATCGCTGAGCTCTCCCCAATGGTCCGGCCCCGAATCTCCCTCGTACGACCAGTGGACCTCCTGCTCCCCACCGCTGCTTTCGGTCTCGCCTCCATCATCGTTGCAGCCCACGAGCAGGGCGGAAGTCGCGCCTATGACGATGACGGTGAACGCACGGCTGAATTGGGCGTGCAGGACGCGGTCACGCTTCTGAGCAACGTCGGCCATCATCTTGCTCCAGGTCCTCTGGGGACCGGAGACACCGTAGCTACGCTTCGAGCATCTTCCAGACGCACTCTTCGGCCAGGGCGATAGTTTCGTCTGTGAGCACTTCACCACCCTCGCCGACAGCCTTGAGCAAGCCAACGTAGGCACCGGTAACCAGGAACCCCAGCAGAATTGGCGGTGCCTTGCGGATCTCACCCTTGGCCTGCGCATCCTGGATCATGTCGCCGGCCACGCGTCGGATGCGTTTGCGGTCGGCGAAACTCTCGGGCTCGAGGTACAGGTCGTGGTGGTGCATCTCCAGGAAGGCGCTGGCTTCCGGCTCTTCGCGCGCGAAGTTGCAGAGCCCCCACCAGATGTGATGGAACAGTTCGCGCGCGGGCGCGCCTTGGGGAGCGGTGTCGATGATCCGGTAGGCGAGACTGGACTGGCAGCGGCGGTAGAGCGCGTTGACCAGCGCCTCCTTGTTCTCGAAGTAGCGGTAGATCGTGCCCGCCCCCACGCCGGCTTCATCGGCCACCAGGGGCATCGCCGTGCCGTCGTAGGTGCGCTCGACGAAGAGCTTGAGCGCGGCGTCGAGGATCGCCGTTCGCTTCGCTGACTCCTTGACAGGTTCAGTTGGTGCGATGATACTGGTGGGCACGGAATGATTATTCATTCCGCAAGCAAGAAATGTCAAGGGAGCGACGGCATGACAACTGAACCCCAGACCGAACACAAGGTGCAGGATTGGTCGACCGACTACGACATCTTCAGTCCCGAGTACATCAAGAACCCGTTCCCCATCTGGGACCAGATCCGCAGCGGAGAATGCCCGGTCGCTCACACAGAACGCTGGGGCTCCTCCTGGATGCCCACGAAGTATGACGACCTCTTCAACATCGCCCGCGATATCCTCCACTACTCCTCGCGAGACGTCCTCGTCGCCCCTACCGGCCCCGACCCCAATATGGAAGGCCAGCCCAACCCCTACGGCGAGATCCCCAAGGAGTTGGAGAACTACGAAGTCGGCGCGCCGCCCATCACCTCCGACCCGCCCGTGCACACCTGGGCCCGCCGTCTCCTCCTCCCCGTCTTCTCCGCTACCGCCATCGAAAAGTACGAACCCGAAACCCGGGAACTCTGCCGGGAACTGATCGACGGCTTCATCGCCGATGGCCGCGCTGACGGCGCCAAGGACTACGCCCAGCAGATCCCTCCGCGCGTCATCGCCAGCATGCTCGGTATCCCGAAGGAAGAAGCGCCCACCTTCACGGAGTGGGTCCGCGGCTTCCTCGAACTCGGTCTCACCAATCCCGAGATCCGCGGCGAGTCCGGCGCTCGCATGTTCCTCTACCTCTGGGAGAAGATCCAGGCCCACAAGGCGGACCCTCAAGACGACCTCATCACCTACCTCCTCAACGCCAAGGTCGACGGCGAGCCCGTCCCCGAGCAGCACATCCTCGGTACCTGCTTCCTCATCCTCGTTGCCGGCATCGACACGACCTGGAGCAGCATCGGCTCCGCCCTCTGGCACCTTGCCCAGCACCCGGAGGACCGCAAGCGCCTCATCGAGGAGCCGGAGCTGATAACGTCCGCTGTCGAGGAGTTGCTGCGCGCCTACTCGCCGGTCACCATGGCCCGCTACGTCGCCTCGGACGTCGAGTACAACGGCTGCCCGATGAAGGAGGGCGACCGCGTCCTGATGAACTTCCCGGCCGCCAACCGCGACCCCGAGAAGTTCCCGGACCCCGACAAGGTGATCCTCGACCGCCCTGTGAATCCGCATATCGCCTTCGGCGTCGGTATCCACCGCTGCGCCGGCTCCAACCTCGCCCGCATGGAGATGCGCGTCTCGATCGAGGAGTGGCTCAAGCGCATCCCGGACTTCGAGCTGGAAGACCCCGAGGCCGTCACCTGGGCCGGTGGCCAGGTTCGCGGCCCCCGCTCCATGATGGTCCGCTTCAAGTAGACAGATCACCATATTCGCACCCCTGGAAAGGCCGCCTTCGGGCGGCCTTTCGCTTTCATGCCTTAACCGCCTGGCTAGGTTTCGTGAGGTCGGTCACTTATCCAATCTATCGCCCTTGTTATACTCGGACTCGCCTGAAACGCCTGTAAAAGGAAGGACCTACATGGCACCGCACATCACCTACTTCAAGATCCTCGCGAATCCCGGCGAGCGGCAGAAGGTCATCGAACACTTCGACCGCTGGGCGAACCAGCGCCGCCATCACGCCAGCGGCTTCATCAGGATGCTCCTCTGCTCCGACCTGAAAAACCCGGACTCCTTCATGGCCTACGCCATGTTCGCGGACAAGGCGACTTACGACGCCAATTCGAACCACCCCGAGCAGGACGAGTGGTTCCAGCAACTCCGCGCCCTCCTCGCCGAGGACCCGGTATGGTTCGACGGCCACGTTGAACTGCAGCGCATGGGCCAGGTGTGAGCGACGGCGGTCCCGGCACGCTCCGGCTGCTCGCCGTCCTCGCCCACCCGGACGATGAGTCCCTCGGTCTCGGCGGGATGTTCGCGAAATACGGCAAGGAAGGTGTCGAAACCCACCTCGTAACCGCGACGCGAGGCGAAATAGGGTGGTTCGGCCCCGAGGAGGAAAACCCCGGCCCCGTAGCTCTCGGAAAACTGCGGGAGAGCGAACTGAAAGAGGCGGCGAAAGTCCTGGGCATCAAAGAAGTCACCCTCCTCGACTACCATGACGGCCAGCTCGACGAAGCCGATCAAACGGTCCTCACCCGGCAGATCGTCGGTCATATCCGCCGGGTCCACCCCCACGTGATCGTCACCTTCGACCACAACGGCGTCTACGGCCACCCCGACCACATCGCGGCCACGCGCGCCGCCACGGCCGCCGCCGTCGCCGCCGCCGATCCGGAGTTCGATGACGGCTCCGGGCTTCCGGCCCACACCATCCCCAAGTTCTACTACTTCGCCTGGCCAGAAGGTGTTCAAGACGCGTACGAAAAGGCGTTCGGCGAGCTTGTCATGACGATCGACGGTGTCGAGCGCAGGCCGGTGCCGTGGCCCGCCTGGACGATCTCCACCTGGATCGACACGACCGCCCACTGGGAGACCGTCTGGGAGGCCATCCGCTGTCACGGCACCCAGCTCCCCGGTTACCAGAAACTCCTCGACCTGCCCGACGAGTATCACCAGATGCTGTGGGGCCAATCCACGTTCCACCGTGTATTCAGCCTCGTTCCGGTCCCGGAACGGGAAGACGACTTGTTCGCGGGGCTCAGGTAGCGATGCTCACCAACCGGCTGGACGAACTGCGAAGCAGCGTCGAAACCCCACCGGAAGGACTGGATTGGGACGAATCCACCTGGCACAAGGCCGGCGCCCGCCTGGTCGACCTCGCCGCCAGCATCTCCACCGATTGGGACGGCCGTCGCCCTTCACCCTCGAGCCCCGACGACGCCCTGTCCTACTTCAGCGAAGCCCTTCCCGAGGACCCCGCACCCATCAACGACCTGATCGACCGCATAGAGCGTGAGGTGCTGCCCACCAGCGGCTACAACGGTCACCCCCGTTGGTTGGCCTACATCATGGGTGCACCCGTGCCAGTCTCCGTCCTCGGCAACTTCGCCGCCACGGCCCTCAACCAGAACTCCGGACTCTGGCGGGTAACTCCCGCCTCAACCGCCGTGGAAGTGCAGACGCTCTCCTGGCTCGCCGAGATGCTGGGCCTCCCGCCAACCGCCGAAGGCATCTTCGTCAGCGGCGGCCAAATGGCGAATATCGTCGCCCACGCCGTCATCCGCGACGTTAAAGCGCCGTGGGACGTCCGCGCCCATGGCATGCGCGGCCCCGACGGCAACGCACCACGCCTCCGCATCTACGCGAGCAGCGAGTTGCACTACTGCCACGACCAGGCCGCCGACCTGCTGGGGTTCGGCACTGAGGCCGTCCGCCATGTCCCGGTGGATGAGAACTACCGCATCCGCCTCGACGCCCTGGGCAAGATGATCGCCGAGGACCGCGCGCGCGGCGATCTGCCCATCGCCATCGTCGGCACGGCAGGCACGGTCGCAACCGGCGCGATCGACCCTATCCCTGCGCTGTTGGAAGCCGCCCGTGCCGAGGACCTCTGGCTCCACATCGACGGCGCTTACGGCGCCTTCGCGGCCCTCGCCGAGAGCTGCCCGCCGGAACTCAAAGCTCTTGCCGAATCGGACTCCATCGCCTGCGACCCCCACAAGTGGCTGTTCCAGCCCATCGACACCGGCGTCGCCTTTATTCGCGAGCCCGGTCTCCTCGAGCGTTCTTTCGCGTCCCACGCTTCTTACCTCCACACCGAGGACAGGACCCCTCACGTGGACTTCCTCGAACGCGGTCCCGAGAATTCCCGACCCCAACGCGCCCTCAAGCTCTGGCTCGCCATCCAGGCCTTCGGCCGCCGGGGCTACGCCGCCATGATCGACTACAACATTCGCCTGGCCGCCTACATGGAAGAACTCGTGCGCACAACTGAAACCCTCGCACTTGCCGCGCCCCGCGAACTGTCCATCGTGTGCTGGCGCGTCGAACCGGAGGGCGTTGCGAAGTCCAATCTCGACGACCTCCACACGGCCGTCATCGAAGAAATCGAGCGCCGCGGCATCGCCATGGTCTCCAACGCCCAGCTCCTCGACGGCCGCACCGCCATCCGCGCCTGCATCGTCAACTTCCGGACCCGCGCCGAAGACGTTGAGATGATCGTCAAGGCGAGCGCAGAGATCGGCGCTGAGCTGGCGCGTTAGAATAACCCTCTATGAAAACCGAACGCCCCTCGATCTCCCCCGCCGAACCTGGCGAAGTCGCGCGCTACGACGCCATCGTCATAGGCGCCGGCATGGCCGGTATGTACGCCCTCCACCGCCTCCGCGGCCTCGGCCTGTCCGTCCGTGTCTTCGAGGCTGCGGATGACGTCGGCGGCACCTGGTGGTGGAACCGCTACCCCGGCGCCCGCTTCGACTCCGAGAGCTGGACCTACGGCTATTCCTTCGACGAGGAGATCCTCCAGGAGTGGAGCTGGAGCGAGCATTTCGCCGCCCAGCCCGAGACCCTCCGCTACTGCAACTACGTCGCCGACAAACTCAACCTCCGCCGCGACATCACTTTCAATGTCCGCGTCGCCTCGGCGACCTGGCTGGAGTCAGAAACCTGCTGGGCGATCGAGACCACCGAAGGTCTCCGCGCCCGCTCGCAATTCCTTGTCACGGCTGTCGGACCCCTTTCCTCCCCGGTGATGCCGCAGATCCCCGGCATCGACGACTTCCAGGGTGAGTCCTACCACACGGGTAAGTGGCCCCACGAGCCGGTCTCCTTCGAGGGCAAGCGCGTCGGCGTCATCGGCACCGGCGCCACCGCCGTCCAGGCGATTACGGAGATCGCGAAGACCGCCGGCACTCTCACCGTCTTTCAGCGAACCCCCAACTGGTGCGCCCCCCTCCACAACAGCCGCATCGACGATGAGACCCAGTCCCGCATCAAGTCCACGTACGACGACATTTTCGCCATCTGCCACGATAACTTCGGCGGCTTCGTCCACGTCGCCGACCCCCGCAGCGCCCTCGAAGTCAGTGACGAAGAGCGCGAGACCGTGTTCGAGAAGCTTTACGGCGAGCCCGGCTTCGGAATCTGGATGGGCAACTTCCGTGATCTCATGCTCCTCCCCGAGGCCAACGCCACGATCTCGGACTTCATGGCCCGCAAGATCCGCGCACGCGTCAAAGACCCTGCCGTCGCCGAGAAGCTCGTCCCGAAGGACCACGGCTTCGGCATGCGGCGCGTACCCCTCGAGAGCGGTTACTACGAGGTCTACAACCAGCCCAACGTTCAACTCGTCGACGTCCGCGAGTCGCCCATCGAGCGCATCACCCCCACCGGGATAAAGACCGCGGACGCCGAGTACGACCTCGACATGATCATTTACGCCACCGGCTTCGACCCCATCACCGGCTCCTTCGACCGCATCGACATCGCCGGCGAAAACGGATTGCGTCTCAAAGACGTCTGGGCTGAAGGCCCGCGCACCTACCTCGGACTCGCCGTTGCCGGCTTCCCTAACATGCTTACCCTCGTCGGCCCACACAACGCCGCCATCTTCTGCAACCTCCCCCGCTGCATCGAGCAGAACGTCAACTTCGTCGCCGACCTGCTGGGCCATATGCGCGAGAAGGGGTTATCGCGAGTCGCCCCGACCGCCGAGGCGCAGGAGCAGTGGACGGCCCTCGTTAACGAAATCGGCCGCCACTTCCTCTTCACAAAGGTCGATTCCTGGATGACCGGCGTCAACAAGAACGTGCCCGGCCGCCTCAAGCGCAACGTCATGGTCTTCGCCGGTGGCGTCCCGCAGTACCGCGCTCTCTGCGAAGCCCAGGCGGCCAACGGCTATCCGAGCTTCGCCCTGAGTTGACCCGCTCAGACGCGGTTCCTGGATCACGTCCCGACGGGGTAGCCCGGGCCCAACGGAATCCCGAGCAAGAACCAGATCGCAAACACGATGATCCAGACCACGGACACGATCGCCGTATAGGGGATCATCAGCGATAAGATCGTGCCGATACCCGCGTCTTTCTGGTATCTCTGAGCCACGATGATGATGAACGGTAGGTACACCATCAGCGGCGTGATCACGTTCATCGGCGAGTCGCCCAGACGGTAAGCAGCCAGCGCTGTCTGCGGCGCCACGTCCAGCCGGATAAATAGCGGGATGAAGATTGGCGCGAAGATCGCCCACTTCGGCAGCGAGCCCGGCATGATGATGTCCAACAGCATGATCACCAGGATCATCCCGATCAGCAGCGGCAAGGCGCCGAAGTCGGCGCTCTCCAGGATGTCCGCGAGAAACGTCGCGATCACCGCGGGCAGGTTGCTGTAATTGAAATGGGCGATGAACTGGCTGATCACGAGCAGCATGAAGATCAGCCCCGCAAGACTGGCGAACGTTTTCGTCACCCCGTTTACGACGTCCACCCCCGTCTTGATCGTCCCGGCGCCGATCCCGAAGCCGATTCCGGCAAACAGGAAGGTCATCGTGATGATGAAGATCAAACTGTCCATGAACGGCGTCGTCCCGATAATGTCTCCGGTTCCCGGCTCCCGCAGCGGCGCGCCAGGAGGCGCCGTCAGTAACACGACTCCCAGGACCGCCAGCATGAAGGCGTACAGTGCATACTTCAGCCCCTTCGCTTCAGCCTCAGCATCGATTTCTTTCCCCGACCCCGCCGAGGACGCCGTGTCTCCCTCTTCGTGGTTGATCGGCGAACCTTCGAACTTGCCGAGCCTTGGCTCGATCATCTTCTCCGTAACGAACGTAATCACGATCGCCATCAGGATCGTCGACGCAATGTTCCAGTACAGGTTGGCGACGATTCCTATGCTCTCGCCCGGCGTCGCGATCCCGATCGCCTCGTTCGTCATCTCAGTCAGCAACGCGTCCAGGGGCGTTATCAGAACGTTCACGGAGAAGGCAGCGCTCACGCCGGCATAAGCCGCCGCGAGCCCTGCTAAAGGATGCCTCCCCACCGTGTAGAAGGCGGCCGCGGCAAGGGGTATCAGGATCAGGTACCCCGCATCCGTAGCAACGCTCGAAAGCCCGCCGATCAAGATGATGATGAACGCCAACGCCCAGCGCGGCGCCACCTTCACCAGTTGGCGGATAAGCGCAGCCATCAGCCCGGCTTCCTCGGCGACGCCGACGCCTATCATCGCCACGAAAATCACCGCCACCACGTTGAAGTTCGCGAAATTGTCCACGAACGAGGAGAAGATGAACCGGATCCCGTCCGTTGTCAGCAGCCCCTGCACCTCGATCGTCTCCTCGACGATCTCATAGTCCTCGTAGTTCAGGTCGGGCGGCGCCGGGTGCTGTAACGGATCGTCAAGCGCGATATCGCCATCCGTATCGCCGACGTGATGAGCGACCTCCGTAGTGACGCTGACGTCCATCCAGTACAGGACTTGCGACAACAGGATGATGAACGCGATCAGGTACAGGAACAGGATGACCGGGTGCGGGACCTTGTTCCCGATCCGCTCGATCAGCCCGAGGAAGCCTCCGCCCTGGTTGGCGTCTGCAACGCTTGCGGCGCCCGCACTCGTCATGCGTGAATTCTATTGCGCTTGCGTGGTTAGTGTCAGGGTCGCGCCTAGGAAGTCATCCCGCTGAGCCCCACCAGCGCCCGGCCGTGCTCCACCTCGCCCATGTGCCGCAGCCCGTGCTGGTACACGAAGCACTCCAGCACATCCAGCTTTCGGATCGGATTTCCCGGACCGACGACCATCGCGCAGAAGATGTTCTGCATGTGCGGCGGCACTTGCGGCATCCACACCTCCGCCAGCGTCTCGGCCGTCGCGGCCTCTAGCGTCTCCCGTGTCTGCGCGATGACCAGCCGCTGGTATTCCTTCCACGCGTCAAGGTTGCCAAACCGCTGACCCTGCATCTCCTCGACGCTCTCCTCTCGGCCCAGCGCGTCGATGGCAATGCCAGTCCTGGAGGCCCACCCGCCGCTATTCCAGAGCGGCGGGTGCTGCCCGAAGATCACGCTGACCGACTGGTCCTGCGCCTGCATGTAGTGACTGAAGCTGAACGCGATCGGCAGCACACCTTCGCGCTCGTGGTGGTTCATCTGGTTCAGCGTCAGATCGCTGACGGCCCGCTCCCACAGCTCATTCATCGCCCGTATTCGGTTCCGCAGGGAGTCGACAAACATGTCTCCTGACATCAGCCTGCTCTCTTCACCGGTAACCGCATCGTGTCCCGGGCTACAGTGATCCTACCCTTGTAGACATCGCTCATTCCCTGAACGAACGCGGCTTCCATCGCGTCCTCGCTCACGATCGCCGGGATAACGTGTGTCAGCACGACCTCCCCGACTCCTGCATCGCGCGCCGTCTCTGCCACTTCCAGCGTCGTGATGTGGTAGGACGGGACATCCTCGAGGTTGCCCGCCTGTACGGGCGAGGTCGGCTTGATCGCGGTAATCGTGCGCTGCAGCATCGTCATGTTCAACGCCTCGCACACCAGCATGTCGGCGCCGCGCGATGCCTCGGTCAGCGAGTCACACTTGCTGGTGTCGCCGGAGAACACAACCGACCGCCCCTCGTAGCTAGCCCTGTAGCCGAAGGCAGGCACCACCGGGAAATGGTCCACCAGGAACGCCTCCAGCTTGAGGCCGCCGATGTCGAGGAATTCCTCTGCGTTGTTGGTCGCCGTCACCTCCGTAACCTCCACCTCGATTCCGGCCCGCGGGAGCCCGTCGCCATGGTGGGCGATGCGGAAGCCGATATCCCGGCGCAAGGCCATCATGAAACCGTCAATCATCTCCTGGGTGCCCTCGGGCCCGTAGACCCTGAGGGGCTTGGTCGCCCCGGTTACCCACCTCAGGAACAGAAAATCCGGCACGTCCGTCATGTGGTCGGTATGCATGTGGGTGAAGATCGCGGTATCAACGCGCGCCGGCTGGATACCCGAGGGCATCAACCGCCGGGCTGACCCCCATCCACAGTCCACGAGGACGTGCGTATCCCCGGCGATCACCACGGCACCCGAGCCGCACCGGTCCGCGCTCGGAATTGGACTACCTGTCCCCAGGAAAACGACCTCTAGTGTCATATCAGCTCGTACTCGCAATAAAGTCCACCACGATCCTCCCCAACTCTTCGCCCTTATCCTCCTGCAGGAAGTGGCCACCACCCTCGATCGTCACGTGAGGTTGCCCGGCCGTGCCCGGCACCAGCTTCTGGAAGGCTTTGTCGCCATTCTTCGTGATCGGGTCCGAGTCGCTGAACGTCGTCAGGAAGGGCTTCTCCCACTTCTGCAGCACCTCCCACGCCTTGCGGTTCGGAGCGGCGGCCGGATCGTCTGGCGTGGTCGGGACGAGCGTCGGGAATTGCCGGGCACCTGCTTTGTACGTCTCATCGGGGAACGGAGCATCGTAAGCGGCCACGATGTCTTCCGAAAGTTGGGTCACCGTCGCCCCCTGCACGATCCACCCTGCCTCGAACTTCGGCGATTCCTGGGAAAACTTCTGCCAGCGCAGGAAGGCCTCGTTCGCCCCCTGGTCACCGGTTGGCAGGAACCCGTTGCCGATGACGATCCGCGAGAACCGCCCCTCATTCTCCGCCGCGACGCGAAGGCCGACGAGCGCTCCCCAGTCCTGCCCGAAGTAGGTTATGTCGCGCAGGTCCAGCCTCGTCACGAACTCCGTCATCCAGTCAACGTGCCGCTGATAGGTGTAGTCGCTCTTCTCCGAGGGCTTATCCGATCGTCCAAATCCAATCAGGTCCGGCGCGATCACGCGGTGTCCAGCCTCGGCGATTGGCGGGATCATCTTCCGGTAGAGATAAGCCCACGATGGCTCCCCGTGCAGCAACAGCACGGGCGCCGCCGCCGCCGGCCCTTCCTCCACGTAGTGCATCCGCAGCGAGCCACCGTCACCGTCCGCGACCTCCAAGTACTTCGGTTCAAACGGCCAGTCCGGCAGCCCCGCGAACCTCTCATCGGGCGTTCTGAGTGATTTCATCTGTCGCTCTCCTTCTGCTTCGTGTCGGCCTGTGAGCCGCAGTCGATTCTAATCAATGCGCCGCGATCGCGCCGTGAATCCAGGGTAAGTCCAGACCATCTCGTCGCCTTCCCGCCACCTCCGGACCTCGATCGGAATGCCGACTGGTCTGAGGACATGGACGCCATCCTCGTACGTCGCCACCACCGTGATGGGCGTCGTGAAGTCGCGCTCGGCAACGTCGTTTACGCCGTTTTCAGGCGTTCCGTCGCAACGCATGTCGTGGATTACGCCGCCCGCCGTCACCACGATTCGATCCCCCGCTTGCTCGATTCGTTGAACGAGTCCGCGGACTGGATGTCCGTCCGGAGCCTTCACACCGTTCATCTCCACGTCAACCACTTTCCACAACCCGCGTAGTTCCGGCGCCCCCTGAACGAGCGGCTCGCTGCAACCCACCAGCACCGGCGGCGGCATTTCGCCGCGCCATCCCCCCTCCGGGGTGTGCGCCACCGGGACCTCGTCAACCGCGGGCATGCCCCATCCCTGTTGATTCCGCCAGCCGATTGAGAGTCGGCCGCAGAATCATCGTGTATGTTTCCTCGATGGCCGTCTCCCGGTGCTCCCGCTGAGCCTGCAGACGGTCGGGGTCCAGCACCACTGCCATGAACGCCTTCTTGCTGGGAAACGCGTTGAAACGTGCCTGGTCCCAGGACCTCCCGTCTCCAACTATAGTCCCCTCCACCGTGAACCAACCATCAAGGCGGACACCGTGCGGCACGGCGATCTTGCCGGCGTGATCCGTGTAACTCGTCATCTCGCCGATGCTCCCCGCAGTCCCCTTGAATTTCAGAACGTGGATTACCACGACCGATCCATCCTCATCCGTCGGCGGGTGCGGCACGTCCGCCCAGGCTGGCGCATCCACCGGCAATTCCGGCAGGCCCATCGGCTGGCACGCCATGACGATCGTCTGCTCCATCCCCGCATCCTTGTGGACGTGCTTTTCCTTGAAATCCGCACGCGACTGCATTTCAACGAATGCGCGCCTGCTCGGGTATTTCACGATAGCCACGCGGTCCCACTTCGGCTCGTCGCCCAATAGCTGCGCGTCCACGTCTGCGACAAATACGATCTGGGCGCCGATCGCACGCAAGCTTTCGCGTGGCGTGTACCGGTCGTCAGCCTCCCGGCCGGTGATCTGCCCTCCTCCACCGTCGGCGTAATCCGCCCTGTCACGGTACTTCATCAGGTTTACGGCCCAGAATGGTCCGTCCTCTTCCGGCGGCAGCCGCAGCCAGGACTTCAGAAGTTCCGTGTTCACCTGCCCGTATCGCACTGTCTTTGTGGGTTCGGTCATGGACTACCTCCTGCGTTCGCCAAACGATATGTTATTGGCACTGTTAGTGTTAATAGTTTAACCGGGAATAATCCTCTCCAGCCCCTGCCGCATGACTGCAGCCGCCTCCTCGGACGACTTTCCCTGTCGCTCGACCAACAGTTCCCAGGCCTCAAACGACGTCACGATGTCCGCGGTGGCTACGCTCCTTGCCCGTGACACTGGGTCCAGCTCGCGCAAATCGGCCTCGAAATGCCCTTCCAGTTGCCCCCGCAGCAGGGCGCCGTCCGCCCTGATCTGCTCCGCCAACACCGGTTGCAGCGGCGCCCGCATCCTCGCCACACGCGCGACCGGCGCAATCGCCTGGTACAAACGCGCCCGATGCCCCACGAAGGCGTCGATGCGCTCCTGGCGACTATCTCCCCCTTCGTCGATCAGGAACAGGTGGCTCACGCGGTCCTTCTGCCGCGCGATAGCCTCGCGGCACAGATCGTCCAGATCCTCGAAGTACCGGAAAACAGACCGCCGCGACACTCCCGATTGCGCCGCGATCTCGTCAGCACTCGGCTCCAGGATGCCTGCGCCGTACAGATCCAACATTGCATCGACCACCGCCTCACGGTTCCGCTCGCGCCCGGCCGTCCGCCCGTCCAGGGCGGCTCCCGCACGCCCCCGTGATTCCATGCCTACATGATCCCGACTGGCACTCCTGGTGTCAATAACCCACCAGCGCCTCTCGATGACCCAGGAACTCTCCCGATGCTATGCTGACGCTCGACAAACAGCCGCAAAGGAGTCCGAATTGAACTGGAAAGCCATTCTCGTCTGCTTCCTTGTCGTGATTATCATGGCACCCACGGTCGTCCTCGCAATCTTCGAATCACCGTGGTTTCTATTGCTCCTCTTCGGCCTCCTTCTCATCTTCCCCTTCGTCCTGGCCCCGACTACCGATAAGGTAACCGGCGAGCAGAGAAGCGCTGGAATGATCGCCCGGATCGCTACCATAGTCGCCCTCGTCTTCGGTGGCTTCGTCCTCGCCGTCGGGCTGCTCGTCGCCCCGGAGTTCTTCCTGCTGATGCTGCTGGTCTGCGCCCCCCTGCTCTGGCTGGCCTTCCGCCCGGACGCCTGACCGGGACCTGACGATCAGGCGATTGCCGGGATAGACGCTTCGGCGCGCCCATCCGGAGTCAATTGCAGCGAGTAGAGCACGTCCACGTGGTGATGGTGAAATTCGAACGCCCAGTACAGCGCCACGCCCTTCTCATTCGACTGATCGACGTATACCGCCACGTGACTTACACCCCGGCTGCTCAAATGCACTAGCCCCTGCGACAGCAGGTACCGGCCAAATCCCCGTCCCTGCACTTCAGGCGCCGCCCCGATCACGTAAACCTCGCCCACCGCTCCATCGTCGCCACGGTCTTCCACCTTGAGCCAGCAACAACCAACCATCGCTCCGTCCACTTCAAGCACCAGGAAGTCGTTCGGGTCGAACCAGGGCTGCGACAGGCGCGACTTGAGGTCATCCAGTGTCCAGCGTCCGTTCTCGGGATGCGCCTCGAAAATGCGGTTGTTGAGCGCCAGCCAGTCCTCATCATCCGTTCCGGGCTCGAACCGCCGCACCATAGCACCCTCAGGCGGTGGCAGATGCGGAGGCTCTCCGGGGTGGCGGTGCATGTGCAGCAGCCTGCGCGTCGGCAGCAACCCCAGCGCACCCATAAGTCCCCTGCTCGCCTCGGAATCGTTGTAGGCCCAGACGTCCAGTCTTCCCGCACCACCGGCTCTCGCCGTCTTCAAAACGCGCTCCAGCAATACTCGGCCCGTCCCCTCTTGCCGAAACTCAGGATGGACCACCAGTTCGCAAGACAGTCGCCTGTCGGGGCCGCTGCCGTAGAGGAGTGTGTGCGCGTACCCTACGAGCCGATCACTCTCGTACGCGAGGAACGCCAGCGCCAGGTCATCGCCCGCTCGTATCCGCAGGAACTTGTGCTCTCCCAGGGGCTCGTGTCCGTCGGCCTCGCCTGCAGCCTCCACCAACTCTTCGAGCTGGTCGACATGCTCGCCTTCGAGCCGGGAGACGATCTCTACGTGGTGCATATTCTGCCAGCCAGGGTTGGCGGGATTTCGCCACCTGCGCGTGACGACAGTCTTGCCCACGATCTCCGTTGCATCACTAACCCTCATTGTAAGTTCACGTTCATTCGGCGCACAGCAAGCACGCTTCGCCGTCGAAACTAGGACGCATCCCCCGCCAACCTTTGTTACCGTGAATGGTGCAGAGTGAAGAGAGGTGAAATGGACCACTCTTCACATATCATCCCCATAACAGCCCGGGAGAACCCCTAGAAAGAAACCCATGCCTCTTCTAATCGTCGCAATCATCGCGCTCATTGCCGGCATACTTTCGCTCCGCTGGCTCGCGAAAAGTCGTGAGGACACGACATGGGCTGACGCGCCACGCCCCGGCAAGGTCGTCACCCTCGACGGCGTCTCTCTCCACTATGTCGAAGCGGGCAACCGGAACAACCCCGCCATCGTCATGATCCATGGCTTCGGCGGCCACACCTTCAGCTACAGGTACCAACTCAAGGACCTCTCCCGTGACTTCTATGCCGTCGCCATCGACCTCAAGGGCTTCGGATTCAGCGACCGCCAGCCGGAAGGCGACTACTCGCTCACCGAGCAGGCCCGGCTCGTGCTCGGGGCGATGGATGCCCTCAAGATCGATCGCGCCACGCTCATCGGCCACTCCATGGGTGGCGAAGTCGTCATGCGGATCGCAGCGTCCGCCCCGCAACGGGTCGAGCGTGTCGTACTCGCCGCCAGCGTCTCCGGCCAGCGCATCCCGTTCGCTCCTCGCCCCCGCTTCATCCGGCCGTTCATGCCCGGACTGGCGCGTCTCATGATGGTCAGGAATTTCGGCAAAAAGATGTTCTACGATCCGTCTACTGTGGACGCGGAGAGCATCCGCGCCAACTACCTTGCGGCCGCACGCATCAGGGGTTCAATGGACACCATCTGGAACATGTGGACCGATGTCCCAAAAGACAAGCCCATCGAGTACTCCCGCATCACCCAGCCCGTCCTCATCCTCGCCGCCGAAAAAGAGCGTGTGATCCCCATCTACACCCGCGTTTTGGCCCACCTCCGCAAGAACATCCCTCACGCCGAAGTCGTCACAGTCGAACGCACCGGCCACCTCATGCTGGAGGAACAGCCCGAAGCGGCCAATGCCCTGATTCGCCGCTTCCTCGGTTTCGAGCAACAACGCATCGAACCGATCGTCTCCGTCTCAACCGGATAGCTCAGCCGCAGGCCACCGCGCAATTGCAGCCCTGGCGTGTAGCTGCAGACCCGGCGTAGCTGCAGACCTCCGGGTCTGCCATTCACTCCCCCGCGCTAGCCTCCGCCACCGCCGGCTCCCCGCTGGATCCCGAACGCTGGAACTGCGAATCAGTGAACAGGATCATGGCCACCACTGTAATCGCGCCCGCGATCATCAGCGCGCGCGGCAGCGAAGTTGGTTCCCTTCCCTGGTAGAACCTCAGTCCCGCGAGTGCCACGGCCATCACCATCAGCCCAACATGGGAAAGGAAGACTCCACCGGTCAGGTCACCGCCCAGGTGGAACATTCCGATCTCAACCGCAGCGAATAT
This sequence comes from Chloroflexota bacterium, assembly GCA_036741795.1. Classification (GTDB taxonomy): domain Bacteria; phylum Chloroflexota; class Dehalococcoidia; order SM23-28-2; family RBG-16-64-32; genus DATKKM01. The sequence continues at coordinate 18,791 of DAINRO010000037.1, forward strand.
TAGGCCCAGGATGATCAGCCCATCGGCGTAGCCACGGGTCATCACACCGTCACGATGCCTCGCCTCCGCCCAGCCTCCCAGCGCCAGTGGCATTCCCATCGCGAAGTGAGCGATCCGTGCGCTCGGTTCGATTAGTGTGACTGCCAACATTCCCGCGCCCATCATCACGAGCACAACCGGGAATATCATCGACCGCAGTTTGCTCTCGTGCCACACACCCCCGGCCAGCCCCTCTACGGCCAGCAACGCCCCCAGCAGCAGGAACCCCGCACCGAACACGTGGTGCGACTCCGCGGGCTTGATCATCCACTCGTGCTCCACCGAGATATGGAGCAGCGGCAGGGCGTCCGGCAACATGTCTACTGTCCTCCTTCTTAGAACAGTGGGGGCTACATTCTATATCAAAATCGCGCCATTTGAACCCCGGAGGTCAACGTCCCGCCTGACCTCGGTCCAGACCCTCCGTGGCCCTCCGTGGCAATCTGCTTAATCTGTGAATCGTGAACGCTGCCACCACTGACTCCCTATTGGCATGTCGGCCGCGATAAACTCGACCCATGACCGCCCCCGTCCTCGACAGCTTCCACCCCATAACCCGCACCTGGTTCGAGCGCCGCTTCGGCGCACCTACGACCGCCCAGGCCGACGGCTGGCCTCACATTCTCGCCGGACGCGACACCCTCATCTCCGCTCCCACCGGCTCCGGCAAGACCCTCGCCGCCTTCCTCGTCGCCATCGACCGTCTCGTCCGCAAAGCCGAGGCCGGCGCCCTCGAGAACCGCCTCGAGGTCGTCTACGTCTCTCCCCTCAAGGCCCTATCCAACGACATCCAGCGCAACCTCGAAGACCCGCTCGCGGGCATCGCCGAGGTGGCGATCGAACTTGGGTACGATCTCCCCGAGATCCGCGCCGCCCTCCGCACGGGCGATACCTCCCAGGCCGAGCGCCAGGCCATCGTCAAGAACCCGCCCCACATCCTCGTCACCACCCCCGAGTCCCTGTACTTGATGATCACATCCGAGCGCGCCCGCGAGGTCCTCCGCACCGTCGAGACCGTAATCGTCGACGAAGTCCATGCCCTCGTCCGCGACAAACGGGGCAGCCACCTGTCCCTCACCCTCGCCCGCCTCGACCACGTCTGCGAGAGGCGTCCCTCCCGCGTTGGTCTCTCCGCAACCGTGAAGCCCATCGAATACGCCGCGCAGTTCCTCGTGGGCACGGAGCACGTTTCCCCGATCGGCGATCCCGACTGCAAGATCGTCGACTCCGGCCACCAACGAGACCTCGATCTGTCGGTCGAAGTCCCACCCACCGACCTCGAAGCCGTCGCTTCCGGCGAGCAGTGGGCCGACATCTACGACCGCCTCGCGGATCTCGTCGAGAAGCACCGCACCACCCTCATCTTCGTCAACACGCGCCGCCTCGCCGAGCGCATCGCCTTCAAGCTGGCCGAGCGCATCGGCGAGGAGCACGTCGGCGCTCACCACGGCAGTCTCTCCCGCGAACGCCGCCACCTGATGGAGTCGCGCCTCAAGTCCGGCGACATGAAGGCGCTCGTCGCGACAGCGTCGCTGGAACTGGGCATCGACATCGGCGCCATCGACCTCGTCTGCCAGGTCGAGTCGCCGAACAGCATCACCACCTTCCTCCAGCGCGTCGGCCGCTCCGGCCACGCCCTCGGACTCACTCCCCGCGGCGTCCTCTTCCCAACGACTCGCGACGAACTCGTCGAGTGCGCCGCCCTCGTCCGCGCAGTCAGGCTGGGCCGCCTGGACCGCGTCTATCCGCCCGAGAAGCCGCTCGACATCCTCGCCCAGCAGATCGTCGCCGAGGTCGCCGCCGAGGAGTACCGCGAGGACGAGCTGTTCGACCTCGTCCGCTCCGCCTGGCCCTACCGCGACCTCTCCCGCGAGGACTTCGACGAAGTGCTCGACCTGGAGAGCGAGGGCATCGCCGTCGGCTCCGGCAAAGTCGCCCACTACCTCCACCGCGACCGGATCAACGGCGTCCTCCGAGCCCGACGCGGCGCCCGCATGACCGCCATCCAGTGCGGCGGCGCGATCCCCGAACTGGCGGATTACCGAGTCATCGCCGAGCCTGACGGCATGTTCGTCGGGACGCTCGACGAGGACTTCTCCATCGAATCGATGGCCGGCGACATCTTCGTCCTCGGCACCACCTCCTGGCGCATCAAGCGCATCGAAGCCGCCGGCATCGTCCGCGTCGAGGACGCCCACGGCGCCCCGCCCACTATCCCCTTCTGGAACGGCGAGGCCCCCGGCCGCACCCTCGAGCTCTCCGAAGAAGTCTCCAATCTGCGGATCGAGACCGCGGAACGCTTGTCCGATGGCCCGGGCGCCACGGTCGAGTGGGTGATGAGCGAGTGCTCCCTCCCCCGCGACGCAGCCAACCAGGTCGTCCAGTACATCAAGGTCCAGCAGGAAATGATGGGCATCGTCCCTTCCCAGAAGGACGTCGTCTTCGAGCGGTTCTTCGACGAGAGCGGCGGCCAGCAACTGGTCGTGCACGCGCCCTTTGGGGCGCGGATTAACCGCGCCTGGGGGTTCGCGCTACGCAAGCGCTTCTGCGTCAGTTTCGACTTCGAACTCCAGGCCGCGGCCAGCGACGACGCCATGCTCCTTTCCATCGGCCCGAACAACTCCTTCCCGCTCGAGACGATGTTCGAGCTGGTGAAGCCGGCCTGGCTGCAGGAGTCGGTCGAGCAGTCGCTGCTCATCGCCCAGGCCCCGATGTGGGGCGCCCGCTGGCGCTGGAACACAACCCGCGCCCTCGCCGTCCTCCGCCAGCGCAACGGAAAGCGAGTGCCGCCTCCCCTCCAGCGGATGAAGGCGAATGACCTGATGGCGGCGGTCTTCCCGGTCCTCGTCGCCTGCCAGGAGAACCTCGTCGGCGCCATCCCGCTGCCCAATCACCCCCTCATCCGCCAGACGATGCACGACTGCCTCACAGAGGCGATGGACATCGAGGGCACGGCGGAGGTGCTCGAGCGCGTCGAGCGCGGCGAGATCACGTTCCACGCCCGCGACACCACCGAGCCTTCGCCATTCAGCCACGAGATGCTGAACTCCAAGCCTTACACCTACCTCGACGACGCCCCGCTGGAGGAGCGCCGCGCCCGGGCCATCACCCTCCGCCGCTCGCTGCCGCAGAGTGGCCGCGACCTCGGCATCCTCGACCCCGACGCAATCGACATCGTCGTCGAGGAGGCTCAGCCGCAGCCGCGCGATGCCGAGGAGGTCCACGACTCACTCCTCAACCTCGTGGCCATCCGCCCCGAGTACGCGCCGGAGTGGGCCGACTGGTTCGACGAACTCGTCGCAGAGCGCCGCGCCGCCGTCTGCGAGACTGCCGAGGGCGACCGTCTCTGGTTCGCCGCAGAGAGTCTGCCCGTCATAGAGAAGCTTTACCCGGGCGCGACGACCCGACCCGAGATCGACCTACCAGCGGCCCTGCGCCGCGAGGTATCCGAGGAGGACGCCCGCTCGGCGATCGTCCGCGGGCACCTCGAGTCGCTCGGACCGACGACCGTGCGCGAGTTGATGGACCGCACAGCGCTGGACGAGTCCGCCGTTACCTTCGCGTTGGCCTACCTCGAGGCCGAAGGCGGCTCAGCCATGCGCGGCCGCTTCCGGATGGGCGCCGAGGACGAGGAGTGGTGCGACCGCCGCCTCCTCGCCCGCATCCACCGCTACACCCTAGATCGCCTCCGCTCCGAGATCGAGCCCGTCACGGCGCAGGACCTCGTGCGCTTCCTCCTCCGCTGGCAGCACCTCGCCCCGGGAACCCAGCTCTCCGGCAAGCGCGGCCTTCTGGAGGCGATCGCCCAGGTGCAGGGGATCGACATCCCCGCCGTCGCCTGGGAGCGCCACATCCTGCCCGCCCGCGTCGCTGCCTACAAGGGCCAGTGGCTCGACGAACTCTGCCTCTCAGGCGACGTCGCCTGGGCCCGGTTTACCACGAGGACCAATGGTGATACCGAGAAGGCGGCGTCGGCATCGTCTGCGACGCCGATCTCGCTGGTAAGGCGCGCCGACCTCTCCTGGCTTTCCGGTGGCATCCGGCCTCAGCCCTCCTACCAGCCCCTTCCCGCTCATCCTGAGGAGCCGAAGCGGAGCGGAGGCGTCTCGAAGGACGAGCGGACCGGGAAGTCTGCACCGGCCCTCGGAGCAGCCGCCGAGATCTACGACCTCCTCGCCACCCGCGGCGCACTGTTCTACGACGACATCGTCAACGCCACCCGCCGCCTTCCCGGCGACGTCGAGCGAGGCCTCTGGGACCTCGTCGCCCGGGGCCTAGCCACCGCAGACGGCTTCCAGGCGCTGCGGTCGCTAATGGCCAGCAGCAAGAAGCGCTCGTTCCGCCAGCCACGCCGTGCCCGGCTGTTCCGCACGATCGCCAACGCCGGCGTCCCTTCAGGCCGCTGGTCCCTCCTCCACGCGACCCTAACGCAAGGCCAGTCTCGGTCGGATCAACTTCTAACTTCTAACTTCGAACTTCTAACTTCGGGCCAACTCGCCCTTGAAGACCTCGCCGGAGCCTGGGCCGAACAACTCCTTTTCCGCTACGGCGTCGTCTTCCGCGACCTCGTCAAGGGCGAGCCCTTCACCGTCCCCTGGCGCGAGATCCTCCGTGCCCTCCGCCGGATGGAGGCCCAGGGCACGATTCGCGGCGGCCGCTTCGTCACCGGCTTCTACGGCGAGCAATACGCCCGCCCCGAGGCCGTCGAAGCCCTCCGCGCCGTCCGCCGCACCGAAAAGACCGGCGAACTCGTCCGCGTCTCCGCCGTCGACCCCCTCAACCTCACGGGCATAATAACCTCAACGCCCCGCATCCCCGCCATCCACACCAAGTCCGTCCTCTACCGCGACGGCGTGCCCATCAGCGAAGACGAGGCGTCGGAACTGGTGGCGGAGCAGCGGAGATTGGTTGCAGC